>DASSMB010000267.1:0-2892 GCA_035689095.1 Rubrobacteraceae bacterium | reverse complement strand
CTTCCGCTTCTGCTCTCCGGTCCCGAAGAGCTTCAAAGGCTGCGGCACGCCGATGGACTGGTGCGCCGAGAGCAGGGTGACGAGCGCCGCCGATGAGGAAGCTACCAGCCCCATCGCCCGGTTGTAGCTGAACTGGGAGAGTCCCAGTCCGCCGTACTCTTCGGGGATCTTGATCCCGAATGCGCCAAGCTCCGCGAGCCCCTTTACGACTCTGTCCGGCACCTTTCCGGCGCGGTCTATCTCTTCCGCGTCCACGTTCTCCCGCAGGAAACCCTCCAGCTTTCCTATGAACTCCGCGGCCCGGCGCTGCTCCTCGGGGTCCGGCTCGGGGTGCGGGTGGATCAGGTCCGGCCGGAACCGCCCCAGGAACAGCTCTTTCCCGAAGCTCGGACGCTCCCACCTGGACTCCCGCGCCGCTTCTGCGACCGCACGAGAGTCGCGTTCCATGCCTCTATGTCCGTTCTCTTCAGCCATGATCGTCTCCGGATTGAGGCCGTCTAAAATGTCCTGCCCTGCCTCTTGGCGGGAGCATTACCGTCCCCCTTGCGGGCGCGTTCGCGGTCCAGGGCCGCGCGGGGATTGGAGCTGCGATACTGGATGTAGCTGCGGCGCAGGTAGCCGAGAGGCACGCTCCAGACGTGGACCAGGCTGGAAAAGGGCCAGAGGGCGAATAGCAAAAATGCCGAGAGGGTGTGGATCTGGAAGATCAGGGGCGCCCCGACCATGAGCTGCGGGTCCGGCGAGAACGCGAAGAGGCTACGGAACCAGGGTCCGATGTTCTCGCGGTACTCGAAGGCGTGCGGAAGCTCGTACTGGCTGACGTACACCCTGTATCCGATGGTCGCCGCGAGTCCCAGCAGGATCACCAACATCAGCACCGCGTCCGTCAAGAACCGCATGGTATCGGTATTGTTCCTGACGCGCCCGACGAACCAGCGCCGAACGTTCAACAGCAGGATGCCGACCATCGCCGCTACTCCGGCCACCGAACCGGCCCACAGGGAGAGGAAGTGGTACGACTCGTCCGTGACGCCGAGCGACCTGTAGACGCCTATCGGTACCAAAAGCCCCATCACGTGCCCGGCCAGGACGAATAGGAACCCCCAGTGGAACAGGAGGACGCCCCACATAAGGAGCCGGCGCTCCAGGAACTGGCTGGACTTCGGGGTCCAGCCGTACTGGTCGTAGACATAGCGGTAGACGTGCCCGAGCACGAAGGTGCCCAGGGCGAGATAGGGGAATATGACCCACAAGAACTGGTCCCAGAGGCTCATCCCTTCCTCCCATAAAACGCGACGTTGCCCAAAGCGCCTCCCGCCGGAGCATCAGCGGTGTACGGCTCCAGCCCGACCGTCTCCTGCGGCGGTCCCTGCACGATGAGCTTCCGCATCTCCATCTCCGTCTGCGCGTCTATCCGCGGCAGGAAGAAGCCCAGGGCCTCGATGAGATGAGCATATGGGCTGCGGTCGTGGCGCAGGGAGCGCCGGATCACCTCGACGGCTGCACAGTGTTCCGCGATCATCGCCAGTCCCTCCTCCAGATCCTCGGAGGCAAACTCCAGCACGAGCGGGAGGTAATCCGGCAGCTCGGTGGTATCAAGCGGGTAACCGGAGCGCTCGTAGACGCTCTTCATGTCCACGAGGGCCTGCCCGCGCGCCCGCATGTCCCCGTAGCGGTAGTAGCTCAGGTACAGGCAGCCCCGCCGGTTGAAGTCGAAGGCGGCGATGTAGCGTTCCTGCAATCGCTGCGGCGGCTCGTTCCCCCAGTAATCAAGGAACCGGAGTATGGCGTCCTTCGCGGGAGAGTCGGGCAGTTCGCACACGGCCTCCGCTATCTCATTCCGATGCTCAAGGACCTCGTCATCAGGGTAGCGCAGCAGGATGGAGAGGAGCTTGAAGAAGATCACGCGCCCGACCCCTCTCCCTTGAGATGAAACGCCTCGAAGTCCGCCTTGCTACTAAAGAAACTGACGTTCGGCGCCCGCACCTTCCCGCCGAGTTCGCGAGCCCTCTTCTCCAGCTCTCCCTTCATGGCGTAGAACGCCTCGTTGCGGCCTCCGCCGCTCGCGGTGGTGGCGCAGCTTCCGGGGCCGCCCTCGAAGTCCAGGCTGCAGGAGTATGCCGCGTTGTGCTCCCCGCCGGCGGCTGGAGCGCGGACGCCGGCGAAGTCCAGGCCGGCGGCGCCGCGCTGCTCGTATAGCTCGTGGGCGAGCTCCCTGTGGGCGAGCGGGATGACGTAGCGGTCCTCGTACTTCGCGATGGCGAGCAGGCGGTACATGTCTTCTATGGCCTGCGGGCTCATGCCGACGGAGGCGGCCACGCTCGCGTCCACCGTACCCGAGAGGTTCTTCTCACGCATGTAGCGGCGCATGGCGGCGAGCTGCTTGAGGACGCGGCGTACGACCTCCTCGTCTCCCGCCGATAGGATGTTCGCCAGGTACTTTATCGGGATTCGAAGCTCGTCTATGGCCGGAAAGACGTCGTCCGGGTCGGCCTCCGAGCCCTCGCCCTCGACGAAGCCCATCACTGGAGAGAGCGGCGGCACGTACCAGACCATAGGGAGGGTCCGGTACTCGGGGTGGAGCGGGAGCGCGATGCCCCACTCTATAGCCAGACGGTAGATCGGGGATCGCTGGGCGAAGGAGATCCAATCGTCCGGCACCCCGTCCAGGCGCGCCTGCTCCACGACTCCCGGATCGTTGGGGTCGAGGAAGACCCGCCTCTGCGCTTCGAGCAGATCCTTCTCATCCGGGACGGAGGCCGCTTCCTCGACCGCGTCTGCGTCATAAAGTATCAATCCAATGTAACGCAGCCTGCCGACGCAGGTCTCGGAGCAGATGGTCGGCTGACCGGCCTCGATGCGCGGGTAGCATAAAGTGCATTTCTCGGCCTT
>DASSMB010000266.1:0-5321 GCA_035689095.1 Rubrobacteraceae bacterium | reverse complement strand
CGAAGAACCCCATGATCGCGTCCAGATCATGAGCGTTGAACGCATTGGTGATTGCCTTCAACGTTTCAACCGAGACCGCTTCCTGCTGGACCATAGCTTTCCTCCGCTGCGTTCTTAACCAATAATCAGAGCTTCGTACCTGCTGTTACATCATAGACTTCGTCCAGTATTGCGGCAAGCGACATCCGCGTGGGATGGGAGTTGGTGAGACCCATGTGTACCAGTCTCATCTCGATACGGACGACAACGTAGCCGCCTCGCCTCAGAACATCCGAGAGCTACTAGCCTGACACCCTCGAACACACTCGTAGAGTCTCACGGAACCTGTACGAAAGTACAGACGGAAGACCGTCCGTCCTGGCGATTCCAGGAGACCTACAGCACGATACATTCTATTCAAATACCAACGGACAGATGATGGACGCGGAGGCACGCCATGAACGACGATCTCTTCCGCACGGCCCTCGTAACCGGCGCTTCGCGCGGCCTCGGCCTCGCGCTGGCCCGGCGGCTCGCGGCCGACGGCTGGAACCTCATAATTGACGCCCGCGGCGCCGAAGCGCTCGAAGCGGTCCGCGCGGAACTCGCGGACCTTACCAACGTAACCGCGATCCCCGGCGACGTCACCGATGCGGAGCATCGCCGGAAACTTGCCGAGGCCGCGCGGGAAGCCGGCGGTCTGGACGTAGTCGTCAACAACGCGAGCATCCTCGGACCCAGCCCGCAGCCGAACCTCCTGGACTACCCGCTGGACGTGCTGGAGGAGGTCTACCGGGCGAACACGGTAGCGCCGCTCGCCGTGATCCAGGCGCTCAAAGACGTACTGAAGCCCGGCGCCCGTATCCTGAATATCACCAGTGACGCGGCCGTCGAGCCGTATCCGGGATGGGGCGGCTACGGCTCCAGCAAGGCCGCGCTCGAGCAGATCTCCAACATCCTCGCCGCCGAGAACCCGGAGTTGCGCGTCTACCACGTGGACCCCGGCGACATGAGGACCCAGTTGCACCAGGAGGCTTTCCCGGACGAGGACATTAGCGACCGACCGCTACCAGATGAGAGCGTGCCGGGCCTGCTGGCCTTGATCTCGGATGACCTCCCGAGTGGCCGCTACCAGGCTCGCAACCTCACTGAAACGGACAATAGTCCAGAAAAGTTGCGGCAACTGCGCGTCGCGCTCACGGTAGACGACTTCGACCGGGCGGCGCGCGTTTACAGGGACGCCTTCGGGCTGGCTGTGGAGAAAGAGTGGTCGCGCCCGGAAGGGCGGGGGATCATCCTGCGAGCCGGTCCCGCGAGCATCGAGCTGGTAGATCATTCGCAGGCTGCCTATATAGACGAGGTCGAAGCAGACGAGATCGAAGCCGGCGGGCACGTCTCCGGCCCGGTGCGCCTGGCCTTCGAGGTCGAGGCCCCCGGGTCAACCGCCGAGGCGCTACAAGAAGGTGGCGCGAAGGCTCTTGGTGGCGAGGTCGAGACGCCCTGGGGCCACCTCAACCGGCGGCTCCAGACCGCCGAGGGCTTGCAGATAACGCTCTACCGGTCTCCCGACAGGGAGACCGCCGGAAGGGAAGTAGTCTGAATTGAAGGCGATCCAGCTCCCCGACGATCACAACCTCTTCCACACGCTGGACTTCGACCTGCCCCCGGACCTGGAGGCGAGCGAGCCGCCCGAAGCCCGCGGCCTCGCGCGCGACGAGGTACGCCTGATGGTCTCTTACCGTAGGAGCGACCGCGTGGTCCACTCTACCTTCCGGAACTTACCGGACTTCCTCGACGCCGGAGATGCGCTGGTCATCAACACCAGCGGCACGATGAACGCCGCCCTCTCTGCCCGGCGCGCGGACGGCACGCCGCTCGAACTGCGGCTCTCCACCAGCCTGCCAGACGGGCTCAGGGCGGTGGAGGTTCGCCGCCCGGTTGGTACGAGCACGGAGCCTTTCCGGCGCGCGCGAGCCGGCGAGACGCTCCGGTTGCCGGCAGGCGGTATGGCAACGCTTCAAGCTCCCTACGTCTCCGGGTCGCGGCTGTGGACCTCGACCCTCGACCTGCCGGAACCGCTCGACGAGTATCTCGAACATCATGGGTTCCCGATCCGGTACGGCTATGTCAGAGAAGATTGGCCGCTCGACTACTACCAGACCGTCTACGCGACGGAGAGAGGCAGCGCCGAGATGCCTTCAGCCGGGAGGGCTTTCACGGCGGAACTTATCGCACGCCTCGTCGCAAACGGCGTCCAGGTGGCTCCCCTGCTCCTGCACACCGGCGTCGCCAGTCTCGAAGACGACGAGCCTCCCTATGAGGAGCACTACCGTGTCCCCCCGGAGACTGCCCGTCTCGTGAACGCCGCCCATGCCAGCGGCAGGCGCGTCGTGGCCGTCGGGACCACGGTCGTGCGGGCGCTGGAGACCGTAACCGGCGAGGATGGCGTAACGCGCCCCGGCGAGGGCTGGACGGGCCTGATCGTCACGCCGGAGCGGGGGGTACGGGCTGTGGACGCGCTGCTCACCGGGCTACACGAGCCCCGTTCGACACACCTGGCGATGCTGGAAGCGGTAGCGGGGAGAGAGCACCTGGAGGTTGCCTACGAAGAAGCCCTCCGGAGCGGATATCTCTGGCACGAGTTCGGGGACCTGCACCTGATCCTGTAGGTAGCCCCGCAGCGTAGAGAGCGCGGGATGACGTGAGCGGACACGAGGATCGCCCCGTAACCGCTATCCTGTGAATCTCTATATCAGGCGCAGGCGACCACCGCGTCTCCCGGACGCCAGCCGGGCGGGTTAGAGCACAGCCACTCGGAGGCGGCGCGAGAGCCTCTGGTCTCCCCCGCGAGCATCTCCATGCTCCAGGCAAAGATCCTGCGCGTCGCGCAGTTTATGGCGCCCCTGCCGAACGCCACGCCATCCGGGCCTCCCATCCCGGCCTTCAGGTCGCCGGCGGTACGGGTGAGAACGTAGACGATGCCCACGTTGCCCCGCTCTCCGAGCATCCCCGGTCCGGTCAGCCCGACCTTGAGCAGCCGCAGGCGCTCCCCCCGCTCGTGCCGCCAGGCGAAGTAGCGCAGGAGTTCGCCCTGATCGTAGGTCGTGAAGCCGTCCTCGATCTTGCCTCCGTCCCCCACCTGGCTGACCGAGTACCAGGACCACGGATAGACACTGGTATCGGAGAAGTCCGGCGGACTCGGCCCTTCCGAGATAAAGAAGACGCGGCCCAACGCCTCCCCATCGCCGCGGTTGAAGGCGTTGATGAAGTCCGAGACCAGCAACGCCGCCTCCCGCGGATGGCATCCGTCCGGAAGCGCGGCGTCGTCGCTGGTTACGATGACCTTCGTGGCGGGTTGTGGTTCCTGCCGCTCCGCTCTCTGTCCGGCAGCGGAGGGTCCCGAGCGCGCATCCGGCGCCGACTCTGGCGAAGAGGCGTCCCGTCCTCCGCCGCATCCCAGCGAAATGCACGCGAGGAGCACCAGGAGAAGCATTCCGGGCGTCCTCATATCCGCTCTCGCACCTCCGTACAGCCCCGATAGGACCTCATTCTATACCCGGCAGTGCGCGGTAGCGGGAGGGTTAGAGCGAGATCAGACCGCGCCGGGCGCCCTGGCTCACCGCGCCAGCCCGGCTGCCCACGCCGAGCTTGGCGTACACGGAGGAGACGTGGAACTTCACGGTATGCTCGCTGATGTGTAGCTCGCGCGCGATGAGCCTGTTGGAGAGGCCCTGGCCGAGGAGATCCAGCACCTCGCGCTCCCGCGCTGTCAGAGGTTCCGCGAGGGGCTCCATGAGATCGCCCCCGCCGTCTCCGTCCATCACGCCCGACGCGCTCGGCGCGCCGAGCAGACGCTCCGCCAGGGCTTCGGGGAGGACTACGAGCCCGTTACCGACGGCCTGGATGGCCGCCGAGATCTCCTCCGGCGGCGCATCCGGGGCCAACATGCCCCATCCTCCCGGCCCCGTTCCGCGGAGCATGGCTACCGCGCCTTCATCATCAGAGAGTACGAGTAGTCCCTGAGAACGGTACTCGGCCAGATCTCCCACGGCCTCCGGGACCAGGGCCTCGTCCGCGACAAGCACGACATCAGCCCCGGAGAAACCTGGCGCGTCGAACGAGTCGGCCGCGCCCACGACCTCGACGCCGTCCTCCTCCGCGAGCATGGCGCGCAGCCCCGCCCGCGCGACCGGCGCCGACGCCACTACGAACACCTTCATGCCCGGCATCATACCGCCCACTCTGCTCGCGCGGCGTCCGGGCTCACGCGGACGCCGCCGGGAGCTTTCGACGTTCAGCGCCGGGAGGCTCGCTCGCCGACCGTGACTTCGAGCGTCTCATTCGCTCCGCCGCGCAGCACGCCGACCTCCGCCGGATGGCCCACCCTATCGCCGGTCAGACGCGCGAGCAGGTCCTCGGTCTCCTCGACCGGATGGCCGTCCAGCGTCATGATGATGTCTCCGACCATCATGCCGCCGCTGGCTGCGGGGCTACCATCCTCGACGCCGACGACCAGCAGGCCGTCCCTCTGAGACAGCCCCGACCGCTGGGCGTCCGGCAGACGGACCGGCTGGCTCAGGATACCGAGGTACCCGCGGCGGATCGAACCGCGCTCGGAGATCTCACCGGCCACCCGCCAGGCAAGCTCCGCCGGGACAGCCAGCGACACTCCTCTCGCCAGCCCGGTCGTGAGCACACCCAGCACACCGCCCCGCGCATCAACCAGCGCCCCTCCGGAGAGTCCGGGGAACACCTGAGCATCGGTCCTTATGTACCGCTCCAACCTCATCCCCCACCTCATCCGCAACGGCCCCCCGACGGCGCTGATCACACCCACGGAGACAATCGGTCCCTCTCCCCGCCCGGATCGCCCGACCGCCAGCGAGAGCTGCCCCACCCGGGCTTCTCCCTCCGCCAGCCTCGCCGCCTCGACCGCCAGACCCTCCACCTTCAGTACCGCCAGGTCCGTTGCAGGGTCCCGACCGATCAGCCGCGCCCCCAGCGTTCTACCGTCATGAGTCCCGACCGACAGGTCTTCCTCTCGCTCCAGGGCGTGGCTCGCCGCCAGCACCATCTCCGGCGTGAACACCACACCACTCGAAGGCCGCCGCCGTCCGTGCACCCGCACTATCGCAGGCCCGGTCTGCTCCACGAGCGCGGCCATCCCATCCGATAGAGCCGCCAGAGCGGCCAGGCTCTCTTCTCTACGCTCCATACTCATCTCCAGATCAGGTTCCATCTGGAGATAATGTATCCCTCGCAAGAGAGACCGCCATCCCTCGTTCGGCTAGTTTATAACTGGAGAAACGGCTAGTTCGCGGACAAAGAAGAAGGGCCGGGGA
>DASSMB010000265.1:0-25915 GCA_035689095.1 Rubrobacteraceae bacterium | reverse complement strand
TACGATGGTGCTGCTCCGCAACCTCGATGCGTGGAACGCGGCCCAGAAGAACAGGGTCCTCGGTTATGTGGAGGACCCGTCTCCCGACACCGACCTCGTCATGCTCGGTAAGAAGCTCGGCGCGAGAGAGAAGCTGCTCGCCGCGGTCAAGAAGTCCGGCGAGGTCCACGACTTCGCGCAGCCAACCGGCAAGGCTCTCGTGAAGTGGGTAGTCGGCTACGCCAGGAAACAGGGACTGGAAATATCCGAGGACGTCGCTCAGGACCTGACGGACCGTTGCTCCGGGGACAAGGTGCGGTCGGCCCGTGAAGCTGAGAAGCTAGCCCTCTATGTAGAAAACGGCGCTGCTACGCTCGAAGACGTGGATAAGCTATGTCTCCCTGACTTGCAGTCCAACATCTTCGCCTTCGTGGATAGCCTGGGTAGCGGGGACCGGGGCAGGGCGATTAGTTTGCTGGAGGACCTCATCGGGACCGGCGAGCCGGCGCTGCGCGTCACGTACATGATGCGGCGCCAGTTCCACCTGCTGGCCCGCGCCCGCGCACTCTCGGAGGCCGGCACGCCGCGAAGCGAGATCGCGAGCCAGCTAAAGGTGCCGCCTTTTGTAGCCAGGAAACTGGAAGATCAGAGCCGCCGGTTAGATGGTGGGACCCTCGAAGACGCGCTAGGCATCGTCCTGGACCTCGAACGTGGTCTCAAGGGCGGGCGCGACCTGGCCGACGAGCTTCAGGTCGAGATGGCCGTGATGAAGCTTTCCCGGTAAAAAACGAGCAAAAGAAAACCGCCACCCGGAGGCGGCGGAGAAGTGCGTATCTAGTGGCTGGTTCTAGCCGCGGTCGGTGGCGAGAGCCTTGTCGAAGCGGCTGACCTTGCGGCTCGCCTTGTTGGCGTGGATGATGCCCTTTCCGGCAGCCTTGCTGTAGGCCCTCTGGGACTGGTCCCGGATCTCGCGGGCCTTATCCTCGTCTCCGGCTTCGAGCGCCTTGTAGAAGTTCTTGGAGAGGTTGCGCAGGTGTGTGCGGACACCCTTGTTCTGCGCTCCCCGCTTAATGCTCTGCTTGTCCCGCTTGGATGGTGCTGGCACGCTGCTTGCTCCTCTTGCTACTGTCAACGACTCAACCTGAAGAATGTAACACATGGGGAACAAAGCGGCAATCATGTTAGACTCTGCGGGTGAAGAACATCGAACGTACGCGCAACTTCTGCATCATCGCGCACATCGATCACGGCAAGAGCACACTCGCGGACCGGCTGCTGGATATAACGGACGCCGTCCCCGAGCGTGACCGCATGGCCCAGATCTTGGACACCATGGACATCGAGCGCGAGCGGGGCATTACGATCAAGGCCCAGGCCGTCCGCGTCCTGTACAAACGGGACGACGGGGAGTGGGCGCTGAACCTGATCGACACCCCAGGGCACGTGGATTTCGCCTACGAGGTCTCGCGCGCTATCGCCGCCTGCGAGGGAGCGCTGCTCATCGTGGACGCGAGCCAGGGCATCCAGGCCCAGACGCTCGCGAACCTGTACCTGGCGATGGAGCACGACCTGGAGATCATCCCCGTACTCAACAAGATAGACCTCCCCATAGCCGACGTGCCCGCCGTTACGGAGGAGATCGTCGAGCTGTTGGGAGTGGACGAGGAGGACATACTCAAGATCTCCGCCAAGACCGGCGAAGGCGTTACGGATGTCCTCGACGCCATCGTGGACCGGGTTCCCGCGCCGGCTACGGAGCGCGAGGAGACGCGGGCCTTGATCTTCGACTCCTACTACGATCCCTACCGCGGCGTAGTATCCCTGGCCCGGCTCTTCGACGGCGAGTTGAAGAAGGGCGACAAGGTCCGCGCGATGGGCAGCGACGAGCAGTTCGAGCTTCTGGAAGTCGGCTGCTACTCCCCGAAACCCACCGCTCTTCCGGTGCTCGGGACCGGCGAGGTCGGCTATATCATCGCGGGCCTGAAGGACATCGAGGCTCTGCGCGTGGGCGACACGCTGACGACGGTTGAACATCCGGCCTCGGAGCCGCTTCCGGGATACGCGGAGGCCCTGCCGACCGTCTTCTCCGGGCTGTATCCGACGGATGGAGACGACTTCGAGCGGCTGCGGGACGCGCTCTCCAAGCTGCAACTAAACGATGCTTCCCTCTTCTTCGAGCCGGAGAACTCTCGGATGGGTTTCGGGTTCAGGTGCGGTTTCCTGGGGCTGTTGCACATGGAGATCATCCAGGAACGTCTGGAGCGGGAGTTCGACCTCGACCTGATCGCCTCTTCACCCAGCGTGAGGTACGAGGTCGTGGTAAACGGTGAGACTATCGAAGTCACAAACCCGAGCGATCTGCCGGAGATCTTCGACGAGATCCGGGAGCCCGTGGTGCGGGCGACGATCATCTCGCCGAAAGAGTACGTCGGGGCTGTAATGGGTCTCTGCCACGAGAAGCGCGGCGTCTCCATCGGGATGGAGTACATCTCCACGCGCCGCGTGCAGCTAACCTACGACCTGCCGCTCGCGGAGATCATCACGGACTTCTTCGACGCCCTGAAGAGCCGCACGAAGGGCTACGCCTCCTACGATTACGAGCCGCTTGGCTACGAGGCGTCGGACCTGGTGAAAGTCGAGGTGCTGGTCTCCGGCGACCCGGTGGACGCGCTCTCGATCATCGCCCACCGCGACAAGGCATACGCTCGCGGACGCGCCCTGACCGAGAAGCTGAAGGAGTTGATCCCGCGCCAGCAGTTCGAGGTGCCGGTCCAGGCATCCGTCGGCAAGCGCATCATCGCCCGCGAGACCGTCCGCGCATACCGCAAGGACGTGATCGCGAAGTGCTACGGCGGCGACATCAGCCGGAAGAAGAAGCTCCTCGAGCAGCAGAAGAAGGGCAAGCGCCGCATGAAGCAGGTCGGGCGCGTGGAGATTCCGCAGGAAGCGTTCCTGGCCGCTCTCCGTATCTGATCCCGGCCCGAGGCTCTTGGGCCGGGAGCCTTGCATGGTAGAATTCGGAGCAGTATGAGAGCTTTCGACATACCCGACAGGCAGCGCGACATCCTCACGAAGACCGTGGAGATGTACATCTCGACCGGCGCCCCGGTGGGCAGCCACACGCTCTCCGAGGAGATAGACGCCAGCAGCTCGACCATCCGGGCCGAGCTCGCGGACCTGGAGTCCCGCGGTCTCCTGACCCACCCGCACACCTCCGCCGGACGGGTCCCCACGGACGCGGGCTATCGCCTGTACGTGGACGCCCTGCTGGCCGGAAAGCCGCCGGAAGAGACGTTGTTCGAGACGCCGGACGGTTACGGTAACGTGGACGAGCTTCTGCGTGGCGTGTCGGAGGGGATGAGCGAGGTTACGCGCCTGCTGGCCGTCGTCGCGGGACCGAGCGCCCTGGGCGATTCTCTGGCTCGGGTGGACTGTCTACCGCTGCGCGAGGGAGCGTTCCTGCTGGTCGTCTCGATGGAGAGCGGAGCCTCTGCCAGCGCGACGATCTCGCTGCCCTCCTCCGTAAACGAGGAGGAGATGCGCGAGATCCTCTCTTCCCTCAACTCGTGGCTGGGCGGAAGGCCCGTCGGCACCGACCTGGAACTGGGCCTCGCCGCCCGGAAAGCTCTCTCCGACCACAACCCGCTGGTGGTCGGCGCGATCCTTGAGGCCGTTGCGGTCCTCGGACGCGCCACGGAGCGCGGAGTCTTTATCCAGGGCGCGTCGGCGCTACTGGCGCGGCTGGACGACCTCGACCCGGCGAGCCTCGCGGCCGTCATCGAGATCTTCGAGCGCCGCCGGTGGCTGCTGAATCTACTGGGCGACGCGCTTGCCCGCTCTGTATCCAGCAGCGGCGTCGTGGTCTCTATCGGCGCGGAGAACGGCTTCCACAACCTGACAGGCACGAGCCTCATAGCCGCCGCCTACAACCACCGCGAGCGTCCCTACGGCGTCGTGAGCCTCATAGGTCCGAAGCGTATGGACTACGACGCGGCCATTTCCACTGTGCGCTCTGCCGCCGACGCCCTGACCCACTGCCTCAACACCAGGTTTTAGGCTTGGCGACGAAGCGCGACTACTATGAAGTGCTGGGCCTTCCCCGCGAAGCCTCCGAGCAGGAGATCAAGAAAGCCTACCGGCGCCTCGCCCGCGACCATCACCCTGACGCCAACCCGGACGACCACGGAGCCGAGGAGCGTTTCAAGGAGCTGACCGAAGCCTACGAAGTCCTCTCCAACTCCGAATCGCGGCGCGCCTACGACACTTACGGTCATCAGGTGCCGCGCGGAGGCGGCGCATATCCCGGCGGCGATCCCTTTGGCGGCTTCCAGGATATCTTCGAGGCCTTCTTCGGAGACCGTTTCGGCGGCGATCCCTTCTTCGGCTCCACCGGCTCCCGCGGCCCGGCTCGCGGCGCGGATACGCAGGTTGAAGTCGAGGTTGATCTTCGCGAGGCGGCGTTCGGAGCTGACCGTGATGTAAAAGTTCAGACTGTTAAGAACTGCTCCGTGTGTGACGGAGTAGGGGGGACAGAATCGCACGTTTGTGGGACGTGCGGCGGAGCCGGAGCGGTGAGGACGGTCCGGCAGAGCCTCCTGGGTCAGATGGTCACCACGCAGGCATGTTCGGCGTGCGACGGCCGCGGCAGGGTTATTGACGTGTACTGCGACAACTGCCGGGGGAGTGGCCGGGTCTCCGAGGTCGAGTCTCACAGGCTGCGCGTCCCGCCCGGCATCGAGGAGGGGATGAAGCTCAGGATCTCCGGCGGCGGACATGCCGGCGAGCCGGGCGCTCCGCCGGGAGATCTGTACGTTGTGGTGAAGGTCAAGGAAGACCCGGAGTTGATGAGGGATGGGGAAGACCTGATCCACCGGATGAGGGTCAACGTCGTGGAGGCGGCTCTCGGCACTGAGGTCGAGGTTCCGACGTTGAACGGTGGGACCGAGGTAAAGATCGAACCGGGTACGCAGCCGGGCACTACGCTGAAGTTGAGGGGCGAGGGGATGCCGCGTCTGCGGGGGCGCGGGCGCGGCGACCTGAAGGTCGTGGTGGACGTAATGGTACCGACCCGGCTCACGGCCGAGCAGCGCGAGCTCTTGGAGAGGTTCGGCGCGGTGAGCGGGGAAGAGACGTACAACGGTTCGCACGGGACGTTCTTCGACCGGCTAAGAGGTGTTTTCCGATAACAGCCCGGATCTCTCGGACGCCGATCACGCGCGTCTTCGTGGACTGGACCTTGATCAAGGGCGAGTCCTTCAACCTTCCGGAAGAGGAGTCGCATCACGTACTCAAGGTACTGCGCGGCAGGCCGGGAGATGCTTTCGAGGTCGTTGATGGCGCGCGCTGCTTATTCCTGGCCGAGCTTCGGGAGGGACGGGAGGCGGTCGTGGTGGAGTCGCTCGGTGGCGAACCCGCGCCGGGTGGAGAGGTAATTCTTTATCAGGCGGTCCCGAAGGGGCGGCATATGGATCTCGTCGTGGAGAAAGCCACGGAGTTGGGGGCCGCTGGCGTTGTGCCGCTCGTAACGGAGCATGGAGTGGTCCGGTTGGACGAGCGCGCTGCGAAGTTGGAGCGCTGGCGGAGGATCTCGGAATCCGCGGCCCGCCAGTCCCTGCAGCTTCGCATCCCCGAAGTGCCGGAGCCCGTGATGTTTGAGGAGGCTGTCCGCAGAGTTGGTGCGACCGGGGTGATATTGCACAATGCGCCCGACCTTCCGCCGCTCGAAAACTGTTTGCGGGAAGACGAAGTCAGCCTCTTCGTCGGCCCGGAGGGCGGATGGAGCGCGGGGGAGCTGCGCATCGCGACAGAGGCCGGGTTGATGGCAGCGCAGCTAGGACCCTACAGGTTAAGGAGCGAGACGGCAGGGATCATCGCCGTGGCGCGCGCGCGGGCGGTGCTGGACAGGTCTGATCTCGGGAGGGCCAGGTCCTGACTGCTTGCGAGCATGTACCTTGTAGGATTAAAGTTTCGGCCACAAGGTGGAGAGAGGATAGAATTCATGAGCATAGCGGATCAGATACAGCAGGACACGAAAGCCGCGATGAAGAACCGCGACCGGCGCAGGGTGGAGACGCTCAGGATGCTGAACGCGGCACTAAAGAATGGCGAGATAGAGGCCGGGAGATCACTCTCGGAAGAGGAGGAGCAGGCCGTACTGCGGCGTCAGCTCAAGCAGCGCGAGGAGTCCGCCGAGGCTTTCGGCAAGGCTGGGCGCGAGGAGCAGGCCGCTTCGGAGGCTGCTGAGGCCGAGGTGGTCAGGGAGTACCTGCCGGCGCCGCTCTCGGAGGATGAGTTGGAGCGTATCGTCGAGCAGGCGATAGATGAGACCGGGGCTTCGGAGATGAAGGATATGGGAAGAGTGATGGGACGGGCGACGGCGCTTGCCGGGGGAAGGGCCGACGGGCGTCATCTGGCGGCGCTGGTTAGAGGCCGCTTGCAGTAGGTGCGCCGGTTAAGGTAAGTTTCACCGGAGGAGGACACACGGATACTTCAACGGGTAGCAAGGTAGAGGCCAAGATCGTCATACCGCCGGGACGTATGCTGGAGGTCTTCGGCGACCGGGACACGGTGCTGCGCCGGGTCGAGGAGTTGGTGGAGTGCGAGGTCATCGTGCGGGGGAACGAGATCGTACTGCGCGGCACCGAGGCTGCCGTCGAGCGGGCGGAGACGGTATTCAACGGCCTCGTCGGGCTTGCCGAGGACGGCCATCACCCGACGCCGGAGACGGCCGAGCGGCTCTACAGGATGGGCGACGGCGGCGAAGGGCGCCGGGTGCTTGGCGACGTTATCCTCACTCACCGCGGACGCCGCGTGGCCCCCAAGACGCGCAACCAGAAAGCATATACCGACGCCATAAGGGAGAAGCCCGTGGTGTTTGGCATCGGGCCGGCGGGGACGGGGAAGACCTATCTCGCGGTCGCTCTGGCGGTGGACGCTCTCAACCGGGGCGAGGTGTCACGGATCATACTGACCCGTCCTGCCGTCGAGGCGGGGGAGTCTCTAGGGTTCCTGCCGGGAGACATGATGGCGAAGGTGGACCCGTACTTCCGGCCGCTCTACGACGCGCTCTACGAGATGATAGATCCGGGCAAGTTTCAGGGCTACCTTGAGCGCGGTATAATCGAGATAGCACCCCTGGCGTTTATGAGAGGCCGGACTTTGAACGACGCGTTCATCATTCTGGATGAGGCGCAGAATACTACCCCCCAGCAGATGAAGATGTTCCTGACCCGCCTCGGTTTCGGGTCGAAGATGGTGGTCACGGGCGATGTCACGCAGGTAGACCTCCCGCATGGCCGCCGCAGTGGTCTCGAAGACGCCCGTCAGACGCTCACGGGTGTCGAGGGGGTGAAGTTCGTTGGGCTCAAGCGCGACGATATCGTACGGAGCGACCTCGTAATGCGTATAGTGGACGCCTACGAGGATGCCCAGGGAGGTAGCGGGGCCTAAAAAGTGCCCGCGTGGGAGATGTCGTGAAACTCAAAGAGAAAAGGGCCGCGCTCAACGGCAACAGGACGGATGAATTCCACCGCCCACCGACGCGGTTCGAGCGATTCAGGGCGTGGGTCGAGCGGTTGCCCCGTATGAGGCTCTACGTGGCGATCACGGCCGTGACATGGATCTCCCTTACCGGGCTCATAGGTCTCGACGACCGGCCGCTTACCGCGTTGGGGTTCAGCGATAACGGTCAGGACTACCAGGTTGGGGCCGTCTCCGACGCCGACGTGTACGCGCCGCGGAGCGTCACCTACACCGACCCTACCGCCACCGAGGAAGCCCGCCAGGAGGCCGCCGACGCGGTCGCCGTGGTCTACCGCGAGAGCTCCAAGGTCCCGGCGGACGTAGAGGGCAACGTCAAGCAATTCTTCGACAAGGTAAGGAAGATCCGGGCCTCCGACAAACCCGCGGAGCAGAAGACGCAGGAGATCTCCGACGCCTCGCCGTCGTATCTGCCTCAGACGTCGGCGCGGGCTCTGGTATTCGTCGATGACAAGGAGCTCGAAAACATCGAGACTTACGTCACCGAGAACCTCCAGGAGATGTACGCCTCTACCGCCGTGGCTGACGATACGGTCGAAGAGGTTCCGGCCTCCGTGGTGAGGATCTCCGAGGCTCGCAACCGGCTCTCGGAGGCCGCTGTGCGGGATGCCTCTGGGGAGGAGGGCGCTCTGGTGGAGGTACTGAGCCGCGAGTTTGTGGAGCCGAATTACGTGGTTGACCGCGCCGCCACCCAGAAGGCCCGTGACGAGGCTGCTTCGAAGGTCGGGCCGGTAAAGGGCAGCATCAAACAGGGAGAGCGAATCCTCGCGCGCGGCGAGGTTATAGACCGTCAGGCGATAGCGCAGTTGCAGGCCTTGAGCATCGTGCGCGATACGAACCCGTGGACGGTTATACTGGGTGTCGCGCTCGTCGTGGCCGCCGAGATGGGCGTCGCGTGGTACTTCCTGGAGCGGTTCGGAAAACGCATCCTGCGTAACAACGCCATGATCCGCATCGTCCTGGCCGCCTCCCTTACGATCCTCTTCACCCTGCTCGCGCGAGGGTTCGTCCTGCTCTCGCTCGACCCCTACCTGATACCGCTGGCCGGGCTCTCGATCATCGGCACTATCCTCCTCGGCCCGCGCCTGATGTTCCTGATGGTCGTCATCTCGGCGGTAAACGTCGGCATAATTGGCGGTAATGACTTCCTGCTCTCCGCCGCGCTGCTCCTGACATCGGGCTTCGCCATCTATACGGTAGTCCGCGTAACCTCGCGTCAACAGCTTCTGAAGGCCGGTCTGTTCATCGCCGTCGTGATGGCCGGTATTACATTCGCGGTCAGTTTGGTGGGCGGCAGCGACCTGGGCGTGGCGCTGCAGCAGGGCGCTCTTGGTCTGGGAAATGGTCTGCTCTCGCTCATGATCGCCATGATGCTGCTGCCGCTGCTGGAGGACGCTTTCAACATACTCACTCCAATGAAGCTGCTGGAGCTCTCTGACCCCGGCAACGAGCTGTTGCAGAAGCTCCTGCGGACGACGCCCGGCACGTTCTCGCACTCGATGCAGGTGGGAAACCTGGCGGAGAACGCCGCGGAGCGAATCGGGGCGGATACTCTGCTCGCGCGTGTCGGGGCTTACTATCACGACGTCGGCAAGATGGAGCATCCAGCGTACTTCATCGAGAACCAGATCGCTCAGGTGAACCCGCATGCGACTCTGAGCCCGGCTCTCTCCGCCAGGGTCATAAAGCGCCACGTCAAGGACGGACTGGAGATCGGGCGCATGTGGGGGCTGCCGCAGGAGATCCTGGACATAATCGCTCAGCACCACGGCACCACGCGCATAGAATACTTCTTCCGCAAGGCGCGCGACCTCGCCCCCGACCCCACGACCGTGCGCGAGTCAGAGTTCCGGTACTCGGGCGGACGTCCGCGCAGCAAGGAGGCCGGAATCGTCATGATCGCGGACTCCGTAGAGGCGACCGTGAAGTCCATCGCCAAGCCGACGCCTAAGCGCATAGAGGACGTGGTCTCCGACACGATCCGGCACAAGCTGGAAGACGGTCAGTTCGACGAGTGCGAGCTGACGATGCAGGAGATACACGCCGTGGGCGAGGCGATACTGGAGGCCCTGATCGGCTTCCTGGGACCCCGCATCGAGTACCCGGAAGCTACCCCCGCCGAGAAGAAGCCGCCTGTCGGTCAGATCGCGGGCAAGCCCGCCGGGAGCCAGACCTGAACCGCGGTACTCCCGTGCCTTTCTCGGTAGCGTTACTGGACGAGGTCAGCTACGGAGGACTGGATGCCGCCCGCGTCACGGACCTGTGCGCCACCGCCTTCTCCGCCCGGGGCTTCGACCTGGAGCGGCTGGGCGAGGTCTCCGTCGCACTCGTAGACCCGGAGACGATCCATGAGTTGAACCGCGAGTATCGCGGGGTGGACCGCACGACGGACGTCCTCAGCTTCGAGGTGGACGGGCCATATGGAGAGATGGTCGGAGAGGTCGTCATCGCCCCGGACTGCGCGCACCCGGAGATGGGCGTGGAGGAGCTCGTGGTTCACGGAGCCCTGCACCTGAGCGGCATGGACCACGGAGATCAGTTCGAGGACACCGAGATGGCCCGCGTGCAGGCGGCCGTAATGGAGAGCGCGCGTGAGCGAGCAGGATAGGCGGCTAGAGGAGCCGCGACCGGCGGAGCAGCCAAAGAAGGGCCAGCAGGGCGTCGCCCGCAGCTTCAACCACGCATATCGTGGTCTCATCTTCGCGGTCCGGACGCAGCGGAACATGCGCTTCCACGTCGTGGCCGCGGTGTTAGTGCTGGTACTTAGCCTGCTGGTTCAGGTGAGCGCGCTCGAGTTGGCGGCGCTCGTGATCGTCATCCTGGTCGTGCTGGTCACCGAGATGTTCAATACCGCCATCGAGTTCACGGTGGACCTCGCAACGCGCGAATACCATCCTCTCGCCAAACTCGCCAAGGACGTCTCCGCCGGAGCCGTGTTGGTTACGAGTATCGGCGCGGTGCTGGTAGGCTATCTGATTCTGGCCGACAACCTTGGGCCGCTCTCCCTGAACGCCCTGCAGACGGTGCGCGCCTGGCCGGGACACCTCACGCTGGTCTCTCTGGGCGTCGTGACTCTTGCGGTGCTGCTCATCAAGGCTCTCACGCGGGCGCCCAACTCGTTCTCCGGCGGGATGCCGTCCGGGCACGCGGCGGTGTCTTTCGCGGGCTGGGTGGCTGCCAGCTTCATAGCGGCCGAGGGTCGCTACGGGGGTCTCGTGTCCCTGATAACCTTACTCATGGCCCTGTTGGTGTGCCAGAGCCGCGTGGAGAGCGGCACCCACGACGTCTATCAGGTCGTGGCCGGGGCCCTGATCGGGGTCCTCATAACAGTCGCGATCTTTCAGTTCCTATGACGCCGCTTTTGAAGGAGGTAAGTATGGACCGCCAAGACGTGATGGCCGCGGCTCGTTCCGCCGCCTGCAACGCCTACGCGCCCTACAGCAACTTCCACGTCGGTGCCGCTATCCTGACCGAGGGTGGAAAGCTCTTCCCCGGCTGTAACGTCGAGAACGCCTCTTACGGGCTCGGCATCTGCGCCGAGCGCAACGCCGCAGCCGCGATGGCGCTCTCGAACCCGGACGACAGGAGCGTCCGGCTCGTCGCCGTCCACAGCCCTAACGCCGCGCCGTGCTTCCCCTGCGGCGCCTGCCGGCAGGTGCTCCGGGAGTTTGGCTGCAAGGAGGTGGTGGTCGAAGACGCGGATGGTCTTCGCAGCTATCCCTTCGAAGAGATACTGCCCAACTCCTTCGGGCCGGAGTCGCTATGAGTCAGGCGCTGGACCACGCGCTCGCCGAGGAAGACCTGCGGAGCGGCTTCGTCGCTGTCGTGGGCCGCCCAAACGTCGGGAAGTCCACGCTGGTAAACCGGCTGGTGGGAAAGAAGGTCTCGATCACCTCTCCGCGTCCTCAGACGACGCGGGGGCCGGTGCGGGGCGTTCGTAATGGTCCCGGCTATCAGGCGGTCTTCATCGACACCCCCGGTTCCCAGAAACCGCGCGATACCCTGCGCGCCCGGATGCAGCAACAGGTCCTCGACAGTCTGGGCGAGTCGGACGTGATCCTCTTCCTACTGGACGCCGCGCAGGCCGCGAGGGGCATCGGCAGCGGCGACCGCTACGTTGCGGACCTCGTCGCTCGCTCCGGCACTCCGGTCCTCGTGGGGATCAACAAGGTGGACCTGCTCTCGCGCGAGACCGATGCGCTTCCCCTGGTGGATGAGGTCTCGAAGCTCGCCGGATGGAAGGACGTCTTTCTACTCAGCGCCGTCACCGGGCGGAACGTCGAGCCGCTTATGGAAACGGTCTCCCGGCTTCTGCCTCTTGGCCCCCAATACTTCCCTGAGGGGACCGTAACAGATTACCCGGAGACCCTGATCCTCGGAGAGTACGTCCGGGAGAAGGCTTTGAGCGTGCTCCGGGAGGAGGTGCCGCACGCCGTCGCCGTCGAGATAGACGAGGTGGAGCGTAAGGAGAACGTCACCGTTGTCTACGCCGTCATCCACGTCGAGCGCGCCACCCAACGTATGATAGTCCTCGGCAAGGGCGGCAAGACCATCAAGCAGATCGGCACTGAAGCCCGCCGCGACGTCGAACGTCTGCTCGGAACCCGGATCTATCTCGACCTGAAGGTAAAGGTTACTCCAGGATGGAGGAGTGATCCCAAGTTCCTGGAGAGGCTGGGGTTATAATGTCGGGGGTGTGTTGGGTAGAGTGGAGTCGGGAGGTCGAGCCGTGGCTATGAGGGTCCGGGAGTTTGCGAAGACGGTGGATCACACGCTCCTCAAACCGGATGCTACGGAGCAAGACATCGCTCGCCTGTGTGAAGAGGCGGCCCACTACCACTTCGCCGCCGTGTGCATTCCGCCGTGCTACGTACGTTTTGCGGCCAAGCAGCTGCGCGGCGTGGACGTGAAAGTCGCTACCGTAGTCTCCTTCCCCTTCGGAGCGGACACCACCTCTATCAAGGTCCAGGCTGTCCGGGACGCGATCGTCGGCGGGGCCTCGGAGCTGGACGTGGTCATGAATATCTCCCGGTTCCTCTCGGGCGACTTCAACTATGTCGCCGAGGAGCTCGTCAGCCTCAACCAGGAAGTCAGCGTTGTCGCGATGAACAATGGGCTCAACGACGTTGTAGTTAAAGTGATAGTTGAGACTGCGTACCTCACGGACAAGATGAAGCGGCTGGCCACCCAGATCGTCGCCGCCAGCGGCGCGGATTTTATTAAGACCTCTACCGGCTTCGCTCCGTCGGGCGCGACCGTAGAGGATGTGGCGTTGTTGCGCGAAGAAGCGCCGGAGGGACTGGCCGTAAAGGCATCGGGAGGCATTCGCACCCTGGACGAGGCGCTCGACATACTCAACGCTGGGGCGTCGCGCCTCGGTATGAGCGCCAGCGTGGCGATTATGGAAGAGGCCGAGGGTGGCGCTCTACAGGAGTAAAGGGATCGTGTTGCGCTCGATCCGTTACGGCGAGGCCGACCGCATCCTTGACCTGTATACCCAGGACGCCGGTCTGATCTCGGCGATAGCCAAGGGCATCCGGCGCACTCGCTCCCGGTTTGGAGCGCGGCTGGAGCCGCTATCTTGCGTGGACTTTATGGCCTACGGGGGCCGCACGCTCGATACCGTCACCCAGGTCGAGGTGCTGCGGAGCTTCCACGTAGTCCGCGAGGACCTGGCGCGGTTCGAGGCGGCGGGCAGGATGGTTCAGGCCGTGCGCGCCCTCTCTGGTGGGGATGAGGCCGACCGCCGGGTCTTCAACCTCCTTTACCACGCTCTCGATTCGCTCGAAAGCCGCGACTCTGGCTATCGGGCGGTCGAAGCCGCGTTCGTCCTCAAGCTCACGATCCTGGCCGGGTACGCTCCGCACCTCGACGCCTGCCTGAACTGCGGCGCCGATCCCGAAGTATCCGGACCGCCGTACTTCGCACCGGGTCTGGGCGGCGTCCTGTGCGCGGAGTGCCGGGCTGCGGCGAGCGACACTTTTCCCCTGGCGCCGCAGGTGCTGGAGAGTCTCCATGCCTTGATCGAGCGTCCCGTCCGGGACGCCATGGTCCAGGATGGTCTGGAAGAGAGCGTCCTTCGAGTAGTCCGCGCGCACCTTTCCGCGCACGCTCCTGGTGCGACGGTCAATACCGCCGCGCCGTTGTCCGACACCGGGACCCGGCGACCCGCGTGACAACTCTACGCTCTCGGGCGTGTGAGAAGAGCGCCGGTCGCGTCAAGCCAGAACCACCCGACGGCGTCCGCAACGAGTTTCAGCGGGACCGAGATCGCATAATTCACGCAAAGGCCTTCCGGCGCCTGATGCACAAGACGCAGGTCTTCATCGCTCCAGATGGAGACCATTACCGTACCCGCCTCACCCATACGCTGGAGATGATGCAGATCTCACGCACCATCGCCCGCGCCCTCGAACTGAACGAAGACCTCGCGGAGGCCGTGGCCTTCGGCCATGACCTCGGCCACACTCCGTTCGGACACACCGGGGAGGAGGCTCTCGCCCGCGCTCTCGCTCCCCATGGCCGCAGCTTCCGCCACAATGAGCACTCGTTGCGCGTGGTGGACAAACTGGAGAAAGGTGGTAAAGGACTCAACCTCACCCTGGAGGTAAGAGATGGGATACTTAACCATACAGGGAAAGGTCATCCCGCGACGCTGGAAGGCGAGATCGTCCGGATCGCGGATAGGATCGCCTACGTGAACCACGACGTGGATGACGCCCTAAGAGCGGGCGTAATAGACTTTGAAGACCTTCCACAGGCGCCTCTGGCCATACTCGGCAGGGAGATGAGCGCCAGGATAGACACGCTGGTGCGCGACATGATTTCTACATCTGAGAAACAGGGTGAGATAGCTCTCTCCGATAGGGTTCACGTTGCGCTCATGGAGTTGCGGACGTGGCTCTTCGATAACGTGTACCGCAATCCCGACTCCAGAGAGAACCGCAAGGCGGCGGGGGTCGTATCTTCGCTCTTCGAGTATTACCTGGAGCACGCCGAGGAGCGCGCCAACAGCGACGAGGACCCTATTTCAGAGACGATTGACTTCGTGGCTGGTATGACCGACCGCTATGCTATCGCGACTTACCGCAGGCTCTTTTTGCCGCGAGGCGAGATCTTCGCGTAGACGCTAGCCGGTGTTCAGCAAGCCGGAGGATATACCTGATACCGTCAGAAGCAGAGCTTCGAGCACGCCCGCCCGCTCCGGAGAGTCTTCGGGAAGGCTTCGGAGGCGGCGCAACAGGCTGACCTGAATATAAGACAGCGGGTCCACATAAGGATTGCGGAGCCTGATCGAACGTTGCAGCACCGGGCTGTCATCGAGGAGGTTGTCGTTCTCAGTGATGAGCAGGATGGCCTCGGAGCACGCTGCATGCTCCTCGGCGATACGCTGCCACAGGCGTTCCCGCACCCCTGCATCTTCCACAAGGCTGGTGTAAGTCCGCGCGATTCGCAGGTCGCTCTTCGCCAGGGTCATCTGCATGAAGTCCGTCAGGGTGCGGAAGAACGGCCACCGCCGGTACATGTCTCGCAGGGTCGCCAGGCCGTCAGGTTGCTGGATGTAGTTACCGAGCGCCGTGCCCGCGCCGTACCAGGACGGGAGCAGGAAACGGTTCTGGGTCCAGGCGAAGACCCACGGTATCGCCCGCAGGCTTGAGACGTCCGGCTTCCCTACGCGGCGGGCCGGGCGGCTGCCCATGTTCAGAAGAGAGATCTCCTCGATCGGGGTCGCCCCGGAGAAGAACGGTAGAAAGTCCTCATCCTCGTAGACCAGGGCGCGGTATGTCTCGGACGCTCGCCCGGAGATTTCGTCGAGGACCGATGTCCATTCAGGGGCGAGGTCTTCGTGACTCTGCGTCACGGTCGCTTCCAGCACGGCCGCGAGGACTGTGTCCAGGTTACGCCGGGCGAGGCCCCGCATGCTGTACTTGAACGAGATGACCTCGCCCTGCTCCGTGATCCTGATGCTGCCGTCCAGGGTTCCGGGGGGTTGGGCCATGATGGCGTTGTAGCTGGGGCCGCCGCCCCGTCCGGCGCTGCCGCCGCGTCCGTGGAAGAGTCGCAGCTTTACGCCGTACTCGTGCGCCACGTCGGTCAGCCGGCTCTGCGTCTTGTACAGCGTCCAGTTACTCGTCACGTAGCCCGCGTCCTTCCCGGAGTCACTGTAGCCGAGCATGATCTCCTGCACGTCGCCGCTCTTTGCGAGAGACGAGCGGTAGAACGAGTCATCGAGGAGCCGCCGCAGGACCTCGGGCGCGCGCTCCAGGTCCTCGATGGTCTCGAAGAGCGGCGTTATCCGCAGATAACTCGCCTCGCAGCGGCCCTCGCTGTCTACCTCCAACAGGCCAACTCGCCTCGCCAGCAACTGCACGCTCAACACATCGCTCGCCTGCCGCGCCATGCTCAGGATGAAAGTTTCGACCGGCGGCTCCGAGAACTCGTCCTTCGCGCGCCGGATACGCTCGAAAGTCTCCAGTACGTCCCGGACCTCCTCCGTCACTCCGTCCGGCTGAGGAAGGTCCAGGTCCGGGTCTCCGGCCAGGTCCCGCAGGAGAGCTGCGCGCTCCTCTTCGTCCATGTCGGCGAGATCCTTGCCTTCATGTGGCGAGATTAGCGCCCCTGCTGCCTCCATCACCCTGCTGCTCTCTTGCCGGACGTCCAGCTTCGCCAGGTGAAACCCGAATACCTCAGCCTGCCGGATGAGGTCTCTCAAACCTCCATCGGCGACTCGTTCTCCTCCGCGACCGATGAGGCTGCGGCGGATCATCATCAAGTCGTCCAGGAACTCCGAGACGCCCGAGTAGGCATCGCGCGAGCCGGGGGAGTCCAGGGTCAGCCTCAACCGCTCGGCGATGATCGTGAGCTTGCGGTAGTAGATCTCGTTCGTGTCCTCGCCGCGGTGGCGCTCCACATCAGCCGGCTGAGACACGGACGCCCGCTCCACTGAAGCCGCCAGCTCCTCAGAGACCTCGACCAGTTTGGAGGACTGGCTCATGTGATCCGCCAGTGCGAGGACCGCCGATATGTGGCGCTTGAGGATCACCTCCCGGTGCAGGCCGAGGGCTGTGGTGAGGGTCTCCGGCTTCACAAACGGATTGCCGTCCTGATCCCCCCCCACCCAGGAGCCGAACTCGAGTACCCTCCCGACCTCCAAGGCAGAATCCGGGAAGCGGTTCGCCAGCTCGTTCTCGAACTCCCGGTAGACGTCTAGGGTGGCGTCTATCAACGGGTGCTCGAAGAAGAGCAGGGTGCGCTGTATCTCCTGCGAGACGGCCGGGCGCCGCGAGCGCAACTCTTCCGTCTGCCACAGGATCGTTGTCTCCTCCGCCAGCTTCTCCTCAAGACGCTGGCGCTCCTTCCAGGTAGTGAGACCGGATTCGATCTGCTCCAGCATCTCCCCGATCCTCTCGTGCTTGCGCCGGACACTCCTTCGCAGAGCCTCTGTCGGGTGGGCCGTCAGCACCAGCCCCACGTTCAGGTCGTCAATCGTCTCCTGAATTTGAGCGGCGTCCATGCCGTCTGCGGCGAGCCGTGAGAGCGCGCTGGCTAGCGACGCCCTCTGGGGCGGGTTGTCGGGCGAGGTCTCGTATTGCCGCCGTCTCCGTACCCGATGGTAACGCTCTGCGATGTTCACAAGCTGAAAATACACGGAGAACGCCCGCACGATCCGTCCCAGTTCGCCCGCGTCCATCTTCTCTATGCGCCGTCTCAGACGCTCGTCGAGCTCCGGGTCGTAGTCGAAGCGCAGCCGCTTGCACAGGAGCCGCAGGTCCTCCTCTGCATCCAGCAGATCCGCGCCCTCCTGCTCGACCAACACCTGTCCCAGGATGCGGCCGAGCAGGTTTATATCCCGTCGGAGAGGCTCGTCTTTCTTCTCGAACTCTACGCCCGGCGGCAGGTTCGCGTACTCGTTGTCGGATTTCTGATCCAGGTAGCGGGAGATATTCATGGTTTGTAGAGTAACATTAGCGCGCATTCGATCTAGGATCAGGGAATATTTTTGTACGAACGTATAACAAACGAGCGTAGATGAGGATCTCGCAGCGCAGCATCGAGACTATCCGTGAGACCTCTAATATCGTCGAGGTCGCCTCGGAGTTCACCGCGCTCAGAAGACAGGGCGCCCGCTTCTCCGGTCTCTGTCCCTATCCCGACCATCAGGAGAAGACGCCTTCTTTTAGCGTTACTCCAGAGCAGGGTTTTTACTACTGCTTCGGTTGCCAGCGGGGCGGCGACGCCATCAAACTCGTCACGGACCTGAAATCCCTCTCCTTCGCCGAGGCCGTCTCGTACCTGGCGGAACGCTCCGGGACGGAACTGGAGTTCGAGGGAGGCTCTGAAGCCGACTCGAAAGCCGCCCGGGATCGCACCCTTCGCCGACGCAAAATACACAAGGCGCTGGCAGCCGCCGCGATCTACTATCACAAGTACCTGCTGAAGTCCCAAACTCCCCAGGCCGAAGAGTCTCGCGAGTACCTGAAACAGCGCGGATTGGTACTTTCTACTATAGAAGAATTTCGGTTGGGCTACGCGCCGCCGAGAGGCAGTTCGGGATTTTCGGGGGTGGCCGGAAGGTTTGAACTGGACCGTCGCATCCTGGACGCCGCCGGGATTCTCTCCTCCCGCGGCGGCGAGCGGTTCGCCGGCAGGATCACTTTTCCCATCTCTGACCGGCGGGGGAGGATGGTCGGGTTCGGTGCCCGCGCGCTCGGAGACGATCACCCCAAGTACCTCAACTCGCCGGAGACCGACGTATTCAACAAGCGCGAGCTGCTCTATGGGTTCCCGCAGGTCGCGGAGGCGATCCGCCGGGAGAGGGCCGCGCTCGTCGTCGAGGGCTATACGGATGTGCTCATGCTGTACCAATCCGGGATAAAGAACGCCGTCGCGACGCTGGGCACCGCCACCACCCCCGCTCATCTCAAGACCCTGAGCGGCTACGCGGACACGATCTACCTGCTCTTCGATCCCGACACGGCGGGGGAGAAGGCCATAGAGCGCGCCGCCGTCACGGCCTCCGAGTTGAAACTGGATCTCCGCGTCGTGCGTCTCTCCGAAGATCCAGCGGACTGGCTCCTTAAGCACCAGCCGGAAGAGTTTACCGACTTACTCACCGCAGCCACGTCCGTTCTGGAGTACATATTTCGCCGCAAGGCCGACCAGGCCCGAGGTTCTGATGCCGCCGAACGCGCTCGCACGGTCTCCGAGATACGGGACCTGCTAAGAGACATCGACGATCCCGTATTCTATCGGGATGCGATCCGGGTAGCCACGGAGGCTCTCGGGGTCAGCCCGGAGGCTCTGCAAGGGTCAAACGGTCCAGACGGTCGTCGGGACGCGAGGACACGGCCCTCAACCGTACAGAGCGCCGCCCAGAGCCCCATACTGCGGGCCGGACGCGAAGTCCTCGCGCTGATCCTCACCCGGCCGGATCTCACCAGTCGACCACTCCGCGAGGGGGTTTCAGCCGCCGAGATACCGGAACCCGTCATGCTAGGCGCGCCTGACTTCGCGGACGAGGCCCAGGCTCGACTCTTCACTCTATTATCCGAGCACGCAGGAGATGACCTCGACGCAGTCCTGGCCGACGATCGAGCCAGAGACTTGATGGAGCAGATAGCAGCCCTATACGCGGAAGGCGAGAAGCTCTATCCCTCCGAAGCCGTTGTCAGGGAGTCGTGGCTGAGGCTCGCCATTCTGAGCCGCCAGCGCGCCAAGCAGGACGCGCCGGACCTCGATGCCAAGGAGCGACTCCACTCAGAGATACAGAGGCTCAAGGAAGCCCTGCGAGCCGTATCCTCCGAACCTTGAAGCTCGCTCGCCCGACGCATATAATCGCACCCGCAGCTTTCCCCTGTAGCTCAATCGGCAGAGCATTCGGCTGTTAACCGAAGGGTTGTAGGTTCGAGTCCTACCAGGGGAGCACGGTGGAGCAGGCCAGGCCCCAGGTCTCGGCCCGTAGCCACTGGGGGCCCATAGCTCAGTTGGTTAGAGCATCCGACTCATAATCGGACGGTCCCAGGTTCGAGTCCTGGTGGGCCCACCCCCGGCCGCTCCATACACCCTCCCGCCGAAACGGGGTCGTACTCCCACCGCAATCGAACACCGCCTCAAATTCGTCCCACCTCAAAACTTTTCAACAAAACACTACATATTGCGTTTCGCACACCATTCCATCTATATAAGCCTTCAATTCGACCAAGTGCGCTCCAGATCCTCCAGTCACCAAAACGGCAGTCAACTCTGATTTTGTAGGGACTCTTACCCCTTGGGGGTAGGGATAAAGCCAGAAAACCGCTCTAGATGGACGTACTGAGGGCGGATTTACGGCGCTGCGTTGCGTATATTCCCTGCTTATGTAACAATTTCCGCAGTTGTGGGTCAAAGTGGAGCATAGTGGGAGGCGGAGACCCTGGCTCTTTTAGGCGAGTACGAGCACACCCTGGATGAGAAAGGGCGTCTGACTCTCCCTTCAAGGCTCCGGTCCTACTTTGAGGGTGGGATCGTGGTTACGAAGGGGGTGGACAGGTGTCTCTTCGCTTTCCCCCCTGACGAGTGGGCGGCTTTCAAGGCCAATATCAAGGCTAACGCGGATCTCACGGCGAAGGGGCGGCAGCTCTCCAGGATGTTCTTCTCGATGGCGTTCGAGGCCACGCTTGATCGCCAGGGGCGGGTTCTTATACCGACGAAGCTCGGTCAGTACGCGGGGTTGAGGCGGGACGTGACGATCGCCGGAGTGGACGACAGGTTGGAGATCTGGGATACGGAAGAATGGGATCGTTACGTGACCGGAGCGGATGAGTCGTTCGCGGAGATCGTCGAGGAGTTTGCGGGGCGGGAGTTCGGAGGATGATGGTGGCGGGTCACAGGCCGGTGATGCTGGAAGAGGCGGTGGCGGCACTCGCTGTGTCGGATGGCGACGTGGTCGTGGACGCCACGTTTGGCGGGGGCGGTCATTCGCGTCGCATCCTCGAGAAGCTGGCTCCCGATGGGAGGGTCATCGGGATAGATCGCGACCCGGAAGCAGCGGGACGGGCGTCGGATCTCCTTCGGGACCGGCGCTTTAGCTTTAGAGCCGGCGAATTTGGCGACGTGCTGCGGACGCTGGTCGAGGAAGGGGCGTGGGTGGATGCGGTCCTCTTCGATCTCGGTCTGTCGAGCTTTCAGATAGATGCCGCTGGACGTGGCTTTAGTTACGTTAACGAGGGACCGCTGGATATGAGGATGGATCACGGCTCGGGCGTTTCGGCGGCGGAGTTTCTTGATACGGTAACGGAGTCGGAGTTGGTGCGGATCTTGATCAACTACGGCGACGTACCTCGTCCGGAGGCGCGCAGGATAGCGCGAGAGGTCTTGCGCCACCGGCCGCTGCGAACGACGAAAGACCTTGCGGATGCCGTCCGGGCTGCGGTGGGTTGGAAGGAGCGTGGGGGGAATCCCGCGAAGCGCGTGTTCCAGGCCGTGCGCGTCCACGTCAACGACGAGGTTCGAGGACTCGAACGGGCGCTGAGGGCTGCGGAGCGTCTGCTGGTAGCCGGTGGCCGGCTGGTGGTGATCTCGTTTCACTCCGGTGAGGATCGCATCGTAAAGCGCTTTATCTCGGAGCGGGAAGGGCGCTGTGTATGCCCGCCGGACCTTCCGGTGTGCGTGTGTGGAGCCAGGCCGATTTTCCGGAGGGGAGCCGCGATCAAGCCGACGCAAGAGGAGGTCGAGGCTAATCCTCGCAGCGCCTCGGCGCGCCTCCGGGTCGCTATCCGCACCGCCGAGCCGCTCAACGACCACGGGGATAGAGATTGATGGCTGTTCCCCGGCCCGGGAGGAGAGACCGGATTTATGAGTCCGGCGTCTTCGTCCCGCCGATTAGAGAGCGCGAGCGGCTCCACGTAGACCGGGCCCATCAGGCAAAGGTCCGGCGCAAGGAGATCGAACGCCGTAGAGGGTTCGCGGCGCTTGTCGTTATCCCGGTGCTGCTGATGCTGGGGAGCATCTACCTGCACACCGTTTCGGGAAGTCTCGGCGAGCGGGTCGCGGGCCTGGAAGAGCGGGTAGCCCGTGCGGAAGCGGACGGTCAGAAGCTCAATGTTCAGGTGGCGGAACTCTCGGCCCCGGGCCGGATACGCGAGAAAGCGAGAGACCTCGGCCTGAGCGAGCCGGGCGGCGAGGATATGAGAGTGGATGGCGGAAACGGGGAGGATGGTAAAGCATATGCGGGAGAGAAGCAGCGGGAGGAAAACCCGTAGCGCTGCCCGCCGAGCCGCGCAACGGCAACAGCGTGAAGCGAAGGTCGTCGATTTCCCGACGCACAGGCGCGCTCGCCGTCATCGTACCCGGACGGTCTCCCCTGAGCTCTCCCAGGATGCGCCGCTCGTCGGGCGCGCGAGATTGCGAGCCGTCGTAGCCGCCGTTACGGTAGCAAGTCTGCTCCTGACCGGACGCGCCATGCATCTGAGCTTCGCTGATGGCGAGCGGTACCAGGCTTTCGCCGCGGAACAGGACGCCCAGCAGAGGCAGGTTTCCCCGCAAGGGCGCGGCAGCATAGTGAGCGCCGACGGCCGCAAGCTGGCGGTAAGCCTGGAGGCCTCGACTATCGTAGCCACGCCGTACCAGATAGAAGCCCCTAAAAACGCAGCCGGAGACCTCGCTCAGATCCTCAAATCGGAGACCGGGCAAGACGAGCGCGAGATCGAGAGCAAGCTCACGCAGAAAGATTCAAGAGGACATTTGTCCGGTTATAGTGTATTGGGGACTGTCGGACCGGAAGCTGCTGAAAAGGTCAGAAACCTGGGAATAGAGGGCATAACTCTCGTGCCGGGGTCGGATCGCGTCTATCCTGATGGAGAGCTTGCCGGACAACTCACCGGTTATCTTAGCGACCATGGGAAGGCGTTCGGCGGGGTCGAGGCGCGCTACGACAAGAGGCTGAAGTCCGGTCAGGACGTCAGGGTTACTATAGACACAGCCGTGCAAGAGGAGCTCCAGACCGCGCTTGTATCTGCCGTGAAGGAGTACCACGCGAAGAGCGCGCTGGGCGTCGTCATGCGTGTGGACGACGGAGCGGTCGTGGCCGTCGCCAACGAACCGGGCTACGACAACAACCTCTATACCGAGGCGTCTGCCGACGTGCAGCGCGACCGCGTGCTGACCGATCCCTACGAGCCGGGATCCACGTTCAAGCCGTTCACCATCGCCTCGGCTCTCGAAGAGGGCACGCTGACGCCGGACGATACGTTTACGGTCGCGGACCAGATCCAGGTCGCCGACAGGGTGGTCCATGACTCCGAGCCTCACCCGACCGAGGTGATGTATCCGGAGAACATCCTTCAGCGCTCCAGCAACGTCGGGACCATCCAGATCGCCGAGGGGCTCGGCGGGCAGCTCCTATATCAGTACATCCGGCGCTTCGGGTTTGGAGATAGAACGGGCGTGGACCTGTGGGGCGAGGACCCCGGTTCGGTCCCCGCCTACGAAGACTGGAGCGGGTCTTCTATCGGCAACATCCCCATGGGGCAGGGGCTCACGGTAACGCCGCTCCAGCTTGCCGCCGGGTACGCCGCACTTGCAAATGGCGGGCTCAAGGTGACGCCGTACGTGGCGCAAGACGCGGCTCCGAAGGGACCGGGACCCAGGGTGATAAGCGCAAAGACCTCGGATATAGTACGCGGGATGCTTCAAAGCGTGGTAGACAGTGGCACGGGCCGCTTCGCTCAGATACCCGGTTACACGGTGGCCGGCAAGACCGGCACCTCCCAGAAAGTGGACCCCGTCACGGGCACCTATGGCGAGGAGTATGTCTCATCTTTCGTGGGTTTCGCGCCGGCATCTCGTCCAGAGTACGTCACGCTAATAGCCGTGGATGAGCCGCAGGGTTTGATCTGGGGCGAGCGCGTGGCCGCTCCGGCCTTCGAGAAAGTCATGAGCTTTACCCTCGGATATTTCAATGTCGTCCCTGACGCGCCCGAGGAATCGGGGAGCGAATGAGAGCTGCGTCGCTTGGTCAGATTGCCGAGGTACTCGGCGCTACATTCAAGGGATGCGACCCGGAGACGCTCGCCCACGGAGCCGCGACGGACTCCCGGATCGTACGGGACGGCGACCTTTTCTTCGCGCTGCGCGGCGCTACCGACGGCGCAGACTTCGCCTCGGAGGCTCATCTTCGCGGGGCGGTGGCGACTGTCGCGGACCGCGCACTGGATGTTCCGACCCTCGTGGTCGAGGATGCCCTCGCCGCGTTGCAGCAGCTTGCCCGCTGGAGCCTGCGCCGCGAAGACCCTCCGGTGGTCGTTGGAATAACGGGGAGCGTGGGAAAGACGACGACCAAGGACGCGCTCGCGGCTATCCTGCGCGTCGCGGGCAGGAGAGTCTCCGCCACAGCCGGCAACTTCAACAACGAGATAGGGCTGCCCCTCACCATACTCGCCGCCAACGAGCGGACCGGGATCCTGGTGCTAGAAATGGGCGCCACCCACCGTGGCGATATCGAACACCTCTGCAGCATAGCTCCCCCGCAGGTGGGCGTACTTACCGCCATCGCGCCGGTTCACCTCGACTCGTTCGGAAGCCTGGAGGGAGTGGCCGAGGCCAAGGGAGAGCTCGCGCTGGCCTTGCCGGAGAGCGGGTCCTTTGTCTCGCCCCATGGCGCTCCCGACGCCGCGACCGGATACCGACGCAACCTCGCCCGACGCATCCGGTTCTCCCGGGACCACGCCGAGGGGGTGGACCTCTGGATCTCCGGCTTGGAGGAGCGCGATGAGGGGCTGCGCTTCGTGGTTCACCTGCGGGATGAGGAGGCGGAAGTGCGCTGTCCGGTCTTCGGGACTCATCTGGTAGAGCCGCTGCTGGCGGCTATCGGAGGTGCGCTGGCGCTGGGGCTCTCCCTGGATGAGTGCGCGCGGGGTGTATCGAGGGTGCGGCGCACCGGGCTCCGCGGAGAAGTCTTCCGTCTTCGAGATGACATCATCGTCTATGATGACTCTTATAACGCCTCCCCGGTGGCGACCGCCGCGGTCCTGCGCTACGGCGAAGAGGGCTCGCGCGAGCAAGGGCGGCGGCTGGTCGCCGTCCTTGGAGGCATGTTCGAACTTGGGGCCGGCGCGAGAGCCTACCACCACGAGATAGGCGAGCTCGCCGAGGAACTGCGCGTGGACCTCCTGGTCTGCGTCGGGGACGAGGCCCGCTGGTATGCCGAGACGTTCTCCGGCGAGACCCTCATGTTCCCGGACGCCGAATCCGCCGCGGAGGGCCTGAGAGAAGCGCTTCGACCACGAGACTACGTTGTCGTCAAGGGTTCCAGGGGTGTTAGACTCGATGCCTTAACCCGCAAGTTGAGGGAGAGTTTAGCTCTTGTTTAGCGTTATTCTCGGCGCCGCCGTGGCGTTTATAGTGACGGTAGCGCTCGGCTCGAAGTTCATAGAATTCTTGCAGACCCGGAAGTTCGGTCAGTACGTCCGGGAGGAGGGGCCGCAGACGCACCTGATCAAGGCCGGGACACCGACCATGGGCGGGGTGGTTATGCTGATGGGACTCCTGGCGGCGCTGGTGGTGGTGGCGCGTCCGAACGTGGCGACTTTCACCACATTGCTTCTCGTGGGATCGGTGGCCGTTGTCGGGATGTATGACGACTGGCAGAAGATATCGCGCCGTAGCAGCGAGGGGTTGAGCGCGCGTTACAAGTTCTTGCTGCTCACTCTGACAGTGGTTGTGGCTGATGTGCTGGCGCTCAGGTACGTCGGCGTCACGCAGAACGTCATCGTGCCGGGCATCAAGCGCAACCTCGTGCTGGGTCCGGGGTTCCTGGGGGTCGCACTGTTCAGCATCTTCCTGTTGCTGGTCATCGCTGGCACCACGAACGCGGTGAACCTTACGGACGGTCTCGACGGGCTGGCGGCGGGGGCGGGCGGCATCGCGTTGCTTGCGTATACGGCCATAGCGTTCCTGGAGCGCCAGTATGATGTGGCGATCATCTGCGGGGCGATGGTCGGGGCGATCATTGGGTTCCTCTGGTACAACTCGCACCCGGCGGAGATCTTCATGGGAGATACGGGTTCTCTCGCCATCGGGGGCGTCCTGGCGGCGGCGGCGGTGCTGACCAAGACCGAGATGCTGCTGCCCGTGATCGGTGGTCTCTTCGTCCTGGAGGCTTTGTCCGTGATGATCCAGTACGGCGTCTTCCGCCTCAGCGGCCGCAAGAAGCGCGTGTTCAAGATGGCGCCGATACACCACCACTTCGAGATGTCCGGCTGGGAGGAGAACAAGGTCGTGGTGCGGTTCTGGATCGTGCAGTCCGCCTTCGCGGCTCTGGGCTTCGTCCTCTACTACTTCTACCTCTACAACGCGGTGTGAGACCAGGATTGTGAGGACTCTCGTATACGGCCTGGGAGAGTCGGGGGTTTCTGCGACG
>DASSMB010000264.1:0-3184 GCA_035689095.1 Rubrobacteraceae bacterium | reverse complement strand
CACCTGTCCGTCACGCTGGAGGACGACCCCGGCAGGGACCTGGGAGATATGCACATCCTCGGACACCGCTTCTTCTTCTCCCCCGAGGAGGTCGTGCCGCTGGACGACACCGGGACCGCCGATGAGTAAGCGCGTTCTGGTCGCTGGTGTCGGCAATATATTTTTGGGCGACGACGGTTTCGGGGTCGAGGTGGCGAAGCGGCTCGCCGGGCGCGAGTTGCCGGAGGGTGTCGAGGTAAAGGACTTCGGTATCCGCGGGATGGACCTCGCCTACGCTCTGCACGACGACTACGACCTCGTGGTCTTCGTGGACGCGACGCCGCGGGGAGGGGAGCCGGGCACCGTCTACCTCATAGAGCCGGAGGTCGAGGAGGACGGGGAGTTGTCGCTGGACACGCACGGGATGGACCCGGTCAAGGTGATCAAGCTGTCCCGCGCTCTGGGCGCCCGTCCGACCCGGACGCTGGTAGTGGGTTGCGAGCCGGGGGTGATCCTGAGCGGTGAAGACTACGACGACATGCTGATGGAGCTTAGCGGGCCGGTGCGCGCGGCGGTGGACGAGGCCGCGAGGCTGGTGGAGTCGCTGGCAGAGGAGGTCTGTGAGACAAACGGAGAAAGGGAGGTGAGATCGTGAGGAAACTATTGCTCCTGGGCGTGGCCGCGGGTGTTGCCGCAGTGGTCGCGCAGTGGCCGGAGATCCAACGTTACATAAAGATGCGGAACATGTAGGTCCGGGGAAGCGAGCTGGTTGAGAGCACCGGTGAAGAGAGAAATTGTTTGGACTTCCGCGCGATTGCGAAGGTTGACGCCGTGAGAATTCCTACGCGCGAGCGCCGCGAGGTCTCCGTGCGGGGAATCGTGCAGGGGGTTGGCTTCCGCCCGTTCGTCTATGCCCTGGCGCGCAAGCATGGGCTCACCGGATTGGTCCGTAACGACGCCGAGGGTGTCCGCATAGAGGCGGAAGGCACGCCGGAGGAGCTAGAGCGCTTCGTGCGCGCGCTGGAGGAGGACGCCCCACCGCTGGCCGTGGTCGAGTCCGTCGAGTGGAAGCCGCTTCCGGCGCTCGGGGACCGGGAGTTTCGCATCGAGGAGAGCCGGGAGGGGCTCCGTCGGCGGGCTCTCGTCTCCCCGGACGTCGCCACCTGCGACGACTGCCTCGCCGAGCTACTCGACCCGGCGGACCGTCGTTACCGCTACCCATTCACTAACTGCACCAACTGCGGCCCGCGCTTCACCATCACTCGGCAGGTCCCCTACGACCGGGCCACGACTACGATGTGCGGCTTTACGATGTGTCCCGAGTGCCTGCGGGAGTACGACGACCCCGCCGATAGGCGCTTCCACGCCCAGCCCAACGCCTGCCCGGTCTGCGGGCCGCGGGTGCGGCTCGTGGACAAGTTCGGCAGCGAGCTGCGGGACAAGAGGGAGGACCCCATCGCGCGGACCGCCCGGATGCTGCGCGGCCGGGCCGTCGTCGCCATAAAGGGGCTCGGCGGCTACCACCTGGCCTGCGACCCGTTCGACGAGAAGGCGGTGAGGATTCTTCGGGGCCGTAAGGTGCGCCAGGACAAGCCCTTCGCGATCATGGCGCGAGATCTCGCGCAGGCCCGTGATCTGTGCCGGATTTCGCCCCAAGAAGAAGCGCTGCTCACCTCGCCGGCCCGTCCGATAGTGCTGCTGGAGCGTAAGGAAGACAGCGGGGTGGCCGAGGAGGTCGCCCCGCGCCAGAAGACGCTCGGCTTGATGCTGGCCTACACGCCGCTGCACCACCTGCTGCTGCGCGACGCGGGCATCCCGCTGGTGATGACCAGCGGCAACAACTCGGACGAGCCCATCGCCTACCGGGATGGGGAGGCGTTCGATCAGCTCTGCGAGATCGCGGACTACTTCCTGGTCCACGACCGCGAAATCCACATGCGCTGCGACGACAGTGTAGTCCGGGCCGCCGGGGGGAGACCGTACCCGATACGCCGCTCCCGCGGCTACGCCCCCGCCCCGCTGCGGCTGGCCGGGGGCTTCTCCCGGCACACGTTGGCCTGCGGTGGAGAGTTGAAGAACACCTTCTGTCTGGCGAAGGACCGGCACGCCTTCCTGAGCCATCACATCGGGGACATGGAGAACTACGAGACGCTGCGGTCGTTTCGGGAGGGGATCGAGCACTACAGCAGGCTCTTCGATGTACAGCCGGAACTCGTCGCCTATGACCTGCACCCCGAATACCTCTCCACCAAGTACGCCCGCGAATTGGAGGAAGCGGGACTTCCGGCGGTCGGTATCCAGCACCACCACGCGCACGTAGCAAGTTGCCTCGCGGACAACGAACGTCCTGCGGAAGAGCGTGTGATCGGGGTAGCTCTCGACGGGACTGGCTACGGGACCGACGGCGCCGTCTGGGGCGGGGAGTTCTTCGAGGGCAGCGTGGAAGAAGGGTTCACGCGCCGGGCGCACCTGGAGTACGCTCCCTTGCCTGGAGGATCGGCGGCGATCAAGCAGCCCTGGCGCATGGCGCTCGCGTACCTGATCTCGCTCCACGGCGAGGAAGAGACCCTCAACCTTCCGCTCGCGGTAGTGCGGGAAGCGGGCGAACGAAACGCGAGGCTCATCGCCCGGCTCGTGCAACACAAGCTGAACACCCCGCCAACATCCAGCGCCGGCCGGCTCTTCGACGCCGTGGCCGCACTCGCCGGCGTGCCGGGCTCGCAGCGCACGACTTACGAAGGGCAGGCGGCGATAGAGCTGGAGCTTGCCGCGACCGGTCCGACGAACCGGGCGTACCCCGTCCAGCTACGGACGGAGGGCGACGGGTGGGTAGTCGAGACTCGTCAGATAGTAGCCGCAGTGGTCGAAGACTTGCTGGCCGGACGACCGGCGGCGGAGGTTTCGGCCACCTTTCACCGGACGATGGCGGAGATAGTAACCTCGGTCTGCGAGGCGGTGCGGGAGGCGGGTGGAGCAGAAGCAGTCGCTCTCTCGGGCGGCACGTTCCAGAACATGTTGTTACTGAACCAGATGGTCGGATTATTAGAGGAGAAGGGGTTCGTGGTCCACGTACACCGACGCGTACCGGCCAACGACGGTGGAATCTCATTGGGACAGGCGGTACTGGCGGATAGGGTTATGAGAGAGAGGGAGGCATAGGACGTGTGCTTGGGAATTCCGGGACGGATCGTGGAGATACTGGATG
>DASSMB010000263.1:0-2286 GCA_035689095.1 Rubrobacteraceae bacterium | reverse complement strand
AGCTGCGCCGCCTGGTGCGGACAGGTGTCGGCCACGACGCGGAAAGTACCGTCGTCCAGGCGGGCGAGCGCTATCCTCCGTCCGCCTACCCGGAAACCCTCCACGCTTCCGGGTGGTATGTCGTCCCGTCCGCAGAGGACGTGCCTTTGCTCTCCGCGTCCGGAAGGCGTCTCCCTCAGCCCTTCGCGGACGATCTCTCGCACGGATTCCCGAACGGTCTCCCTAGAAGTCATAGAAGTCGCGGGCGTTCTGGGTGAGGATCTTGCGCCGCAGGTCTTTCGGGAAGGTACTCGGCAGGGCCTGCTCCGGCGAGTCGAAGTCCCAGTGCGGGTAGTCCGTGGCGAACATCAGGAAGTCTTCGGAGTGGATCATCTCGAACATCCGGTACAGCTCCTGCGGGTCCTCCGGGTACTCCATCGGCTGCGTCGAGAACTTGACCCGCTCCCGGATGTACTCGCTCGGCAGCCGCTTGACCCACGGGACCTCGCGCCTCAAAGAGCGGTAGTTGTAGTCGAAGCGCCACATGAGGTGCGGAACCCATGTCCAGCTGGACTCGACCATCGCCACCTTCAGCTCCTCGAACCTGTCGAAGACGCCGTGGGCGATGAGCCCGATTAGCTGCGACTGCCACGCCTGGCTGATGGCCGTGTGCCACTCGATGTAGTACGGCGGCAGCCCCACCGCCGTCCTCGTGCCACCGCTCTGGTGGAAAGCCACCACCAGGTTGTGCCTCTGGGCGGCCTCGAAGATCGGCCAGTAGAACTCGCGCCCGAACACGTGATGGGCGACCGCCGGCAGTATTACCTGCACGAACCGCGGGTCACTCCCCACCCGGTCTATCTCGCGGGCCGCCGCGAGCGGTTCTTGAGCCGCGACGGTGATGGAGCTTCGCAAACGGTCGTCCCTCTCCAGCCAGTTCTCGACGATCCAATCGTTGTAGGCGGAAGCGAGGGCGACGGCGAACTCCGGTTGGATCTGATGGTCCGTCGGATGGAACAGACTCACCAGCACCGCCGGATCTATGTTGTACCGGTCGAGCACTTGTTCCTGCAACAACTCCAGCTTGGACCCCGCCGGACTCCCGTCGTCCGTCACGGCGTCCGCTATCGCCACGCCCGTCGCCTGCGGGAACGCATACGGGTTGCCCGGAGGCCCCTTGAAACCGTCGTTGATCGCCACCCGGCTCCGCCACGGCTCGTCCAGGTAAGGGACCAGGTCCTGGATCGAAGTAAGCATCTCATGCACGTCCACGTCCACCACGGAGAGCCCCTCCTCCCCACCAGGCCCTCTCCCCGAACGCTCCCTGTTCACCACATCAGTCAACGCTTAACCTCCCTTTAACTTAACTTTGTCTACCTTTTTACTTCTCAATACAAACGCTAACGGGAATGCTGCAAAGAGTCAAGGGAGAAACGTATCCAGGTTACAACACCGATTCCTGTTGCGGTAACGTTTATCCGCATTCGCAAGCCGAAAATCAGAGATCCCTCGCCGCCGAAATATTTTCGGCAGTCGGGCCTTCTAGGCCTGCCAGAGTCCCGCCAGAGGCCACTTCATCTCTGTCCAAGCTTTAGAAGGTTTACGAAAAATTTACGTCCGACGTCTTGACCTCTCCATCCCTCAGGTGTATCTTCCGCATCTTGTACATTGGATTAGTAGAAAAAGTGCAGTATTCGAGAAAGGTGTGTTGGCTTGGCTGAGAGTATTGGCGTAGACGGGGTGGTTGAGCGGTCGCCGATCCGGAAGGTTGCCTTCGCGAGCGCCATAGGGGCGACCATCGAGTGGTACGACTTCTTCCTGTACGGGACGGCGGCCGGGCTGGTGTTCAACCAGCTATTCTTCCCGAGCGGCAACCCGACGGCCGGGACGCTGGCGGCGTATGCGACGTTCGCCGCGGGGTTCGTGGCGCGGCCGGTGGGCGGACTCATCTTCGGGCACTTCGGGGACAGAATCGGTCGCAAGAAGATGCTCGTGTTGACGCTCCTCATCATGGGCATAGCCACCTTCGCCATCGGGCTGCTGCCGACCTACGCGCAGGTCGGTATCTGGGCTCCAGCCCTGCTGCTCGCGCTGCGGTTGGTGCAGGGCATCGGACTCGGCGGCGAGTGGGGCGGCGCGGTCCTTATGGCCGTGGAGCACGCGCCCGAGGGACGGCGGGGCTTCTTCGGTAGCTGGCCGCAGGTCGGGGTGCCGGCCGGACTCCTGCTCGGGACCGGCGTATTCACGTTGCTCTCCGTGGGGCTTACCGACGCGCAGTTCCTCACCTGGGGCTGGCGGGCGGCCTTC
>DASSMB010000262.1:0-23811 GCA_035689095.1 Rubrobacteraceae bacterium | reverse complement strand
GTCGAGATCATCGGCGCCGGGCCCCGGGCGAACGCCCGCCGCGACGCCGTGCTCGAGGCCTTCGCGCAGATGCTCGACGAGCAGAACGCGATCGCACACGAGCGCTACGGCGCGCCGCGCTTCGCCTCCCCCGACGACGCGTTCGCGCTCGTCGGCGCGGTCGTCGAGCTCGCCTCGCGCCAGCTGCGCCACGGCCGCCCGGCGAACATCCAGGAGCTCGAGCCGGTCATCGCCCGGTTCGTCCGCGGCCTGCTCGACCAGGGCACGCCCGCTCCCTCGTGAGCGCCCGCGCCCTCGCGGCGCTCGAAGCCGAGATCACCACCTGCCGGCGCTGCCCGCGCCTCGTCGCGTGGCGCGAGGAGGTCGCGCGCGTCAAGCGCGCCGCGTACGCCGTCGAGGACTACTGGGCGCGGCCGATCCCCGGCTTCGGCGATCCGGCGGCGCGCGTCGTCCTGCTCGGCCTCGCGCCGGCCGCGCACGGCGCGAACCGCACCGGGCGCGTCTTCACCGGCGACCGCTCGGGCGACTTCCTCTTCGCGGCCCTGCACCGTACCGGCTTCGCCAACCAGCCGGTCTCGCGCGGCCGGGACGACGGGATGCGGCTCACTGGAGCCTGGATCTCCGCCGCCGTCCGGTGCGCCCCGCCACAGAACAAACCGACCCCCGCCGAACGCGACACCTGCCTCCCCTACTCCGCCCGCGAGTTGGAACTCATCGGCGCGAAAGTCATCGTCTGCCTCGGAGCCTTCGCCTGGGACGCCGCCCTGCGCCTCTACAAAGTGCGTCCCAAACCAAAGTTCGGTCACGGCGCCGAGTATGAGGCAGACGGCATGACCCTGCTCGGCTGCTACCACCCCTCGCAGCAGAACACCTTCACCGGCGTGCTCACGCCCCCGATGCTCGACTCGGTGCTCCAGCGCGCCCGGCAACTATCGGCGCGGCAGTCCTCCCTCATCGTCTCCGATTGATAGAATGACACTATCGTGAAGACTCGCCCGGCAAGACCATAAAACCTCGAAGAACAAGCTTTCTCGTTCTCCTGGTGGCCGCGCTCCTGCTCGCCGCCGGCTGCTCCACCGGCGGCGACACCGACGAGGGTTCCGGCAGCACCGGAGGTTCCGGCAAACAGACGACCGCTTTCGAGGAGCCCACGATCTCCGAAGAGTCCAGCCAAGATGAGACCACCACAAACGCCACCGTACAGGAGACCACCCTCGGCGCGGGCAAGGAGGAGCCGGACGTCGTTCTGCGGCTCGAAGGGGACCCGAAGACGCGCTTCTCCGGTCGCTGCACCGACGGCAAGCAAGAGACCGTCCTCAAGGGCAAGGTGCCCAAGCGTTACGCTTACGACCTGGCGGGTGATGAGCTCCAGTGCAGCATCCAGAAGCGAGACGCGGGCAACGGCAGCCTCAAGGTCATCCTGACCGCCGGCAATACCACCCGCTCCGTCCAGCAGACCAACACCCGCGGCGGCGAGATCAAGATCTCCTACAGCTCCAGCGGATAAGACCTCCCGGAATAACACTACAAAAGGTTCAGCGGAGAGACGTTAAAACAGTGCCGCCGGACGCTCTTCGGTCGCGCTACCCATGCTGTCTTCCGCCTCGCCTGTGTCGTCGTCAACGTATACTGGATTGCTTGCGATTTAAAGTAGATCCATCCATGCTGGCGGATGGGCAGAGCGAAAAACATGACAGCCGGAATTGACCGGGTAGCGCCTGTCTATAAGACTCGATTGACACGGAATGACGCCATTTTGCACGTTTCTCGGCCATAGGCCTACAATAGTCCCTCGAACCAACGTACAAGGAGATGCCATGAACCCGATGAGCCGCGACGATGCCTGGAACCTGATGTGCGAGTGGACCGAGAGCGATTCCTTGCGAAAGCACATGCTCGCCGTCGAAGCCGCCATGCGCGCCTACGCCCGCCACTTCGGCGAGGACGAGGAGAAGTGGGCCGTCACCGGCCTCCTGCACGACATGGACTACGAGAAGCATCCCACCCCGGCCGAGCATCCGATGGTCGGCGTCCGGGAGCTGGAGCGGCTCGGCTACCCGGACGACGTGTTGCACGCCATAAAGGGCCACGCGGACTACCTGGACGTACCCCGCGACACCCTCATGTCCAAGACCCTCTACGCCGTGGACGAGCTCTCCGGCTTCATCGTCGCCTGCGCCCTCATGCGTCCCGAGGGATTTGAGGGCATGAAGGCCAAGAGCGTCCGCAAGAAGATGAAGCAGAAATCCTTCGCCGCCGCCGTCAGCCGCGAGGACATCACGCGCGGAGCGGAGGAACTCGGCGTGGACCTCAACGAGCACATAGAGTTCGTCGCCGCAGCGCTGCGCGAGAGGGCCGGCTCCCTGGGGTTCGCGGCCTGATCCCAAATACACTCTCTGCTACGATGGGCTGCTGGCGGCGAGAGGAGTTTCTTTAGTGCGGGTCATGGTCATCTTCGGCGGGCGAAGTGGGGAGCACGATGTTTCCCTCGCCTCCGCTCGCGCCATCACCGATGCCCTCGAAAAAAGCGGCCGGTACGAGGTAGTGCCCGTTGGCATAACGCGGGAAGGACGTTGGATCTCCTCCGGCGACCCCATGCGGGAGCTGGAGTCCGCAAGCAAGGCCCTCGACAGCGCCAACGGTTCCGAATCTCCGATCTCCGACTCTCCTGCTTCCATCTCGGAGAAGCTACCGGCGAACCTCGGGTCGGTGGACGTGGTCTTCCCGGTCTTGCACGGCCCCTACGGCGAGGACGGGACCATTCAGGGGATGCTGGAGCTTGCGGGCGTCCCTTACGTCGGGAGCGGAGTGCTCGCGAGCGCTGCGAGCATGGACAAGATCACGATGAAAAAAATCTTCGCCCACCACGGTCTCCCGCAGGTAGAGTGGCTCGGCCTCACGCGCACAAACTGGGAGAGAGACAGTAAATCCATCCTGCGCCAGATAGAGGATTCCATTGGCTACCCGTGCTTCGTCAAACCCGCCAACCTCGGGTCCAGCGTCGGGATCAGCCGCGCGACGGATGCCGGGAGCCTTCGAAACGCCCTCGACGTTGCCGCCGAACACGACCGGCGCATCATAGTCGAGGCCGGGGTGGATGCGAGGGAGATAGAGGTATCCGTGCTCGGCAACGAAGACCCGGAAGTCTCGGTGCCGGGTGAGGTCCTGGTTACGGCCAACGAGTTCTACGACTACGAGGCCAAGTACACCGAGGGTGGCAGCAAGATCGTCGCCCCCGCCGACATACCGGACGAGATCGCCTCCGAGATGCGGCGCGTAGCCCGGATCGCCTACGAATCCGTGGACGCCGCCGGCATGTCCCGCGTGGACTTCTTCCTCGAACGCGGCACGGACCGTCTGCTACTGAACGAGATCAACACGATCCCCGGCTTCACCCCGACCAGCGTCTACGCCTATCTCTGGGACGCGAGCGGCCTCCCCTACGAACAGCTCCTCGACCGTCTCATACAGCTCGCCCTCGAACGCCACGGCTAGATCCTCTCCACCAGCTACGAGCGCAGGATGCCGCGCTTCATCGCCACCGAGACGGCCGAGGCGCGGTCGCTCGCGCCCAGTTTGCCGTAGATGTGCAAAAGGTGGGACTTTACGGTCGCTTCGCTTATCCAGAGCTTCCCGGCGATGTTCCGGTTGCTCGTCCCCTGGGCCACGAGTTCCAGGACCTCGATCTCGCGGCTGCTCAACGCCTCGTCCGACGGCCACCTGACCCGGTTCATCAGGTGCGCCGCCACGTCCGGCGCAAGTAGCGGCTTGCCCTCGGCCGCCGCGCGCACCGCCCGGAACAGTTCCTCGCGCGGCGCGTCTTTCAGGATGTAGCCGGTCGCCCCTATCTCGACGGCCCGTAGTATGTCCGCGCCGGAGTCCGAGGTTGTAAGCACCAGCACGCGCGCTTCGGGCGTCCGCTCCACGATCCTGGTGGTGGCCGCGACACCGTCCATCTCCGGCATCCGCAGGTCCATCAGGACCACGTCAGGCCGCAGCCTCTCCGTCGCCTCGACGGCCTGCGCGCCGTTCTCGACCTCCCCGACGACCTCGAAGTCTTCCTGGCCGTCGAGCATCCCCCGCAAACCCATCCGCACCACGGGATGGTCGTCGGCGATGAGGAGCTTTATCCGTCCCATCATCGCGCCTCCTGTGAGGCCCGCGCGCCCTGGCTAACTCCACCGGCGAGCGGCAACTCAGCCACTAGCGCGGTCCCTCGTCCGGGTTCGCTCTCGACTAATAGCCTGCCGCCGTTCTGCTCGACCCGCTCGCGCATCGCGCGCAGACCAAACCCGCCCAGCCCATCTCCGTTCACACTACTTCCCGAGCCGTTTCGCGAGGCGGCCGTCTCGAAGCCCACACCATCGTCCTGCACGTCGAGCGTGACACGGTCCTCCATGTAGGAGAGTGTCAGGACTACGCGGCTCGCGGCGGCGTGCTTACGGACGTTAGCGAGCGCCTCCTGCGCCACCCGCAACAGAGTCACCTCAGTCTCCGGAGCCAGCCGGCGCGGCGAACCGGTAACCGTGACCACGGCCTCGACGCCGTTTGACTCCGACCAGCGCTCCGCCAGACGCGAGAAGGCTTCGGAGAGCGAGGCCCCTTCAAGAGCTTCGGGTCTGAGGGCCCAAACCATCCGGCGGGCCTCGTCCATACTCTCGCGCGCCGTGCGCCGGGCCTCGCGCAGGTGTCTGTACGCCCGCGCCGGGTCGTCCCCGGACTTCCCTTCGGCGGCCTCCAGGTTCATCACGATGCTGGCGAACCCCTGAATGAGGGTGTCGTGGATCTCGTGCGCCAGCCTCCGCCGCTCGTCCATCATCCCGGAGTGGCGCGCCCCACGTACCAGCCGCAGGTTCTCGAGCGCGAGCGCCGCCTGCGCCCCGACCGTCAGGTACGCGCGCACCGCACCGGCCGAGAACCTCGGGCCCCGCGAAGCAACGGCCAGCAACCCGTCCGGCCCCTCGCCGGAAGCACTGAGGGGGACCAGAAGTACAGCGCGCACGCCACGCCGCTCCCAGTTCGCTCGTTCTGACTCCGGCACCTCTCGCCCGCGGACGACCCTCGGCGACTGCCGCCGCATCCCGACGAGATCCGGTATCAGTTCTGAATCGAGGCTCGCGCCGGAGGGCCATAGCGCCTCCGTCCGCGCGCTCCATGAGCCGGTGAGATCCAACCTCAAGTCCTCGTCCTTTTCCCTGGAGGCTACGCTCCACAGCGAGACCTGCTCCACGTTCGAGCCCGCCAGGTGTCTGCCGATGGCTGAAGCGACCTCGTCCGCGCTTGACGCTGCTCCCACGTCCCGGCTGGCGCGGTAGAGTGCCTCACGCCCGGCGATGGAGATCCGTCCGAGGAAGATGCCAAGCAGACCTCCCGCCACCCCGCAGAGAGGGTAGACGATCAACTCGCGGGTCTCGGGAGGGCTGAAGAGCAGCCCGATGAGCTGGAAGCCGATAGCGGAGATCGCGCCGACCAAGACCCCGAACCACAGGCTCGTAACGCCGAACCGGCGCGCCATCCACGCCGTCGCTCCCGCAGTCAGGACCAGAAACAGCACCGGCAACGCCCACACGGACGCGAAATCCGCGAAGGTCTGGACCTGGCTCTGATCCACATCTCCCCGCGAAACCATCGTGGCAATGGTCAGGTACACGTCGATCATGACGAACATCACCACGAAGGTCAGGAACGCTATTCCCGCCCCGGCGGCGAGCGTCCACCACCATCGCGCACCGGAGCTTGCTATCCTGGAACGGAACATGACCACAGTCTAGTGCATCCGAGACCCCGCGAGAAAGCCGCCCCGCGGACAATCATCCATCTGGCGAGCCGGGTCATCCTTTCGGCTGACGCCCCCTCTCCTCCGGCCACCGATAATTGTTAAGCATTATGAAGATCACCGGAGAATGGAGATGCTCATGACAAAGCTATCTATCATGATCTTGGTCCTGATATTCACGCTCGCCGTTCCGGCACTGGCTCAGGATCCAGGCTCCGCACCGACGGGCGTTGCCGATCAGTACGGTGGACTTGCGGATATCGAGGAGACGGGTGACGCCGTGACGGTCGAGGGAACCGTCCGGGAAGCCGGGATAACGTCCTACCAGTACGGCACCCACGTCCTACTAGGCGAGAGCGGCAATCTCCTGTTCGCCCTGCGGAGCGAAACGGTCACCCTCGACGACTATGTGGGCCAGCGGGTAACGGTCCATGGCGCCCGCGTATCCGGCTACCAGAACGGAGCCGTCGAGGGTGGGCCAGATCTCCTCGACGTTACCCGCGTGGATAATGGCTCCGCTACTCATCCCGGCGATCAATCTGATACAGACACTTCCGGCGCGGACAGCTCCGGGACAGGCGACTCTACCCCATCCCATCAGGACACCGGGGACGCCGCTGCTGCGGTCAGCGTACTCCCGGATACAGGCGGGATCCCGGTCTCATCGCTACTGGCGATCAACGCCGCGCTCATCAGCGGCGCCGTGCTCGCCCGCCGGATCGTCGGTTAGCCAGGACTGTCGCGAACCATTTGCCCCCTCCTTCCGGGGACCGGAGTTGCCTGCCTCCGGTCCCCTCCCACCGCTCCGGTCTGGAGGTTCGATCCCGTACCACCTTGAAGTCGGTGGGTCAGGATACTTTAATGTGCAGCCGCGATGCTTATAGCTCTCCTACAAAACAACGCCGAAGAGACCACGAGCAGCATCAGAGCCGCCGCGGACAAGGCCGGAGACGCCGCGAAAGGCGCCAGCAAGGGCACCTTCGACGTCTTCAAGGGGATCAACGACTTCGCCGCAGCCTCTTTCAAGTACCTGACCGGCGCGGAGTTCATAAGCAACATCATCGCTTCGGTGGTAGTCATACTGCTCGGCATTTTCGCCTACAGGATCCTGACGCGCGGCGTGCCGCGCGTCCTGCGCTGGCGACGGAGCCACCGCGACGTCCTGGATGCGGAGGCGGTCGCCCGCATCAAGCGCCAGGATACGGCCATAACGCTCATCCGCAATGCCCTGCGCTACGTGGTCTTCGTGGTGATCATACTGTTCGTGCTCTCCATCTTCGTCCGCAACCCGCTGCCCGCGACGGCGGGCGCGACGATCCTCGCCGCAGTGTTGGGCTTCGGGGCGCAGAGCTTCCTGCGCGACGTAATCGCCGGATTCTCGATCATCTTCGAGGGCCAGTACTCCGTCGGAGACTTCATCCAGATCAAACCGCAAGACATCTCCGGTATCGTGGAGGAGTTGGGACTTCGGATGACCAAGATACGGTCGCTCTCCGGCGAGGTCAGCTACATCCCCAACGGCACGATGCAGAGCGTGACGAACTTCGTCTCCGGTCAGCAACGCTTCACCGTCGAGGTGCAGCTCTCCGACCCCGAGGCGGTCGAGCGAGTCCTGGGTTCGCTCGACGAGGCTTCGAACCTCTACCTGACGCCCCCGCGTCTCGTGGGCCAGGAGGAGAACGAAGGTCGGATACGGCTGCGGATCTTCGCCGGGGTGCTACCCTCGATGGCCTGGCTCGTCGAGGAGAACCTCACCGGGCGCATAAAAGCCGCCGCCGGCGAGGACGCTCTGGCATCGGAGCCGCTGATCTACAAGGTGGACCAGGCCAACCTCCGCCGCATAAGAGACCTCATACCCCAGGAGGTAGATAAAGAGGACTAGGAAGGACTCTCTTCGGGCTTCTCTCCTGGCCGGTAGTTGGGGCGCAGGTGCCCGTTGGTCTGAGCCTTCTCGCGGGCCTGCCGGTCGCGCTCCAGGCGCTCGGCCGCCGAGGAGAGTAGCTCCTTCACCTTCTCGAGACGCGCTCGCTCGGTCATCAGCTCCAGGATCTGCTGCCGCGTCTCCACGTCGAACTCGATGCGCCCGGCTATCGCAAAGGAGAGGTTCCTGTAGGGAGGCTCTATCTCGATGGCTACCGATCCTTCGGTAGCCGCCTCGACAACGCGCTCGAGGAGCGCCTTGCACTCCTCGGCCAGCTCCGTTACGTCTTCCTCCGGTTCCTCCTCGATATACTCGACCTCTCCTACGTAGTACGGCTTTCCGGTCATGACGCTGTTGAGCTTGAAGCGCCGCGACCCTTCGACCAGGATCACCATCCGCCCGTCCTCGTAGCGCTCCACGAGCTCCACGATCCTGGCCGTACACCCGACCTCCCGCGTGCCGGCCTCATCCGCCAGCACCATCCCGAACTCGCTCTCGGACTCCAGGCACTCGTCCACCATCTGCTTGTAGCGATCTTCGAAGATGTGCAGCGGCAGCGGAGCCCCCGGCATCAACACCACGTTCAAGGGGAAGAGCGGTATGTCTGACAAACTTTCACTCCTTAAGAGATCTACCACGGGAATTCTATCTCACGACCCGGCCCACGGCTCTCTCACCGGCTATGATGTCTTCGTGAGCGCTCATAGCCCGGCCAGCCGCACAGCCATCATCACCGGAGCTTCATCGGGTATCGGTGAGGCCACGGCCCGCCTGCTCGCGCAGAACGGCTACAATGTCGTACTCGCCGCGCGCCGGGCGGACCGCATCGAGGCCCTTGCCACCGCTCTCGGGCAGAGAGCTCTCGCCGTACCAACGGACATCACCGATCCCGCCGCCTGCGAGGACCTCGTGACGCGGGCCGTAGAGCGCTTCGGTGCTCTCGACCTTCTCGTCAACAACGCCGGCATCGGACTCTACTCCACCATCGCCGACGCCGACCCGGAAGATTGGCGCAGGATGTTCGACGTCAACGTGCTCGGCGCTCTCTGCTGCACCCGCGCTGCCATCCGTCATATGATCCCCCACGGCTCCGGGGACGTAGTCTTCATCTCCAGCGTCGCCGGTCGCCGGGTCCCGAACGCCTACGGCACCGTCTACGCCGCCACCAAGCACGCCCTCTCCGCCATAACCGGGGGGCTACGCATGGAGGTAGAAGGAAAGAACATCCGCGTTATCTCGGTCGAACCCGGCCTGGTACGCACGGAGTTCCCCAACAACTCCTACTCCAGCGCCGCGGAATACTACGCTCAGAAAGAGTACGCCCCGCTGGAAGCCGGGGACGTAGCGGAAGCGGTCCTCTACGCCGTAAGCCAGCCCCGTTCCGTGAGCGTCGACGAAGTCCTCCTCCGTCCTACCGACCAGATCAACTAGCCGCTGGTCCTCAGCTTCGCGCCCTGTGGCGCAGCCGGAACAACCTTCCAGGAGAAGAAGGGCGACGACCCCGGTGCGGGGCGCCACCCTTCTCAGATAGCTGACAGCTTGACGCTTCTAACCTACTCGTCCTTGCTGATCCAGTACGTAAAGCCCAGGGCGCCGAGGTAGAAGCACAGCACGAGGATGAAGCCCGCGAAGAACCGGAAGATCCCGATGCCGGATGTGGCCCCGTCCTGAAGAAGCAGCGCCAGGTCCATCACTCCCCTCCTCCCCCGAGTCCCTTTGTCGGACAGGTGCTCGGAGTGGGTTTCTGATCCAGGGTGATGCACTTGTAGATCAGGTACCCGCCACCGTTACCGGCGGGCGTGTAATCTACCCGGCGCGCCGTCTCGCGGGTATATCCCATCGTCACCATCGTCAGGACCACCGTGACCGAGCAGGCCAGGAGCGCGAACTGGCTCCACCGGCTCGCCCGTCCCCAGTGGAAGCCCGACGCCGCAGCCCGCAGGTAGAGCGCCACCACGAAAATTCCAACGAGCATCATGCCGATCAGACCGATGTATTTGTACGGGTACATGCTCCCCAGCGGTATCTTCGTCTTCTCACCGCCGAGGAATATGAGCCCTATCTGCGGGATGAACGAAGTGTTTGCCGGTATGACGTTGAGCACCGTGAAGAGCGCCGTGAAGCCCAGAGCGCCCACGGATAGCTTCCGCAGGGTCTCCATCGGCTTCACCGCGAACCTGAGCTTATGCACGAAGTACGCCGTGGAGGCGATGCTCATTATCGCGAGCCAGAGCGCCAGGAAGTTAAAGAGCCAGGCCTTGTCGCCCAGCATGAGAGTGTTGAAGGCGTCCGGAGAACTCTCGCGGATGCCCTTCAAGTACCCGTACCCGATGACCGGCTGGATGATCAGGAACCCGAAGCCCCAGATGAGGCCGAAGTGGCCCATCCAGTCGTAGTACTCTCTATCGTCCTCCCGCGTGGAGCGCAGGTAGCGCCAGGCGCCCCAACCGGCGATCAGGAACCCCGCGTAGGAGAAGTTGCCTACGAAGCGGTGCATGTTCAGTGGAACGTTGGTCTGGTTCAGGAACGTCCGGGCGACGTTGCCAACTTCGGTCTCCGCCGGCGTGAGCATAAAGGAAGCGACCCCATCGATCATGGTCATCGCCATCAGCCCCATGAAGCCAGCCACGAACCCGAAGACCACGTGCAGGCTCTTGCGATAGGCCAGCTTGTCCCAGACGTTGTACCAGGCGTACACGATGATGATCTGTCCGAGGAACATGAACGCCTCGACCAGGAACACCCAGAAAAAGACGTTCTGCAGGTAAGAAAAGAAAACCGGGAACAGCGTCACCAGCGCCAGCACGAATGTGATCGCCAGAGCAGCGCCGGAAGCGAAGAGGAGAACCACGAAGCGCGCCAGGTTCCGGGCGAACCGTTCGTAGCGCGGGTTCTTGGTCACCAGCCCCAGGTACTCGCTCGTCGCGGCGATCAGGACCGCCCCGATGATGAACGCGGCGAACAGGATGTGCGTCTGCACCAGAGACGCGATCACCACGTTCTTGCCGATTACGGGGACCTGGAGATCTCCTATGGGCATCCTTTGCTCCTTCTACCCGCCCGACGGGAAGTTCATGATGCGGCTCACCGCCAGCAGCATATTCAACAGCACGACCACTATGATCAGGATCCCCACCACCGCCGTGAAGGGCCGCCGCAGGGAGCTGAAGTTCGGACCTCGGTCCAGCCACGGCAGCGCAAAGAGCGTCACAATGAAGATCGTCGGCACCACGACCGCCCCGAACGACACCAGCGCGTAACCGGGGAAGAACATCAGCATCTGCTCGTAGAAGAAGAAGAACCACTCGGGCCTCGGCACGTACGTGATCGTGGCCGTGTTGGCGGGCGCCGTGAGAGGCGCCGGAGCGATGTAAGAGAGGGCGCAGCAGGCGAGTAGCAGGAAGAAGGAGACGTAAGCGTCCTTCAGCACCTGTCCGGGGAAGAACCCTATCGTCTCGTCGGGACGGTCAAAGACGTTCTCCTCGGTGATTACTTCTTCCTCGACCGGTTTGGCTTTGCCTGTCGCCGGAGCGTACATACCTACACCTCTCTTCCGAAAACCTGTGTCTGGATCATAGCAGCATCCCGCATCCGCCCTCGGTAAATACTCTTACTCGACGCTAACGTCCTCCGTCGTACCGGCCGCGGCCGTTCCCCTCGTAGCCGTCCTCTTCCTCGTGCTCATCGTCGCTCAACTCGTAACGAGCGTACTCCTCCATGCGCTGATGCTCGTGCATCTTGGCGATCCGCTCGCTGTACTCGAACTCGCTGCCGAAGACGCCGTGGCGCCGCAGCAGATAAAGGTGAATCCCGATAAACGGCGCTATCGCCGCAGGCAAGAGCCATACGTGGATCGCGAAGAAGCGCGACAGCGTAGCCGGTCCGACCGCATCGCCGCCGAGCAGGAAGTGCGTTATATACGCCCCGACAAACGGAGAGTAGGAGCCGATCTTGATACCCACCACAGAAGCCCAGAACCCGTCCTGGTCCCACCGGAGCAAATATCCGGTGAACGCCAGCCCGATGACCAGCAACAAGAGCACGACGCCCACGATCCAGTTAAGCTCCCTCGGCGCCTTGTAGCCGCCGGAGAAGAACACCTGGGCCATGTGCAGCCCGATCATCGCCATCAGGAAGTTCGCCGACCAGTAGTGAATGCCGCGGATGAGCGTCCCGAAGTACGCCTCGTTCATTATGTAGTAGACCGAGTTCCAGGCGTGGTCCGTCGTCGGCACGTAGTAGAAGAGCAGCAGGATGCCCGTCAGGAACTGGAGCGATATGAGGAAGAGCACCGCGCTCCCCAGAGTGTAGAGCCACGCTCCCCGCTTCGGGACCGGCTCGTAGAGGAAGTGCTCCATGGCCGTCACTATCCCGGCCCGGTGCTCCATCCAGTCCACTATGACCTTGCTCGCCGATGAAGTCTGGGACCTCAGCCTGCCGATCATGTCCTCGGTTCTCCTCTCTGCATGCCCGCTCCCTAATATTCCCTACACCACGTAGGGCTGTGTAGCGTCCGGACGGTCCTGGATGATGTAGCCGTGCTTGACGTAGAGCTTGCCGTTCTCGCGGACTTCCCAAGTCTTGTAGTGATACATACCTCGCGGCGGCGGACCTCCCTGGTAGTCCCCGTTAATGTCGTACAGGCCGCCGTGGCAAGGACACAGGAACTCGCCCTCGCCCTCGGTGATCACCCAGCGCACCGGGCATCCCAGGTGCGCGCACGAATTGGAGAGGACGTTGAGGTTCTTCTCGATCTCCTTTATCTCCGACTGCGAAAATCCCTCGGTCTTCTGGTCGAGGAAGGAAGGCCGGCTGACCTTGCCCTGCGAGCCGTTCGGCTTGTATTTCGTCTTCCACGACGCCCAGACGGCGTTGCGGAGCGTGAACTGCTTGTTAGACCTCGGGCTGCTCGGAGCTTTCTCCTGGATGCTCTTGTCGCCGTAAGACTGCGTGAGCGGAAACTCTATCGTGAAGTCCTTCGGCTCACCCGCCTTGATCTCGCTAACCTTCCCGACCTCCTGCCAGCCCTTGCTTATATCGGACTTGCCGAGCACATCCGTCTTTATGACCGGACCCAGCACGAAGGCCACCGGCGGGATGGTCAGTATCGCCCCCATGATGGCTCCTATGAAACCAAAGCCCAGGAAGTCACTCCGAGTGATGGGATCTTTCTGCAACTCCGTCAACGTCTGGCCCCTTCTAGACTCTCACCGAGCGCCGACCCTACCTGCCGAATCCGCTCGGCGGCGGACCGCTCTCGACGGTGTAATCGGGCTGATTATATACCGTGTACGGCACCCTCGAATTGGATTTCATTAGTCCCATATCGAGCGCCACGACCGCCGCGAGGACCCCCAGAGCGAGCAGCGTGACACGATAGGCCGCCCCCGGAGATCCGTATCGGAAACGCATCCGGCCCCGCAGGTAAGTGATGAACGCCCCGAATGTCGCGAGCAGCATTATCAGGATGGCGATATAGCGCAGGTAGAAGAACGGCGACTCGTACGGAAAGCTCGCCAGCGGCGAGATCGAGTACAGTCCCGCCACCGCCGCCACGAGCCCGAAGAAGCGGATCGGGATGCGCCCGCCCCGGTCCGGGTGCCGGCCCGCCCCCATATACATCGCTATGTTCGAGAGCACGAAGAGTCCCACGACCATGAGCAGGTTTAGGTACAGGATGTTCGAGGTGTCGCCGGAGGTGAGCCGCTCGTAGGCGCCGCCCCGCGCAGTCTCCTCGGCCGGACTCTGCGGCACCGCAAGCTTCATCGCGTATACGATCGCGAAGCCGACGAGCGGCTGCACGATCAGGAACCCGGTACCCCACGTCAGTCCGACGGAGGTGCTCCAGTCATAGAACGCCCGGTCTTCTTGCGTCTTGGATCGTATGTACATGAAAGCGGCCCAGGCGGCGAGCGCGAAGGCCGGCCACGACAGGTTGGCGAACGTCCGGTGCAGTAGCATCTCGACGAACATCGGGTTGAAGATGCCCTGGAACGCCACGCCCAGGCTCTCGATGCTGTTGCCGTTGAGCGGCGTGCTGTTCGGTCCCCCGCCGGTCGTCATATAGGTGTCGATGCCCGTCATTATGAGCATCCAGATCCAGATAAAGAACCCCATCGTGAAACCGAGCGCTATGTGGCGCTTCTTCTTGAGCACGCTGTACCGGTCCCACTTGTAATAGTAGCTGTACATCCCCCACAGCGAGAGCACCATCGAGAGCATGGCTATAGCGAGGAAGTAGAAGAAGTGAGTGAAGAGCGACGCCGTCACCCTGGGATAGAAACCTACCAAAAGGACTATAAAGAGGACCGCGAACGTCGCGCCGGTGCTGAAGGTCAGGACATTGAAGCGGGCCATCGAGTGCGCGAGCCGGTCCATGCGCGGGCTGCCCGTCCGGGCGCCCCACGCCTGCAACACCGGTGCGGCCAGGGCAAAGCCTACGAATATCTGCGCGAAGAACATGTGGACGAGCATCGAGAGGCCCGTAATAACCCGCGCCCCGCCCAGGAACCCGAACGTATTGGAGAGGTCTAGCTGCGCGAGAAACTGGAGTGTCGAAATGGTTGGTGTGCCCACGCTCTAAACTCCTATCTAGTGCCTTCTGAGGCGGTATCGCGGGTCTCCCCGACACGGCTTTTCGGTCCGCCGGTTATCGAATCGGCGTAGGACCCGGCGCGTTTCAGGATGGCTTGATGCACGGCCCTCGGCTCCAGCCGGCGGTTGACGATATAGTACATGGCGCCGCCGCGCTGCATCGCCTCCCGGATCGGGCGGATGAGACGGCGCTCCCGCGTGGTGGCGAAGATGAGGACTTTCCCCATCTCGAACTCGTCGTTCCAGGTACCGGCCTCTTCCCTCGGCGCCTCCATCTCCGTGAGTATCGGCGAGACTCCCACCCGCGTAAGCGAGCCCGCGACCAGGATGGACGCCAGCGAGACGAACACCATCAGCGTCGGGATGCCGATAGCCGGGGTCGAGAGCGCGAAGAAGATCCCGAACACGACGAAGGCTATCGCGAATCCTATTGGGACCTCCAGACCGCGCCGGTCGTTGGGGATCACGATGTAGCGCGTCCCCTCGGGGAACGGCTCGGGCTCGGATGGGTCCTGACGCTTCAATATCACAGTCAGGTCATCCCGGCCCACACCGAGCTCCCGGACCTCCGTCACGGCCTGGTTGAGCTCGGCCCCGTCACTTATCACCCCTATAACGGTGTACTCGGAGCCGGACTTCGGCTCTTCCCGCCCTCGTTCCAAAACCTACCTCCACGGAGGGTATCCCGTATCCACCCTCTTACCTGATTTTCGCCGGGTAACAGCATACAGTGTTGGAACCTGCTACACCACCCACCCCCGCCAACGGCGGATAGCTCGTTCACATTCTGCCGCCCGGCGACCCTGCGGCGCTGTGAACGCGGCCCCACCTGCAGGTTATTCCTCGGGTAAACTGCATGGTGTGGATACCCGCAGTGATAGACAGACGCCGGCCTCCGGCGGATACGGTGACCACTACGAGCCGCCGGGGCTTGGGGCTTGGATCCGTCGCAACCCCTGGTTGCTGGTCCGGCTGTTCATCGTCATGGTCTTCACTTTCTGCGGATACCTCGCGGTGGCTAACCTCTCGTTCGGTCTGGTAGGTGATCCGAAAGTCATCACCGCCGAGCAGATCAATCGCGGTAAATTGCCCGCAGGTATAGAGCAGGGCGACTACGTCGAGGTCCGGGGCATCCCTGAGTTTGGCTCGGAGACCCGCGTCCTCGGCACACCGGAATCTGAGGTGGGGGTAGTGTCGCGTTACACGAGCGCCAATTACTTCTACTTCCGCCTGAAGAACACCGGTGACAACCTCCTGATCCAGAAGGCGCAGACTCCACCGGACTTCCAGAACCCTCCGCATGTTTTCAGGGGTAAACTAGCCACGGTGGGCACGGTTATTTTCCACGACACCACCCAGGCCGGACTAAAGCAAGCCAGACTGCCTCACAAGGAGACAATCCCAGTTATTCAGAGCAGCGACACTCCCGAGTACTACCGGCAACTCTTCCCTGCGTATCTGATCATCATCGGCCTCTGGATACTCTCGGTGATCTATCTGATCTGGAGAAAGAACAAGCCTTTCCTCGATTAGCATCTTTTGACCCGCTTCTCTCTTGTGTTCCGCTCAAGAGGATACGGAATGGTGTGCGACCTCAATGTGACTCCAGAGCACATTTAGTTCCCGTCCGTCCTCCAGGATAGGCGTTTATGCGGTGTTAAGCGGGGGTATGAAGCGCAGGTACGAAGTAGTCAAAGCGTGGCATCTGCTATATTGCGGACTGGATGTCGCCGGCAGGCCATTTACTCGCACGGTAGGGGGAGGTGAGAGCGCATAAGCATCGGGGGCGTCATAGTTTTAGTAATAATTGGCCTGATCGCCGGAGCACTGGCGAAATGGGTGATGCCGGGCCCGGACCCAGGCGGCATCATCGTTACTATATTGATCGGCATAGCCGGGTCCTTCGTAGGCGGCTTTCTCCTAAAACCGTTGTTTGGCGGAGGCGGAGCCAACTTATCTCTAGGTTCTGTTTTGATGGCGACTCTGGGAGCGATCATCCTGCTGGCAGTGTACAGGTTGATCACCCGCCGGGCGGCGTAGCCGGTACAGGTTATCCGACAATCGTAAACGAAAGACCCAAGCTAATGAGGGGAAGGAGAACAGAGAATGACTGAGCAGAGGACCGGAAGCACTGGCGGTAGCGGTTCTGGTAGCGCGAGCAGCTCCAGCAGCAGCCCGCTTCAGACCGATCGCGGCAACACCACCATCCAGGACACCGTCGTCTCGAAGATCGCCGGTATTGCGGCGCAGGAGGTCGAGGGTATCCGGATGGGCGGCGGCACTTCCCAGGCCGTTAGCGGCCTTCTGGGCAGCATCACCGGCGGCAGCGGCAGTGGCAGCCAGACGCAGGGCGTGTCAGTCGAGGTCGGCCAGGAAGAGGCTGCTGTGGACCTGACCCTCACGGCCGCTTACGGCAAATCGATACCGCAGCTCGCCGAGGCCGTGCGCCGCAACGTCGTCAACCGGGTGGAGAGCCTGGTCGGCCTGCGGGTAACCGAGGTCAACATCACGGTCAGCAACATATTCTTCCCGGAGCAGGAGGCGGAGCAGCAGCGCCAGAAGGAGCTCGAACAGCAGCAGCGCGAACAGCAGCGTCAGCAAGAAGCTGAACAACAGCAGCGGGTCCAGTAGAGAGATCTGGTTGCGCTTTGGCTGACGAACTACAGCTTGCAAGGGTCGCCTCGGAGGCGGCCCTTGCCACGGAAGGCGTCCACTCCATGGGAGTCGGACGCTACGCAGAAGCAGCCACCTATGAGGGCCGGGAGAAAGTCACGGGCGTTGTGGTGAAGCCGGATGAGGTAGAGATACACATAGTGGCGCGCTACCCGCTACCCAGCCCTATCCCGGAGATAGCCAGCAACATCATGGCGCGAGTAGCTCCACAGGTCGGAAGCCGGACGACCAGGATCGTAGTGGAAGACCTTGAAATGGGTGCCGATGAGAATCTTTAACAGGATAGTAATGGTGCTGCTCTTTTGCGGACTGTTCCTGCTCGGGGTCTACATGGTTGCCTATGGGTTCAATCTCTTTGGCTACCAACTCTCCGATCTCCCGGTGTCCTCGTTCGGCCAGGGTGTGAGCGACTTCGTGAGCGGCGTCGAGAATGGGAACCTCCCGGTCTTGATGACCATAACCCTGGCATTGATAGCCCTGCTGGGTCTGTTCCTTTTTATCGCCGAGTTGAAACCTCGCACGCCACGCCGGGTACGGATGCAGAAAGGCACATATATAACGCGCGGTACCGTAGAGGGCGAGGTCGAGCACGCTACGGAGGAGACGCCGAACGTGCTGGATTCCTCGGTCCGGGTCAAGGCCCGGCGGCGTCCTGGCGCGCAGATAGATCTTGCGGCCAACGTGCGGCGTGGCGATGAGGTAAACACTATCAAGAGTGATCTACAAAATCGGGTCCAGCAGCATCTCGCCAGCAGCGGCATACCCGTGAACCGGCTCAAGATCCGGATGGTCGAGTCCGATCCGCGAGAGACGAAGACGAGGGTGCAATGAACGCATTTAACCGCTTCATCATGCTGATCATAGCGCTGCTCCTGGTAGCAATACCCGTTCTGTTGCTCCTGGTGGCGTTTGGCGCGCTTTCGGCTCGTCTCATTGACCAGTACACGAACTACAGCGCCGCGGTTAGCACTCTGGGCAATCTCTCTCCGTCGAACCTCAGCGGAAACGCCGGGATCATAATCGGCATAATTGGGTTGCTGGTAGCGCTCGTCGCATTGTTACTTCTGCTGCGGGAGCTAACCTTCGGACGGCGCGTCGCCCGGAGCACGCTGATAGACGACACGCCGGGTAAAGAGACGACTATCACCGCCAGGGCCGTAAAGACGCTCGCCGAGGGCGCCGCCTGGGAAGTCGGAGCGGTCTCTCCATCAGTGTCATTGACTTCTAAAGACCGAACTTACCTGGTTTCGTGCAAGATCAAAGCTCCACGCACCAGCAACTACACGGAGCTTGCGACCCGCACCAGAGAGAACATCCGGCAGGTGCTGGAGGGCCAAAGCGTGCCCGTAAAGGACGTGGAAGTCACAGTACAAGGAACCGTGGTTTAAACGAAAGGGGAGGTTGTAATGGCTACCTGGACCAACAAACAGTGGGGAGCTTTGATCGGGGGGCTCGTGATATTCCTGATCGCCGTCTACGGAATCGGCGTTGCGGCTCTCGTGGTGCTCTTCGCGATTATCGGTTACTTCATAGGCAAGTTCCTGGACGGCGAGATCGAGGTCGACGACATCAGGGACCGTGCCCAGGGCCGCCGCAGCGGTATGTAACGGTATGTAAGTTGGAGAGTGTTCCCGCGCTTTCGTATACCGGCGCGGGAAGAGTAACATATGCAGACTCTCTGGCTGACTACAGGGACCCTGGCTTCATAGAGGCTACGGTGTTCTTCTCGATGTCCCGCGCTCCGGAAGGGGACCGTCATCTCTTTATCATCACATCGGCCATCACCGGCATCGCGGCTTTCTCTTAGGATGGCGCGACGGAGGCGGACCCTGGAGAGTTGGCAGTAGCTTTCACTTCGTCCGTTACATAGATTGGGTGTTCACTACCCCTCTACTCGGTGCGACCAGCCGTTCGGTGGAAGTCTGCCTGATCCTGGACCTTCTGGCGAAGATTGGCTTCAGGTTACCGCTGCTCTCAAACCGGCAGGCTCTCACCGATGCGGTCTCCGGCATCGTTCGCCAGATATCTCGCACTATGAGTACCTCCAGCAAGTCCAATTGATGCCCGTTGTCTCTTACTTTGTCTGGACAGTACCGACATAGTGCGTTAGCTTTGTCTTCGTGAAACCTTTGGGGAAACGTCTGTCCAAAACCGTGTTTACGTCCGCCCGCATGCACCGGCGCCGGATGCGGCTCGCGATCGCCATTGTCATGCTGGCCCTTCTGGCAACCGCCGGTTATGCGTTACTGCGCGACAACCCTTCCCCGCTGGTATTCTCGACTGGAGAGGCCGCAGCGGTAAAAGACGCTCCCGCACCCCCGAAAGCGAAACAGGACAAAAAGGCGAAGGCTCCGGAGAAGCAGATAGCCAAGGGACCACCTCTACCCGCGCCGGCCGAGAGCTGTGACGATCTGCGGGTACTGGTGGATCATAAGCATCCCCTCCCCTACGGATATGTGCCACAAGACCTCGTCTCTCTGAGCGCGTTCGGCGTGCCGGTCGTGGACGGAGACCAGTTACTCCGGCGAGAGGCCGCCGGGCAACTGCAGCTTCTGATGGCTGCGGCTGCGGCCGATGGCGAGGACCTGGTAATCGCGTCTTCCTACCGTTCATATACGGACCAACAAGCCTCGCATGACAAGTGGGCCAACTTCTACGGCGACCCGAACGCGGGCGGCATGAGCGCTCTTCCCGGCCACAGTCAGCACCAACTCGGCACAGCCGTGGACTTCACCAACTCCGCGGCGGGGTACAAGATCTGGCAGCCCTTCGGCCGCACGAGCGGAAGCACATGGCTGAAGAAGAACGCTGGAGAGTACGGCTACGTGTTGTCTTATCCCGAGGGCCTGGAGGCCGAGACCGGTTACCAGTGGGAGCCCTGGCACTACCGCTATATCGGTGTGCGAAATGCCGAGCGGCTCAAAGAGAGCGGGATGAGCCTACAAAGGTTCCTCACAGAAGAGGGCGTTCTACCGCGCTGTTAGCAAGCTTCCCGGAAGCATAAGAGCCGATCTTGTCGGGCTGCGGAGAGTCCTCAGCTTCTGCGCAACGTTATACGCCGAGCAGTTTGGCGAAAAGCGCCAGGTCGTCGCGCAGAAGGCGCGGAGTTAGGTAGTGTTCGCGGACGTGTTCTTTGCCGCGGCGGCCCATCTCAGCGGCGAACTCCGAGTCTTTGAGGAGCTTGGCGCAGGCGGCGGCCGCCTCGGGGACGGTATCCACCAGGATGCCGCCGCCGGCCGTTACCTGCATCGGGATGCCGCCGACCCGCCCGGCGACCATCGGACGTCCTTTCCAGAGGGCCTCGGAGACGACCAGACCGAACCCCTCGCGGATGGACTTCTGGATCACCACGTCCGCGAGCGACTGGAAGGCGTTAACCTCTATCGCGCCGACGTTCGTTAGGTTCGAGAACAGGAAGATGTCCTGATCCCCGGCTGCGTAGTTGACGGTCTTGTACCAGTAGTCCCATCCCTCCGGGTCGTCGTGAGCCATGGACCCGATAAGGACGAGTTGCGTCTCGGGCACCTCTTCCTTGACGGCCCGGTATACGTCTATGACACCCAGAGGGTCCTTCCACGGGTCGAAGCGGGAGACCTGGAGTATGAACGGCCGGCTGGTATCCACCCCGAACTGGTTCGCGATGTAGCGGGCGTCGTCTGGAGAGAGTGCCATGTTCTTGGGTGAGAGTGGGTCTATCGCCGGTGGTATGAGCGTCAGGTTCGGCAGTTCGACGCCCGGCGGAGTGTACTCCTGCATCGTGTAGATCTGCGCGTCGTAGTCCTCGATGTAGGGCGCCAGATAGTTGAGAACTTGCTTGTTCGGCGTGGAGGTATCTATATGACAGCGCCAGATCCACTTTGTCTTCTCAGAGAGCCCGCCGGAGAAGTGCTTGAGTAGCGCGGGCTGCGGATCGTGGATGAACATGAGGTCCCACTCTTCCCCGGCCTCTACGAGCGCCGCCGCCGACTGGCGATTGTACTCTTCATAGATAGCGCGGGCCTCCACTGTAAGGTCGTAGTCGGCGCCCTGCAGGGCGTTGTGGAAACCCTTGGTGACGTTAAAGAACGGCTCCGCGCCGAACATGACGCCCCAGTCGGCCTGAAGTCCCACATCACGCATCAGCGGCACGAGCGTGTAGAGGATCTCCGCGACGCCGCCCCCGAAACTCGTGGCGTTTACATGCAGGACACGAGCGCCATCCAACCGCGCCGAGAGATCCCGAATCTCGTCGTAGAGCTCCCGGCGGATGATACTGCGGTAGTCGGCGAGAGATTTCGTACCGGGGTTTACGCGTTGTAGCACGACGTCCTCTGGCGGTCGGTTACACAAAATTTGCGGCTAACTGTATACAGTGGACGGCGGAAGCGCAAATCAACGCCAAGGACGTCCGTAAAACCGCTGTTCTACGCCTAACTGGCTCGAAAAAACTATACGGTCGCGGAGGCGCGCCGGATCATCTTGAGGCGAGTTCCGCCGCCAGCGGCCGTATCGAGTACGACCTCATCGACGAGGTTCTGGATCACGGCCAGACCAAAGCCGCCTCGCTCGTCCGGAGCATGGGTCAAACCGTCGGCGTCGAAGCCGCCACCGGCGTCGGTCACGGTGATCTCGACCGCATGCCGGGAGACCCGGTATTCGATGTCGAAGTGATCTACGGCCGCATGACGTATGACGTTTGTCGCCGCCTCGGTAACGGCGAGCTTCAGGTCGTAGATGTCTTCGGGCTCGAAACTGGCCAACTGCCCGACCTGGGATACCACCAGCCGAGCTAGCAGCACATACTCGGAACGGCTGGGAATCCTGAGCGCGATTGGTTCAGAGAACCCGATCTCCTCTCCCCTCTTTGTCTCCGTTGTCTCGTGACCCATCTGATCTTTCACTCCCCCGAAATTTTCTCCCACTACTCTTGCGGAAGTTTTCTGGAAAGATAAGCTTTGCTACTTCGTGGCTATGTTACCCAGCGATACTGTAAGCTAACCTCGCGAGACGAGGCGCCTCGATAGGACTTGATTGAAGCGTCTAAATCCCGGATGCGCCAGGAAACTCGCGGTCCGGCGGCTCTTCGGCTGGAGCTTGAGGCATGCCGGCGCGTGTCTCTTCGACGGTTTTCTCGTAGAGGCGTTCAGGCTGACGATCCCCATCAGAAGTTTGCCGTTCGGCGCGTGACGCGGTTCGGCCGTTGGCCGGGCTCTCATGCGCGTTCAGGTAGGGTCGGAAGAGGTCCATTGGTACGGGAAGGATGATGGTCGAGTTCTGCTGGTTCGCCACCTCGCCCAGAGTCTGGAAGAGCCTCAGTTGCAGAGCGGTCGGGCTCTCCAGCCGGTCCGCGGCCTGACGGAGCCTCTCGGACGCCTGGTACTCGCCCTCGGCGGCGATGATCTTGGCGCGCCGCTCGCGCTCACTCTCCGCCTGCCGGGCCATCGCCCGCTGCATCTGCTGCGGTATCTCCACGTCCTTGACCTCGACCACGCTGACCTTTATTCCCCAGGGATCGGTCTGCTCGTCTATGATCTTCTGCAACTCGTCGTTTATTGCCTCGCGGTTGGTGAGCAGGTCGTCAAGATCTTTCTGTCCCAGGACGCTTCGGAGGGTGGTCTGTGAGATCTGGCTGGTAGCCAGCACGTAGTTCTCTACCTCTATGACGCTCTTGTTCGGGTCAACGACCCGGAAGTACACAACGGCGTTTACCCTTGCGGGGACGTTGTCGCGGGTAATAACGTCCTGCGGCGGCACGTCCATCGTGACGGTCCTGAGATCCACCTTGACCATACGGTCGAAGATAGGCGCCAAAAGGAATAGGCCGGGACCTTTCGCTCCGAGTACGCGACCGAGGCGGAAGATCACACCCCGCTCGTACTCGTTGACGATCTTGACGGCGCTGAGAATGGTAGAGACGAAGACTATGGCGCCGAAGACCAATACTATCGCCGCGAACCCGAAACCGAACGCCTGCAGTAGCGAAAGACTCATGAGCGAGGTACTCCTTCCACGTTATCGCAAGCTCCAATTATCCGGCCTGCGATAGTTGATTCTAGCATCGCTCCACGAGATAAGAGGGAGACCCCGCGGGGCCTCCCTCTCCATTGCAAGGTGGTTGTCTGACAGCGAGCGCTAGAGCAGCGTCTTAGCTCCCACGTATCCGTTGGACCAGATACCCTCCTCGCGCACCACTGTTCCGGGGTACGGAGCGTGGATAGTCGTTCCACTGCCGGTAGCGATGCCGACGTGGCTGATGCCGCCGCCCTCATCCCAGAAGACCAGGTCGCCAGCGGTGCCGGAGCCGGTAGAGCCGTACCCGTACTGGGCTGCGGCCGAGTGCGGCAGCGAGATACCGAACTTCTGGAAGACCAGCATGGTCAGGCCCGAGCAATCGACGCCGGAACGCGACGCCCCGCCGTATACGTAAGGCACACCGAGCCAGGTCTGAGCCTCGGCGACAACCGCAGATCCCGAAGCGGACCCACCGCCACCACCGGTCGGAGCCGGCGCGGTCTGCGTGGACCCGCCGGTAGATCCACCTGTGGACCCACCGGAGTCTGTAGTAGGCTGCGTGGTTTGCTGGTCCGCCGCGGCCTGTTGAGCAGCTTCCTTGGCGGCCTGCTGCGCAGCCAGTTTCTCAGCCGCAGCTTGTTCGGCAGCAGCCTGCTGGGCGGCGGCCTGTTCGGCGGCAGCTTGCTGGGCGGCGGCCTGTTCGGCGGCTTGCTTAGCAGCGGCCTCTTCTATCGCGGCCTGTTCGGCGGCGTCACGGGCCTGCTGGGCGGCGGCCTGTCTCTCCTCCGCCCGCTGCTCGGCAGCGGCGCGTTGATCGGCTTTCTTCTGAGTAGCCTCCTGCTGGGCGAGTTTTGCC
>DASSMB010000261.1:0-8139 GCA_035689095.1 Rubrobacteraceae bacterium | reverse complement strand
GGGTCCTTCTCGGCGTACTCGAAGCTCATGTCTTCGAGCCGGTCTATGGGCAGGAGGTGGATGTGGACGTGCGGCACTTCGAGGCCCGCCAGCATCAGGCCGACCTTCTCGGGGTTGTACGATTTCTGGATAGCGTTGCCGATGGTGCGGGAGACTCGCATCAGATGGTCCATCAGGTCGGGGTCGAGGTCTAGCCAGTGGTCCACTTCCTCGATGGGCACGACGAGGACGTGGCCCGCCCGGATGGGGTTTATGGTCATGAACGCGACGCACCGCTCGTCCTTGTAGACGAAGCGCGCCGGTAGCTCTCCCTCGATTATCTTCGTGAACAACGTAGCCAATGCCGACCTCCCTGCCGTCCCTGCTCGTCAGGGCGAGGGTAGCACCTCAGAGGCGCAGGGTCATCAAGATGGCGTCTTCGTCGCCGTAGTAGCGGGGGCGCACGCCGGTGACGACGAAGCCCAATGACTCGTAGAGGGCGCGGGCGGCGGCGTTGCCGGGCCGCACCTCCAGGTGGACGCGCCGCGCCTCGGGACTGGCGGCGATGGCGGCGGAGATCATGGCGCGCGCGTAACCCCGGCGGCGGCACCGGGGACGAACGGCGACCGTCATGATGTGCAGTTCGTCCGCCACGGTCTTCGTCCCGATGTGGGCGACGACCTCTCCTTCCTCCTCCAGAACCAGGTAAGAACCGAACGGGCTCGCAAGCTCTTCACGCCAGAGCGCCGCGCTCCACGGGCGCGGGAGACTCTCGGCGTCGATGTCCATTACCACGGAGAGGTCTGCGGCGCACATCGGCCGCAGCACCGGCCCGGCGAGCGGCTCCCTCACGGTCGGCCCCAGGGGTTGAGGTCCCGGCGAACCTCGGCGTCCGGCTCGCGCACGTAGATCGGCACGAGGTCTACCGCGGCCACTACCGCGAGGTCCGCCGAGAGGATATGCCCCGCCGCGCTTACCCGGTGCAACGGCGAGTCGTCCGGCGGGATGTTGCCCAGACGGGAGAGGACTTCCCGGTAACGGACCGCCCCGTCTCCGGCGAGCAGAGGCATGCCGTCCACCCTCAAGTCCTCCGGTTTTACGCAGAAGATCTCCCCCGCCGGACCGCCATCCATAAAGCGTTGAGCGAAGACCTGCCCCCGGCGAGCGTCTATGACCGCCAGGACGTCTCCCGTCACCGGAAGGGCGGGCGCGGCCAGCGCAGCGAGGGTGGAGTTGGCCGAGAGCGCGGCCCCGGTCCCTAGCGAGAGCGAGCGGGAGGTCGCGGCGGCGATGCGGATGCCGGTGAAGGTGCCAGGCCCGGTCCCGGCCAGGATGAGATCCACCTCCGCAAGCTCCCCCCCGGCGATCTCCAGGACGGCGTGGACCGCCGGTAGCAGGGCCTCGGAGGCGCCGCGCGCGGAGACCGACATCTCGGCCAGCACGTCGCGCCGCCCGTCCCCCACGCGGGCGAGGCCGACGGCTATGGTCGAGGTCGAGGCGTCCAGGGTCAGGATCAGCACGGGCGGCGCTCCTCGTCTTTATCGATCCGCTCCGCGACCGGACCCTCCACGCTCAACCGGCGCGTCTCGGGGGTCTCGTGCTCTAGGCGGACGACGGTCGGCTCGGCCAGATGTCCGAGCGCGGGTTCGGCCCACTCGATAAACGTCACGGCCCGTCGGTCCAGGTAGTCGTCCAGCTCCAGCGCGTCGCGGTCTTCGAGACCTTCGAGCCGGTAGAGGTCGAGGTGGTTCACCGCTATCCGGCGCCCGCCATCCGTGGTGCCCTCGTAGCCTCGGGCGAGCTGGTAGGTCGGGCTGGTTACACGCTCCTGTACGCCCAGAGCGGCAGCAGCCGCCCGGACGAAGGTCGTCTTGCCCGCTCCCACCTCTCCCGCCAGAACCACGACGTCGCCCGGCCGCAAGACCCTGGCGATCCGCGCGGCAAGGGATTCCAGAGCGCCCTGGTCCAGGGCTTCCCAGGTCATGGGTCCTCTACCAGAGTCCGGGCTGGAGGGGTTCGCGCTCGGCGTCGGGGGTGCGGGGGACATTGAGGGTATCGTAGGTGGAGGGACGTTCGGCGTCCAGCAACTCCGGGAGGCGGGAGAAGTCCGAGAGCAAAAGCGCCCGGTCGGCGGGGGTGTAGAGCGCCCGGTTGAGTGAGAGCGTAGGGAAGACGTAGCGTCCGTCGAGCGGTATGGCCCGCCCCCGGATGCGCGAGACGGCCTCCTTGCGCCCGGTCAGGACGCGGCTCGCCAGGTCTCCCATCGCCACCACGACCTTCGGGTCGACCGCCTGAAGCTGCGCCATCAGGTAGGGCCGGCAGGAGCTGACCTCGCCGGGCTTGGGAGCGCGCGGCGGGGTCTCGGGCGGGCGGCACTTGACCAGCGTGGTCAGGTAGACTTCGTCGCGCCCCATCTGCAACGAATCGAGCATCCGGTCGAGCAGCATCCCGGACGCGCCCCGGAAGGGCTTCCCTTCGGCGTCCTCGTTAAATCCCGGCGCCTCCCCGACGATGAATAGCTCCGCGTTCAGCGGCCCTTCGCCGAAGACGACCCGCGTCCTGGAGTGGCACAGGCCGCACTTCGTGCAGCCGAGCGCCTCTTTCTGCGCCTCCGCGAAGTCCAAGACTGGAGAATGCTCCCTAGAACTCGTCGCTCTCGGGGAGGATTGCGCCGAGGATGAGGTAGGCGATCAGGGTCAGGACCGCGCTCGGTCCGGGGATGATGACCGCCAGGATGGCCGTGGCGAGCCGTACCATGTTCGGGTTCCATCCATACGTGTGGGCGATACCCCCGCAGACTCCCATGATCCAGCGATCTCTCTTGGCGCGCTTGATGTTCAAGATCAACCTCCCCCGGTCTCCACAAAATCGTTCCGCCGACGCCGCGATTCTACCATGACCGGCTTTTCTCTCCCTTTCCCGAATCCTATCGCGGGCGGACGTATTCGAGGGCCGCGCTCGCGCCCATGCCGCGGGAGGCGAGGAGCCGCGCCCGGCTCGCGGCGTACCCGGTGTCCGCGCAGTTCGAGAGACCCAGCCGGCGGGCGACGTCCTCGTAGTCCTGCGCGGGGTGCGGCCCGGCGCGTCGGCTGGCTTTGAGGAAGTCCCCGCAGAGCGCGCGGTGGCGCTCTATGTGCTCGTCCTTGAGGCGCGGGCCCTGCGCGGCGAGCCGGTCGGCCCAGGAGAGGACGGCGAGCGACTCGCCGAAAGGTCCGGCGGCGCGGACGAGACGTTCGGGAGGGTAGTCCGAGCGGGGGTTCGCCATAAAGCCTATCTTCAGGTGCAGGGTTGTCAGCGTGGCGGCGGCGTCCGTAACGGCGGCGGAGAGGTCCAGGCGGCGGCAGATGCCGTGGATCATGCGGGCCCCCAGAGTGTCGTGGGCGACGAAGATCACACGCCCCTCGAACTCGCCGCGGGTGACGGGCTTGGCGACGTCATGCAGGAGAGCCGCGAGCCGCAGACCTTCGACGTGATCTTCCCCGACACGCGCCCCGATGCGTCCTTCCTCAAGCTCGCGCTCCACGCGCCGGACGACCTCCTGGGTGTGATCCAGGGTGTCCAGGTGATGGTACGGCCCCTGCCGCAACTCCCTTGAGAGCGTCAGCTCCGGCACCAGGTCCAGTAGCGCGTCGAAGTCCGCCGGGGGAGCGAGCGCCCGGAACAGCGCCTCGGAGGCCTTCACGGCGTGCCTACCTCCGGCGGCGGGCGGCCTTTTTGCGGCTGGTGTTCGGGTTGACCTGCCCCTTGAATCGTCCGGGCTCGGCTTCATCATCGTTCTTCGCGGTTCCGGTCTTCTTGGAGGACGAGGTCTTCTGATTGCGGTTCTTACGCCGCTCCATGAAGGCGAAGAAGGCGGCGTAGAGGAAGAAGAACAGGACGGCGTTCAGGGCGAGGACGAGGAAGTCGCCGCTGTCGCCCAGCTTGAAGAGCTTCGGGTTGATGGCGTGCATCACGTACACGAGAGCGAGCCAGATGCCGGTGAACATAGCGGCCCTTTTCAGGGCGTTTGACCAGTTAAGTCCCTCGAACATTTCCGTAGCTCCTCTCGACGCGCCGGGGGTTCAGCCCGGTAGTTATCTCATAGTTTATCGTGCCCGCCCAGCGCCCGAGCTCTTCGGCCCCGATCCGCGCGCCGTCCTGCTCCCCGAGCAGCACGACCTCGTCTCCCTCCTCCACCGAGGAATCCACCCCGAAGACGCACGCATCCATCGTAACCCGTCCGAGCAGCGGACGCCTCCTGCCCCGGATCAGGGCCTCCGCCCGTCCCGAGAGCCCCCGCCGGTAGCCCTCCGCATAACCAACCGGGACCGTCGCCGCGTACATCGTCTCGCGGGCGCGGAACGTGAGCCCGTAGGAGACCCCGGCGCCCGGCTCCAGACGCCGCACCGCCGCGACGTAGCTCTTTATCTGCATCGCCGGACGCATTCCCTCCTGTGCAGGGTCTCCGGTATCGCCTGCCGGATGCAGCCCGTAGACGGCCACGCCGGGACGCACACAATCGTAGTGGGCGCGAGGGTGCCAGAGCGTGCCGGCCGAGTTCGCCGCGTGGACCAGGGCACCGCCGAATGAGTGCGCAGCGAGGACCTTGTCGAAGACCGAGAGCTGGCGAAGGGTAGCCTCTTCGTCCGAGTCGGCGGAGGCCAGGTGCGTGTAGACGCCTGCGAGCTGATCCCCGAGGACCTTTCGCGCCTCCCCCACCTCATCCGGCTCGACGCCCCAGCGGTTCATGCCGGTATTGACCTTCAGGTGAACGGTGAGACCTGGTCGCGCCGAGATCCGGCGCGCGCTCGTGATGGAGTGCGCCGTCACCGCCAGGCGATGCTCCAGCGCGAGCGGCAGCTTCTCCGGCGCGAGGTCGGTGAAGATCAGTACAGGAACCGTGACGCCGCCCCGCCGGAGCTCCATCCCCTCCTCCACCGTGACGACGGCCAGGAAGTCGGCGCCCGCCTCGACGGCCGCGCGGGCCACCTCGACCGCGCCGTGACCGTAGGCGTCGGCCTTTACCACGGCCATCAGGCGCGAGCGCGGGGCGCGGGCCTTCAGGGAGCGGACGTTGTGCCGGATCGCCGAGAGGTCTATCTCGGCCCAGGTGCGGCTCGTGGCAGCGTTGAGGATCGTGCCTTCCGGCCCGGCCAAGCTACTGGCGCGGGTTGAGGATGTGGAGGGTGAGGATGTCCATGCGGGTGATGACACCGTGGAGCCGGTCGTCCTCCGTGACGGGCAGTATCTTGATCCGCTCCTCGGCCATCATGGTCGCCGCCTCGGCGAGAGTGGCGTCGGTGCCGACCGTGGTAACGTTCTCGGTCATCACCTCGCCCACCGTGACGCCGGCGCTCTTGATCGCCTCCCGCCGGTAATCATCCCAGCTCCCGAGCGGGATCATACCACCCAGGATGTCCAGAAATCCCGGCGCCTTGATGTCCGCGTCCCGGAAGATCAGGTCTCCTTCCGTCACTATCCCGACGAGCCTGCCGTCCTCCACGACCGGCGCCCCGGAGATACCCGATTCGGCGAAGACCTTGATCACATCCTCCACCGTCTGATCTCGGTCGAGCGTGGGCCATTCGGAGTGCATGATCTCCCCGACCTTTAACTCCCTTATGTCTTGCTGCTCCAACTCTGGCACCCCCGGAACCGATCTCGTCCAACTACCCAGGTCTTCTGCCCTGGATACTACCTCAGCCGACCGCCCCGCCGCATCTCCCGGAACTGGACCTCACAGGATCTCGCGCACCGCCGGCGGGATGTAGTCGAAGAGATCCGTCGCTACCATGCTCTCGGCGGGCCAGTCCGTCCGCTCCAGCCACAACTCCGCCGCCCGGCCGTGCGCCCAGGCCCCGGTCCGCGCCGCATCGTAGACGTCCATGCCGCGTGAGAGCAACGCCCCGATCACCCCGGAGAGCACATCCCCCGTCCCAGCGGTAGCCAGCGCCACGCCGCCGGTCGAGTTGACCGCCGCCCGCCCGCCCTCGACGATTAGCGTGTCGGAGCCCTTGAGCAGCACGCAGCACCCGTGCTCCCGCGCCGCATGACGGGCAGATTCGAGCCTGCGCGCGGAGACCTCCTTCGCGCCCGTTCCCAGCAGCCGGCCCAGCTCTCCAGCATGCGGCGTTATGACGGTCGGGGCGTCGCGCCTGGCGAGAGCGTCCGAGCCGGCGAGGAGCGAGATCCCATCGGCGTCGATCAAAACCGGCGCTTCCGCCTCGCGCAGGATTCCCTCCAGCAACTCTCGGCTGCCGTCGCCCGTCCCGATGGCCGGACCGACAACGAGCGCCGACGCCCGCCCGGCGTGCTCCAGGATGTCCTCCAGAGCTTTGAGGTTCATGTAGCCTTCATCGTCCTGCACGCCGTAGACGAGTGTCTCCGTGAGCTTCAGGTCGAGGGCGGCTGAGGCGCTCCGTGGCGTGGCGAGGAAGGTTATGCCGCACCCGGCGCGCTGCGCGCCTTCCACGCTCATCACGGCGGCTCCGGTCATGCTGCGGGAGCCCGCGACTACGAGCAAAGCCCCGGCGGAGTACTTGTGGGCGGGGTCTTCGGTGCGTGGAGTGAGGCCACGGAGCGAGTCCGCGTCCGTCCACAGGAGCGAGGGTTCCACGTCGGCCTCGGGCGGGATGCCGATGTCCACGACGGCGACCTCCCCGGCGTGTTCGCGGCCGGGGGAGATCACACACCCTATCTTCGTCGCGTGCGCGCAGACCGTGAGCCGCGCCCGAACCGCAGCGCCCTCGACCTCCCCGGTCGAGCCGTCCACGCCCGAAGGCACGTCCACCGCCACGACCGGAAGCCCCGAGGCATTCATCCGCTCGATCAGAGCCGCCTCCTTCTCCCGCACGGCCCCTGAGAAGCCGGTCCCGAGCAGCGCGTCCACGACGAGGTCCGCTTTCGCCAGCTCTTCCTCCAGGTCTTCGGCGGTCGCGAACTCGACGTCCAGGTTGCGCAACGCCCGCAGGTTGGTCTCCGGGTCGCCGGTGTACCCGTCCTTCGTGGGGAGCACGATTACCTCTGTTCCGGCGCGGTGTAGCTCGCGGGCGATTACGAAGCCGTCACCGCCGTTGTTGCCGCCGCCGCAGACGACGAGCGCCCGCTGTGGATCGTGGCGGTCGAGTATCTCCCGAGCCATCGCGGCGCCGGCCCGTTCCATGAGGACGCCGCCTGGAATGCCCAACTCCTGCGCGGTCTCGTCGGCGCGGGACATCTCCGGCGCGGAGTAAAGCTTCATCTAAGCGTTAGCGTTACGTCGCACGACGCAGACGGCGACGGCGGAGAGTTCCGAGTGGGTGATCGAGATGGAGAGGTCTTCCTCGCGGACGCCGACCCTGTCGGCGAATTCCTTGATCTTCCCGAAGATCCTCACGGTCGGCGCGCGGCGCGGGCGGCGCAGGACCTCGACGCCGTTCCACTGGATCAGGCCGCAGCCGAGGGCCTTTGTAACGGCCTCCTTCGCGGCCCAGCGCCCGGCGTAGTGGCGCTCGTAGAAGCGGAACTTCTCGCAGTAGGCGATCTCCGCCTCCGTGAACAGCCGCTTGCGGATACGCGGCGTCCGCTCCAGGGCGAACTTCATCCGTTCGCAGTCCACCACGTCCACACCTATCTCCGGCACCACGAAATTATCCATGGCCCGTATCTTACGGGAGATACGCGGCCGGAAAAAGGGCATATAGTACGCAGCATGGATCTTACGACCGACGCGGTGATCATCGGCAACCCAAACTCTGGGCGCGCAGGGGATGAAGGCTACCTGGAACGCTTCGCCAAGATGCTGCGCGAGGGCGGCCTGGAGACCGAGGTCTTGAACACCGAACGCCCGGACCACGCCACCGAGCTCGCGGCCCTCGCCGGAGACCGCCTTGTAGTGGCGGCCGGCGGCGACGGCACGGTGAACGAGGTGATCAACGGCCTCTCCCCCGGCGCGACCCTGGGGATTCTCCCGCTCGGCACGGCGAACGTGCTGGCGCGGGAGCTGGGGCTGCCGCGCAACCCGGAAGCGGCCTGCCACCGCATACTGAAGGGCGACCACTCGCGCATAGACCTCGGCGTCGCGACCAACCGTGAGGGCGCCGAGCGCCGCTTCGCCTGCATGGCGGGCGTCGGCTTCGACGCGAGCGTGGTCCGCACCGTTACGCCGCGCCTCAAGCGATACCTGCGGGTGCTGGCCTTCCC
>DASSMB010000260.1:0-14661 GCA_035689095.1 Rubrobacteraceae bacterium | reverse complement strand
CATACTCTCCAGAGCGTCCAGGTCCTGGCGCACCAGGTCCGCGGCGCGCGCGATGTTGGCACCGGCGCCGGGATACAGTTCCTCAAGGACGGGCAAGACCTCCAGGCGCACGCGGTTGCGGGCGTACTTGCCGGTGAGGTTGGTCGGATCGGTGCGGTAGGGCTGGTCCAGGTACTTCAGGTATGCAAGGACCTCCGCGCGGCGGCGTTCGATGAGGGGCCGAACCAGCCGCCCGCGTATCGGGGGTATGCCCGCCAGACCGCGCAGTCCGGCTCCCCGCGACAGGTTCAGCAGCACCGTCTCGGCCACGTCGTCTGAGGTGTGTCCGGTAACGATGACAGAGAGTCCGCGCGCGGCGGCGACATCCTCGGCCATCCGGTAACGCTCGCGCCGGGCTTCTTCCTGCAGGTTCCGGGCCGGCAGATCCGCTTCGCGCATTTCGCAGACGAGGCCGAGCCTCTTGCACAGGTCCCGCACGAACCGGGCGTCTTCGCGCGACTCATCCCCGCGCAGGCCGTGATCCACGTGCAGCACCACCGGCTCGCCGCCAAGTTCCACGAGCGCGCGCAGGAGCGCGACCGAATCAGGGCCGCCGGAGACCATCGCCAGCGGGCGGGAGAGGTCCATGCCGTAACGCTCCGCGGTCCGGGCCACGCGCTGCGGGAATTCAGACGCTTTCATGCGGACAGTTTAAGTCACTCCGCCGGAGCGCTAAAGTTATCTCCGCGCACGCACGATAATATGGGCGTGCACGGTCAGGGGGCTCTCTGGAGGGGGTCCTGCGCTATATGAGAGGCAGGTAGTTTTTCTTTGCAGAGAGACGCGGGAGTTTCGGAGCGCGGATGGCGACTTCGTATGGTCTTGATCGCATCGGCGCTCGCCGCGCTGATGTTGTGGCCGGCGTCGGGAGCGTCGGCCGACACGGGACGGGTCGTAGATGAGACCGGCGACGGAGCCGCATACGTCGCCGGGGAGTTGATCGTCACCTACAAGGAGGACGCTTCTTCGTCCGTCATGGAGAAGCTGCCAGAGCAGGTCAGGGCCAGGATCGAGGACGACCTGCCGATAGTGGACGCGCAACTCGTCGAGTTTCCCGGCCTCAAGGACGTTAGCTCCAAGAGCGAGCGCGAAGACACTCTGGCCCGAAAGAAAAGGGAGTTGGAGAAAGATCCGGCGGTCGAGGCGGTGGACTACAACTACATCCGAAAGTTCAGCCTGACGCCGGACGACCCCAGGTTCGGGGAGCAGTACGGGCTGCGGCAGATCAAAGCTCCGAGCGCCTGGGACAGGACGCAAGGAAATAGCACCGTCAGGATCGGCCTGGTGGACAGTGGCATCAAGGCGTCGCACCCGGACCTTAACGGCAAGGTGGCCGCGCAACACGACTTCGGGAACGGTGACGGCGTGGCCGAGGACACCGTAGGTCACGGCACCCACGTGGCGGGCGTCGCCGCCGCGGAGACCGGCAATGGGACGGGAGTTGCGGGGACCTGCCCGAACTGCAAGCTCCTGATGGCGAAGGTGGACCGGCGCGGCGAGATCGACTCGGCCGCCGTCATCAAGGGCATAGACTGGGCCGCCGACAGGGGAGCGAAGGTGATCAACCTCTCCCTCGGCGCTCCCGGATTCGTCGAGGCGGAAGCTCGCGCCGTCCAGTACGCGCAGGACCACGGCGCGGTCGTCGTGGCGGCCGCCGGCAACGAGAACAGCACCGTCCGCTCCTACCCCGCCGCCTACCGCGGGGTCCTGGCCGTAGCCGCCACCAACCGCTCCGGTACGCGGGCGAGCTTCTCCAATAAAGGCGACTGGATCGACCTCGCCGCCCCCGGAGTCAACATCCTCTCCACAGCGCCCGGCGGCTACAGCGCCCTCAGCGGCACCAGCTTCTCGAGCCCGTACGTGTCAGGCGTCGCCGGTCTGCTCGCCTCCCAGGGACGCGGCCCGCGCGCCATAAGCCGGCGTCTTACGAGCACCGCCACAGACCTCGGCCCGGACGGACGCGACCCATACTACGGCGCCGGACGCCTCGACGCGGCCGCCGCCGTCGGCGCCAGGTAGCGCACCCCGGTAGCGCCCACGAAAAGAGCCCCGCGCCTGGCGGGGCTCTGCAACGTTATTAGTTCTCCGGCTTCGCGGAAGCCCGAAGTAGCCTCTCTAGGCGCGCTGCTCCTCGCGCCGGGCCATCTGCTCCGTCTGCTCCTGCTGTTCGAGCATCGGCCGCTCCTCGGGTGTCTGCACGTCGCTAACTGTCACGTTGACCTCCGTGACGCGCAGCCCGACCATGCTCTCTACCCGGTTGATCACGTTCCGGCGTACCGCCTCCGTTACCTGCGGGATGGACTTGCCGTACTCTATAGCCATCGTCAGGTCTATCGCGGTCTCTTCCTCGCCGACCTCGACGCTGACGCCCTTGCTGTAGTTGCCGCCGCCGGACGTGCTGCCACCAGTTATGCCTCCGGTAACGCTTTGCAAGAAGCCGCCCACGGCCGCGGACGTGCCGCCGCCCATCTGGACCTTCTCGACCTCCTGGGCCGCGATGCCCGCGACCTGCTGAACCACCGCGTCGCTGATGGTGGTCCTGCCCTTGTCGCTGTGCAACGGGCTCCGCTGCGTCTGCGTTCCACTCTTCTCGGTCATTCCCTCTCCCTTCGTCGAGGCTACGGTCTTCCGCCAGAAATACCTGGCATCCAGAGCGCCAGGAAGGATTCATGCGGCACGGTCGTGCCTACCCTCCCTCAACCGCCTCCAAACAAAGGCGATAAAGGCGAGCGCGGATCGGTAATTCAGGCAGAAGAAAAGCCCCGGAGTTCCGGGGCCGGTAGTAGCGGGGGCAGGATTTGAACCTGCGACCTTCGGGTTATGAGCCCGACGAGCTACCAGACTGCTCCACCCCGCGTCGCGAGAGCGATTCTAGCACCGTCGCCGCGTTTGTAAAGTCGCCGAGGCTCGTGCTACTTTAGATGTCGAAATGGCCGCTATCTTGCTCATCCTGATCTCCCTCGGCGCGGTACTCGCCCTGATCTCGGCGGTCCGCGCCCTGCGCGCCTGGCTCGGATACCGTCGAGCGCGCGCCGCCTTCCAGACGGACGTGGCCGACGAAGTCGCCCGCCTCGCGAAGCGCGCCGGCGAGCTTGAGAGGGGCGTCGCCAGCCTCGACGCGCGAGCGAGCCAGTTGCCGATCCGCATCTCCGAGTTGCAGCAGAGCCTCGCCATGCTCAAGACGCTCACCGGAGTCCTCGGGACTTCCCTGCGGCAGGCCCAGCGGCTGCTCTCCCTGACGAGCGTAAAGACCTCCGGTACCGCCCATTTGGCGGACATCCTTGGCAAACGCTGGCAATCCTGGAAGACCCGGCGCGCAGTCTGATCTCTTGGGCGACGAGCGGACAGGCGAACAGACAAACGCCCCGGAAGCCCTCGCGCCCTCCGGCGAGGAGTGCGAGATCTGCGGCGCCGAGATGTACGGGCTCCACTGCAAGCTCATCTGTCCGAACTGCGGCTACCGCCGCGACTGCTCGGACCCGTAAAAAGGTGCGCGCGACCGTACTGGTAACGGGGTTCGATCCTTTCGGCGGCGAAGAGATCAACGCCTCCGGCGAAGTCGTCAAGAGACTGGAGGACAGTACTTTCGACAACGCGGAGGTCTCGACCCGCATCCTTCCGACCGACTTCTCCCGTGCGCCGCGGGCTCTCGAAGACGCGATCCGGGACTCCGCGCCGGAGGTCGTGATCTGCCTCGGGCAGGCGCGAGGGCGTTCTCAGGTGACTCCAGAGCGGGTCGCGATCAACGCGGCCGACGCCCGGCGGATACCGGACAACGCGGATCGGCGGCCACTGGATGAGCCGGTCGCCGCGGACGGACCCGCGGCCTATTGGTCGACACTGCCGGTAAGGGAGCTCGAAGCGACGCTCCTGGCCTGCGGGATCCCGGCGCGGATTTCGAACACGGCGGGCACGTTCGTGTGCAACCAGGTCTTCTACTCGCTGATGCACCTGCTCGCCACGCGCCGCTCGCCGACCAGGGGAGGGTTTATCCACGTCCCCGTCCTACCAGAGCAGGCGTTGGAAGAGGCGGCGCCCAGCATGACGCTGGCTCTCTCGGTTCGGGCCGTGGAACTGGCCATAGAAGTAGCCGTCCGCGCGGCGTTACGCGCCCTCAAAAGCCAGTAGCGCCCGCTCACACCAGCCGCGAACCTCGGCGTTGACTTGCATCTCGTCCCAGTCGGCAGGGGCGTACCAGCCTACTCTGTCCACGCTGAAGTCCTCGTGGATGCCGGTCGAGCCCGTGGGCCGGGCGAAGTAGATCAAATCTATATGCTGATGCCCCGGCCCGATGTCCTCTAGCTGCACCCCGGCGGGCCGGTGGAGTTGCACCGGGTCCTCTACGTCCTCGCGCCGCTCCCCCACGAGCGCGACCCGCACCCCGGTCTCCTCCCACACCTCCCGCAGGGCCGCGTCGTCGGGTAGCTCGTCTTTCTCTATATGTCCGCCCGGCGGCAGCCACATGCCGAGCTTGCGGTGATGGTGGAGCAGGACCTTCCCCTCCCAGACCACGAAGACCGCAACGGTGAAATGTCTGCCGGTATGCTCGCGTTCCATGAGGGTGCAGGGTACAACACTCCGGGATCGGGTACGCGGGATCGCAGCAACCGCCGGGGAGCAAGTACCGCTACCGGCTCGCGTACCGGCGTTTGGGGTCCGGCAGCGCGATGATGCTCTTCCGGGCGCCAGGCGGCAAGATGTTCTAGCAGGAGGCCCGCTCCTGCTGACCTCCTGCGTAAGCGCCATGCCTCCCGGCGCCCGTCTCCCGCAGCGCCGTAGATGCCTACCCCTCGGTCCGGGCGGCGTGGGCGTACGCGGCACGGGTGGAGAACTGGGGCGTCCCCTCCGAACCCGACCGGGATGAGAGCGGGACCCGGCCCTGCTGGATGCGGTGAAGCGCCAACCAATATAATCCTGGAGGTCTTCCGCGAAAGGAAAAAGGAGAGCTTCTTGAACCACCCACCGTTGCGCCTGGGAATCCTGGGCGCCGCCCGGATCGCCCTGAACGCCATCATTCCGGCCGCGAACCGCTCGGAGACGGTCGAGGTCTCCGCCGTAGCCACCCGCGGCGGCGGGAAGAGCGCGGGGGTCCGCGACCTTGCTCCGCGAGCCGGGATCTTCGAGGACTACGAAGCGCTGCTGGCGAGCCCGGACGTGGACGCCGTCTACATCCCCCTGCCGAACTCGATGCACGTGGAGTGGACCCTCAGGGCGATAGACGCCGGAAAGCACGTCCTGTGTGAGAAGCCGTTCTCCCAGGACGCGGCGGCGGCGGAGAAGGCCGCGCGGGCGGCGCGAAGGTCGGGCCTGACGCTCATGGAAGGCTTCATGTTCCGGTTTCATCCGCAGACGCTGCGCCTGAAGGAGTTGCTCGCCGAAGGCGCGGTCGGCGAGGTCCGGCAGGTCATCGCGGAGTTCGGGCACCGGCTGGACGATCCGGAGGACGTGCGCGGCGTGGGCTCTCTGGGCGGCGGCTCTCTGGGCGATGTCGGCTGCTACTGCGTGAGCGGTGTGCGGCTGGCCTTCGGCGCGGAGCCTCGCCGGGCGGCGGCGTTCGGGAGGTTCGCGGAGGACGGGGCGGACCGGGAAGTCGCGGGCGTGCTGGAGTTCGACGGTGGAGTCGGGACCGTCTCTTGCAGCATCTCCTCTGCCCGGCGGGAGCGAATGGAGATCGTGGGTACGGAAGGCAGGATCTCCCTGGACGCCCCCTTCCGGGCGGACAAGTCCGGCAGCAGCCTGAACATCACGCGCGGCGGAGAGACCGCCACCGAGAGCTTCCCAGAAGCCGACCCATACCTGGCCGAACTGGAAGAGTTCGCCGCCGCCATCCGCGAGGGCCGGGAGCCCGCCATCGGCCCCGACGAGATCCTCGGCAACGCCCGCGCCATAGAAGCCCTGCTAAAGTCCGCCCGTTCCGGCGGCGCGGCGCGGGACCTCTAGCGGACTACCGCTCCGTCGTCGCGGATGATCTCGACGGCGTCCGGGTCGGTGTGGAAGACGCGCACCCGCGCCGTGGAGGCGGCGAGCAGCACACCGAGGATGCCGCTCCGCAGGTCCGCTGGCTTCGCGGGCTCTACCCACCCGACCTCGGCGTTGGTAAGGTCGGCGTCGGTCGTAACGTACCGTTGCAGGAGCAGGCTCAGCGGCACCCGCAGCGCGAGCGCGACCGCTATGGAGCCCAGGATGAGCAGGTACAGCGGCCAGCTCATATACAGACCGAGGCCCAGCGCCCCGAGGAACAAGATAGCCGTCAGCAGGTTGGCGGCGACGATGGTCGTCCCGCAGTTGCGGTGGATGGCGAGGTTGCTCTCCCCCGCCCGCAGCCGGCGCAGGGCCTCGCGCGCGGCGCTCTCGACCTCCTCCACCGAACGCACGCCCTGCACGAAAAACCCGTCGTCGGTCGAGAAGCCGTTGAGCTTTCGGCCCGGCTCCCGCTCCATCATCACCACGATGGTCGCGTGCTCCAGGGCGTGGTTGCGGCGCAGGATCCTGTTCCCGAACATCGCCTTTAGCTGCCGCGGATACACGAACAAGCTCCCGACCGCCTGCAACGAGAACAGGATCGGCAGCAGGAACAGGAAGAGGACCACGAAGAACGCCACGAACAAAACGAATAAGAGAGCCACTCTGCATCACCTTCGGGAGAGGATTTGTTGGCACTCATTATACCGCTCGCCGGTCCGAGCGGTCGGCTTCATATCGAGGGCCTAACGTCCGGCGCCCGTCCCCTTCCGCCACTTGAACGGCAGCGGAACCTCACCGGGCGCATCCATCTCGTGCAGCAGGGATAACGCCGCCATCGCCACCTCCCGGTGCCGCTCATCGTCGCCCGGCGCGCCCATCGGACAGTTGTACGGGAACGGGACGAACGCGGCCCGCGGCGCCTCGACGCCCCGCTCCATGGCGAGCGTGACGGTCGGTATCCCCTGCTCCTCTATGGCCTCGCTTACCAGCCCGACGGACCGGTGACACAGCGGTCAGGAAGGTGTGAGCAGCGCAGCGTCCACCTGGTCTTCGACCAGCTTCCTCGCGACCTCGGGCGCGGTCTCCTCGATGAGCGGGCCGGCGTCGTGGATGGCGCCCATGAAGCTGAAGTGACGGTGGTTCGGCCTGCCGACGACGCCCTCCGCGGCCAGCCTCCGGAGCGTCCAGAGCGGGAAGACGGCGTCGAGGTCGGCGCCTTCGTCGGGCCGGTAGTAAGCGTGGGTCCAGGTAAGCTCTTCGGCCCCGACGGGGATCTCGCGGTAGGAGCAATCACCTAGCGGGTCGTCTATGTCGAAGCGGGGCTGCTCGGGGAGGTGTACTCCGCCGGTGGTTACCAGCGCGACCCTGCTCTCTGCCAGAGGCTTTGTCGGGTGGACGAACGGCGGCACAGGTTACCGCCAGCCTAGACGTTGAAGCGGACGAGCAGGGTGTCGCCGTCGCGGACCAGGTAGTCGCGGCCTTCGAGGCGCATATTCGCCTCCTCCTTCGTCTTCGACCAGGAGCCCGCGGAGACGACGTCCCGCCAGTCGGCGACCTCGGCGGCGATAAAACCGCGCTCCATGTCGGAGTGGATCCCACCTGCCGCCCGCCGGACCGTCGCGCCCTTCTTCACGGTCCAGGCCCGGCTCTCTTTTTCGCCGGCGGTGAAGAACGTTATGAGGCCGAGCAGCGAGTAAGCCGCCCGCACGAACTCCTCGAAGCCGGTCTTCTCGACGCCGAGCATCTCCAGGTACTCGCGCGCCTCGTCCTCCGGCAGGTCCAGGACCTCCGCCTCAAGCCGCGCCGAGAGCCTCACTACCTCCGCCCCCTCGCGCGCCGCCAGCTTCTCGACCTCCGCGCTGTAGCGGTTCCCCTCCGCCACCGACTCCTCGTCCACGTTCGCCACGTAGAGCGTCGGCTTGGCCGTGATGAGCGTGCCCATAGCCTCCGCTATCGCCTCGCTCTCCGGGTAAGTACGCGCCGGGCTGCCATCGGAGAGGTGCTCCCGCAGCTTCTCAAGCTCCGCCGCCTCGGCCCGGAGCTTCGCGTCACCGCTCTTGGCGGCCTTGCTCGTCCGCTCCAGGCGACGCTCGACCGTGGCGAGGTCCGCGAGCAAGAGTTCGGTCTGTATCGTCTCGATATCCCCCACCGGGTCCACCCCACCGTGGACGTGGACGACGTTCTCGTCCTCGAAGCACCTCACGACGTGCGCGATGGCCTCGCACTCCCGGATGTGCCCGAGGAACTGGTTGCCCAGGCCCTCACCCGCGCTCGCCCCGCGCACCAGCCCGGCGATGTCCACGAAGTCTACCGTCGCCGGGACGACGCTCCGGCTCTTCATGACCTCCGCCAGCGCGTCCAGGCGAACGTCCGGGACGACCGCCACGCCCAGGTTCGGGTCTATGGTGGTGAACGGGTAGTTCTGGGCCTCGGCTCCCGCGCGGGTGAGGCTATTGAAGACCGTGGACTTGCCGACGTTCGGCAACCCTACTATTCCGACTCTCATGGGGCTAGTGTATCAAACTGTTGCAATTCAGGGAGCGGCGGGCGGGCGGCGGCGCGGGAGGCGGGCGAAGCCGGTAACGCCCGCCACTCCGAGCAGGATCAGGACCAGGCCCAGCACGGCGCGGACGGTGATGTCCTCTCCCAGCAGTAGCGCGCCGTAAACGAGCGCCCACATCGGGACCAGGTACGTTACCGTCGAGGTCCGGGTGGCCCCGACGTTGGCGATGAGCTTGAAGTACAGGAGCAGCGAGAACCCGGTCCCGATAGCGCCGAGCCCCACCAGCGAGCCGAGTACGGGTAGAGACGGCACGGTATCCGGCAGCGAGAGCGCCGCGAACGGCAGGATCACGACGAGGGCCGCTACGCTCTGGCCGACGGCGGAGACCAGCACCGGGACGCCCTTCATCGCCCGGCGCGCGTACAGCCCGCCGACGGCGTAGCTCGTGGAGCCCGTCATGATGGCTCCGGCGCCCAGAAGTGCCTCCGAAGGAGACGCCGAAAACCCCTCGCCGAACCCGCCCGCCAGCACCGCGACCCCGGCGACGCCGAGCAGTATCCCCGCCACGCCGAGGACTCCGAGCCGCTCGTCCGTAATCCACGGCAGCAGTCCGGCGAGCAGGGCCGTAAAGAGCGGGACGGTCGAGTTGAGGATGGCGGCGGTGCCGCTGGGGAGGAACTGAGTACCCCAGGAGATCGCCAGGAACGGCAGGGCGGCGTTGAAGACGCCCAGCACGAGCACCGGCCGCCAGAGCCGGGCGACGCTGCGGAGCAGGCCGTCCGGGGTCTTGCCGAAGATCCGGTCAAGGAACGGGACCGCGGCGAGAAGCGTCAGCGCCCCGAAGAAGACCCGGCAGGCCACGATAAACGCGGGCGCGACCTCACCTAGCGCCACCTTTATGAACAGGAACGATGAGCCCCACATCGCTCCGAGGGCGAGCAACAGGCCGATGTCCCGGCCCCTCACCTCCGATGCTCCGCGCGCTCGACCCTCACGGATGGAGATTATGCGCCTCGCGGGGCCGGGCTGCATGGGTGGACGGCTCCGCCGGACACGCCGGAGTATTCTTACGATAGAATCCGGGCGTTACGAGAGATTAGAGACAGAGGGGCAAGTGTTGGACAGGCAGTTACAGATCCAGATCCTGCTGGACCACTACGAGAAGCCGCGCCATCGCGGTCCGCTGGAGGACGCCGACGTGGCGATGCCGGGCGGCAACCCCGGCTGCGGCGACGTGGTGACGGTCTACCTGAAGGGGGCCGGAGACCAAGAGCACATCGAGGACGTCTCCTACGAAGGCGAGGGCTGCACCATCAGCATGGCGGCTTCGTCCATGATCCTGGAGCAGGTCCACGACGGCGACCTGACGATGGACGAGGTCCTGCAGATGGACTACAACGAGATGATCGAGCAACTTGGACGCCAGATCGTCGCCTCCCGCCCCAAGTGCGCCACCCTGGGACTAGGCACCCTGAAAGCCGCCATCCGCAAGTACCAGCGAGACCAGCGCCTGGACGCCGCCGGCGTAACCCGTCCCGAAGACGAGGGCCTGGTCTTCGGCGAGGGAGCCGCGGAAGCCGCGAAGCAGCAGTAAGCCCTAAGCGTTCGGCTCTCGGCGGTCCGGCGCGTCTTCGTCTACTACAGGCCCGGAGCCTGTCCGCTGTTCCTCTTCACCCACGCTCCCGCGGCGACGGACGTCAGGATGAAGACAGCGGCCTGGACCGCGGCGGCGAAGACGACGGCTATGAGGAAGATCCGCCAGGCTTCTTCCGAGGTAATGCTGGTGCCGAGCATCTCCGAGAGCATGGAGGCGACCATACCCATCTCGACGGTCCTCGCCGCCACGAGCGCTCCGGCCGACGCGCCGACCACGTAGACCGGGGCCGCGACAGCTCCGCCCACGAGCCCCGCGAGAGCCCCGGCCCCCGCCGAGTCTCCCCCATCGGCCTCCGCGGCCCGACGGCCGCAGGCGACCCCGACGAACCCCGCGACCAGTATCCCGACGAGCGACCCGAGCAGCGACGCGGCGAAACCGACGATCCCGCCGATACCGCCCCACCGCATCCCAACCCGCAAGGCCCCGCCTCGTGTCTCCCGCTCTTCCACACGAAGCATTCTAGCGTCCGGCGCGACCCTCTACCCGATCTGCCGTCCGCTACGGTCGCGCCACCGCCCTCCCCAACAGGGCTCCGATCCCGAGACCGATCACTACCCCGCCCAACTCCACGTACTCTCCGAGCCCCACGCTGACCCCCAGCAACCCCGCCTCCACGGGCGTCCCTAGCGAATAATACAGGAGACCCGCCACCAGCCACAGGACCAGGACCGCCAGCAACGAGTTCCGTTCCATCGGGCGCGCGAGCACCCATCCTGCGGCTCCGGCCAGCGCCGCGCACCCCAGATAAAGGACCCAACCATCCACCACACCTCCGAGGAGAGAAGAGATCCAACCCGCAAGCCCCCCGAACAATACCGCCCGCAACAGGTGGCTCAACAGCAGAGCCCGGCTCCCCGCCGGAGCCCTACCGCTCAATCAGCCGCCCCTAATTGGCGCAGTTAAAGAGATGAATGCGCCCGTCGTCCCCGCGCCCGGTCGAGACCTCCACCGAGTCCTCCCCGGACAACCGCCGCTCCAACTGCCGGTGCAGCCGCGTCCCCCCCAGATGCTCCGGCAAGACCAGACGGCAGTGCCGCTCCAACCGTGACTCCACATCCTCCACCAGCCGTCCCCCGCACGAGCAATACCTGTTGAACCCATCGCCGTGCAAGAATAGCAGGCTCTCACCATCGTACACGCTCGCGCAGTCCGTGCATCGCCACACAAACGTCACCACTCTTCTCTCCGTGGAGATCATGTACCACCACCTCGTTTTGTATTTAATGATACATAGTCTACAGACTCCCATTCTCCACTGGAAGGAAGACGGATTAAGAGCATGTTAAGGAGCTCGAAGCAATAGTAGACTCGCCGCGAGTATCTCGACGGATACTGGAGCGTATTGGGAGCGAGGAGAACATGGAAAGCGACGCATCGTGAGGCGTCAGTAGTCGAGAGGCACCTCCTCACCCTTGATGCTCCGTTGAACAACACCCTGGATGATGAAGAGGGGCAACAATATGTCAGACCTGACTCGTCGTCTCCGTGACCTGTCCTTCGCGGGCTCTGTATCTAGCGAGGGTCCCTTATCATCTTCGCCAGGCCTTTTCCTATAGGTCTGTACTCTTCCGTACTCAAGGTCCCGCGATAATCGCGAACCCGTCCAACATCCAGAGCCCTTACCTGATCCAGCAGACACACCGAAGGCGACTTGAGATTCGCCGTGCCCTCCGGGTAGCGTGGATACAACTCCGGGCTCCGCCGCGCCCATGCCTGTCCCCGGTCGGTCGTCATGGGAGTGAAGATCAAAGCTCCGAAACGTGGAGTCCCCGCAAACTCGGGCAATCCGACGACCACGGCCGGCCTGTACCCTTCTTGCTCGCGCCCGCCAGGACGGTGCAGCGGGAACAGGGCGGAGACAACGTCCCCGATCTCCAGCCGCTCGCCGGACTCCCCGTTACCTTCCGCCACGCTGCTTGCCGCCCTCCACGACGGCGCCGACACCCGGCTCGTAGCTAACGGGCCGACCTTCTTCCAGCTCCCCTTCCTCCCATTCGTAGGATTCGAACTCCCCCAGCCCGGAGAGATCATTATCGAGCCACGCCCGATCCTCGTCGCTATCCGGCGGGCCCGGCGCGTACTCCGTAGCCTCTCGGTATTCCCGGATCAAGGCCTCCCGGACTACCCCCTCGACCCACTCCTTTACCGATTGATCCCTGGCCGCGGCCACGACCTTCACCCGGCGCCTCAACTCCGGATCTACATCAACCGACAACCTCACCCTCGTCATCCTCAAATGCCTTCCGTCAAAATCAGAATGTTCTGTGTCACTGTGTCATGTCCATTTTACATCTTCGAGAGTGGTCCGATCTCACGGAGAGCAGGATGCTATGCCGATTGCACGTCGGGATGTCCTCCGAGCACTAGATAGAGTTGAACACGATGGACCAGAAGGAGGACCAAGCCCTGTGATCCAACCGCGGCTCCGCCTGCAGGCTCGAAGTGATACCGGACCGCGTCGCGCGCGGCTCCCTTCAACTCCTACATCGCGTCGGCTTCAGGGGCAGTTTGCCGCGTAGCACTCCCGCCAACTCCAGCGGTTCACGGTAACGACGCCGGGAATGCCGTTCAACAGCTCGCCAGGGAAGACTCCGCCCACGCTCCCCTGAAGGAACAGGTCTCCCTCGACGTTGACGTAACCGTCGATGTTCAGACTTCCGCTGTTGTTGAAGGTGGTGATCTGGCTCTCGGTAGTGGCAGTGCCATTACTGACACCGTCCCGGACGATCATGACGCCCTGATAGCTGGCGGACGAAGCGCTGGTGTCGAGGTCTCCATTGATGACCACTATGGTGCCCTTCCACTGGTCGCCGTTCCCACCCGTCTTGTACAGAACGCTTCCCTTGACACTTCCGGTGAACTCTATGTACATCACGGTGTCAAGGGTCGAGTTTGGAGGATAAACGGCTCCTGACGGCGTGTTGAAGCCCGTCGAATCAGCAATGTCTATCTCTTTCGAGCTGCTGCCGTTATCGACCTGCACATAGTGATTCTGAGCCTGTGCCTTATCCTTGAGACTACTCAGGATCGCGGCGTCGGTCGAGGAGTCGTTGACCGCGAAAGGGAACGTTATCTTTGTCGAGGGTTGTGTCGCGCCAGACGCGGTCCAGGTATTGAGGGTGAACTCCGGTCTGCCAGACGATACGGCGGTACTGCTGGGACATTTAAAGTCGCTGTCGCGATCATAGTCGCGCTGACCGTAGTCCTGGGGATCCGCACTCATCTTCTTCTGGTTCGTGTTGTCGCTGGCCGAGGCGTATCCGATACCGCTATCCCTCGATATAGCGGCTGACGAGCAAGCTGCTGTGGGGGGAGTGCCTCCCAGAGCCGCCGCGCCTGCGGACGTGGTCGGACGTGCTGTCTTGTTGTAGCCGTTGGCTGTGCCGTCGGGGTTAGTGGCCCAGTTACTATAGGCTTGATCCACTCCACATATGGTTCCGCATTTGACCTTGCTGCCGGTCTTGCTGTCCGGGGTCAGGTTCGTTATGTATCGTTGAGCGAACAGGCTGACCCCGTTTACGGTGGCGGAAGCTCCGGTAACGTTTATGTCCCTGGTCGCGAAGTAGGAGACGGGGAAGTTGTAGTTCTCCGTCTGGTAGATGGCCTGATACCAGCGCACCGCGCCGTCGGCGTTTGCCTCCACCGTTACCCGGAAGTAGTGGCGGTCGCTCGGGTAGTCAGGGTCCGTGTCGGGGTCCCTGTTACTGTCCGTCGCGCCGCTAGGGAGGATCACGGGCGCGAAGTTCTTATCCGACGCCTGCGTAGCGTTGCTCGACGGCGGCAGGTACTTGATGTCCACCCACATGTCGTTGCCGCCGAAGGTCATATGTTTCCAGGTCGTCGGGTCGCTGGCGGTCCTGGACCAGGACGACTCAGTGTTGGTGGCGTTGCTAACACCATCGTAGTGCAGAGGGTTCGAGTCCATCGTGTGTAGCTGCAACTTGGCGGCCTGCATCCCGGCATCGGCCATCGCCTGGGCGGTCTGTCCCTGGTTGGTCTGGACGACAGTATCCAGGTCGCGCATGGTGAAGGTCAGGAGCCCGGCCCCCATGACCCCGATGATGACGACCATCATGACCGCGAGAGCCATCGTCATCCCCGATTCGTCTTTCAAGAGCCGGCGTACCATTCGAGCCTACCTGTTCCTTAGAGCTATATCCGTCGTGACCGTCTGGGTGCCGTCGTCAAATGACCCGCCGCTCTTCGAGACCTCCAGCTTGACCCGCACTATCCTTATGTCGCTCTCGCTGGTTGCGGTCGTACCGTTACTTTTCATATAACTGAAAGTGAGCGCTTTTCCATCGCCGTCCACGTCTTTCACGTTCTCCGCCACCGCGTCTCCACCGCTGCTGGCGTTGGCAGTATTGTTCCTAAGAAGCGTGGCGCCGCTCAACCTGTAGGTGATGTACTCACACTTGCTCTGGGTGTTGGGGCACGCGATCTTCCTGTTGCCGTCCAGATCGTTCCCGAGAGTGATCTGTGTGGAGGTCGGCATGGC
>DASSMB010000259.1:0-5311 GCA_035689095.1 Rubrobacteraceae bacterium | reverse complement strand
GCGTTCGACGAACTCGGAGCGGCCGAGACGGTACTTGTAGCAGGCGTCTTCGAGGAAGCGGTAGAAGTTCGGGGTGACGCCGGGTTCTATGCGTTCGATCTCTTTTATAAGCTCCGGGAGGGCGCGCCGGATCGTGAGCGTATCGCCATCCCCGAAGGTTACGCGGTACTGCCCGTCCAGCGGGATGAGGTTCACGTAGTCGTCGAGATCCCGCCCGGCGAAGCGGAACAGCTCGCGGTAGGTGTCGGTCATCAGGAGGAGCGAGGGACCGGTGTCGAAGGTAAAGCCCTCGGCTTCCAGGCGGTTCATGCGTCCGCCGACTGTCGGGTTCTTCTCGAAGACCTCGACCTCGAAGCCCAGTGCCGACAGCCGGATCGCCGCGGCCAGTCCGCCCATCCCGGCCCCCACGATAACCACACGCTTCCTGGCCGCCGTCACCGATCCACCGTCTTTCCTCCGCGAGATAAAGGTATATTCAAGTATACGCTGAAGATGCTAACAGAATTCGCCGGTACGCCGGGTAAGGAGGCTTACACGAGGTTGGAGCGAGAGACGCTGGAAGCCGTTGTGACGAACCGGGGCGCTGCCCGCGCCCGGTCTGGACACCCCTGGATCTACCGCTCCGACGTGGCCGATGCCTCGGGGGAGCCTGGTGACGTCGTCCGCGTCGTGGACCGCAGGGGCAGCTTCCTCGGACGGGCCTTCTACAACCCCCGAAGCCAGATCTCACTCCGCGTCGCCACCCGCGAGGACGAACCATTAGACGAAGCCTGGTTCCGTAATCGACTGCGACGAGCCATCGCCTACCGCGACTCTTTACATATAGACGCCGACGTCTACCGGCTCCTCCACTCCGAGGCTGACAGGCTGCCGGGGCTCGTGGTGGACCGCTACGGGAATCATCTCGTGCTACAGATCGGGTCCGCGGGCGTAGAGCGGCGCCTGGAGTGGGTCGTGGCCGCGCTCCAGGACCTCCAGGCGTCGGACGGCATCCTGCTCCGTGGGGACACCACCGCCCGCAAACGCGAGGGTTTAGACGTGGATGTGCGCGTCCTGGCAGGCGACGTACCCGAAAGTGTCGTTGTGCGCGAAGGCCCCGTACGCTACCGCGCAGATCTCTGGGGCGGCCAGAAAACCGGCGGGTTCCTGGACCAGCGCGAGAACCACCTCGCCGCCGGGCGTTACTCGCGCGGCCGCGTCCTCGACGTATTCTCCTACGCTGGCGGTTTCGCCCTGCACGCCGCCCGCAACGCCGATACGGTGGAGTGCGTGGACGCGAGCGGGCCCGCGCTGGAGGCCGCCCGCGCCAACGCCGCGCTCAACGGCTACGAGAACCTCACCTTCATCCGCGCCAACGCCTTCGACCTGCTGCGCGAGATCTCCGACGCCGGGGAGCGCTACGACACTGTCATCCTCGACCCGCCCGCTTTCGCCAAGACCAAACGCGAGCTGCCGAAGGCGCGCCGCGCGTACAAGGAGATAAACCTCCGCGCCATGAAGCTTCTCGCCCCCGGCGGCGTGCTCGTCACCTGTTCCTGCTCCTACCACTTCACGCGCGATCTCATGGAGGAGACCCTGCGCGGCGCGGCGGCGGACGCGGGGGCAACGATGCGGCTCCGGGAGTGGCGGGGACAGGCCCTGGACCACCCGGAGATCCTGACCATCCCCGAGACCCACTATCTCAAATGCGCCATCTTAGAGCGGATGGCATGAGAGCCGCGTGTAGAGTATCGTGACCGTGATGGCGTAAGTAGTTCTCAGGTACGGTGGGGACCTTGCCGGAACTCTATGACAAGGAGGTCTGTTGTGGCGTTTGAACCTTCTCTCTCGACCCCGTTGTGCGAGCTTCTCGGCATACGCTATCCCCTCATCCAGGCTCCGATGGCCGGAGGGTGGACGACGCCGGAGCTTGTCGCCGAGGTCTGCAATGCCGGAGGGTTCGGGATGCTGGCGGGCGCGCGGGTGTCGCCGGAGAAGTTGCGGGAGGACATCCGGACGGTCAAGGAGTTGACCGACAGGCCGTTCGGGGTCAACTTCCTGATCGCACCTCCAGGCGAAGGGAACCCCGACGTAGGGTCCGTGCAGCGTTTTTTGGACCGGTTCCGGGAGAGGCTGGACCTGCCGGCGGGAGAGACTGATATCGCGTTGCCGCCCTCGCCGCTTCGGGAGCAGCTAGAGGTGGTGTTCGAGGAGCGGGCGGCCGTGTTGAGCGTGGCGCTGGGAGAGCCCGGAGACCTGGTAGAGCGGGCGCACGATCAGGGGATGCTCTTCTCGGCGATGGTCACGACGGTCGAGGAGGCGGTCCTCGTGGCGGAGCGCGGCGCGGACGTGATCGTCGCCCAGGGCGCCGAGGCCGGGGGGCACCGCTCCACGTTCGAGCTGGGCCCGAACCGCGAGGCGCCGCTGGTCGGGACGATGGCGCTGGTACCGCAGGTCGTGGACGCGGTGGACGTGCCGGTGGTCGCCGCCGGAGGCATCGCGGACGGCCGGGGCCTGCTCGCCGCTCTGGCGCTCGGGGCCGACGGGGTCCAGGTGGGGACCCGGTTCCTGTCGGCGCGGGAGAGCGGCGTGCATCCCGCCTACCGCGAGCGACTTTTGAGCTCCACCGAGACGGACACGGTCGTTACCCACGTGTTTACGGGGCGTCCGGCGCGAGGGTTCCGCAACCGGCTGGCTGATGAGTACCTGAGAGAAGGCCCCGAGCCGCTGGGCTGGATCCTTCACGGCATGGCCGCCGGAGATATCTACGCCGCGGCGCAGGCGGCGGACAACGGCGACTACTCGCCGCTGCTCGCCGGGCAGGGGCTCCGGCTGCTCAAGGACGGGCAGGGAGCGGCGGAGATAGTGGCGGAACTCATGGAGGAGGCCGGGAATGCGTTGTCTCGCCTGAGTGGCGGCGCGCACTCGGAGACCCGCTAGGGCGTATCTCTCGGGTGAAGATCTCACGCCGCTCGGGCGGTTCCTGTTGTCGGACGTCCGGTGGCGAGATCCCGGTACTACAGGTGCGGCGAGCTATCCAGCGGGAGTTGAATGGCCGCCGCCCCATCGAGGACAATCGAAGCGGGAGTCGAGTACGGGGGCAAGTAGCCGAAGCCTGCCGTTGTGCCACCGAGTCTGGAGGAACCGCGAGAGTACCTCAAGGCCGTCGCCCGGGTGCCGGGAGAGCAGGTGTTCGCGAAGGCGTCCGCGCCCCTGACATATTCGCGATACGCGCTCATAAGAGAGCTGGTTATTGCAACTGACGCTGAAGTTTGGAGGAGAATGGATGACGACCCTGAATGGGAAGATCGCTCTGGTCACCGGCGGCGCCGGCGGCATCGGCGTGGGCATCTGCGAGGTGCTCGCCGAGCACGGCGCGACCGTGATCGTCGGCTACAACAGCTCGCGCGACGAAGCGGTAACGCTTGTCGAGCGCCTGCCGAATCCGGGCGCGGGACACGCGGCGTACGCCGCGCCGGTCACCGATAGCGCAGCGCTGTCGGAGCTGGCGCGGAAGTTGGAGCAGCATCATGGCCGCCTGGACATCCTGGTGAACTGCCACGGCACGACGCGCTTCGTCCCCGCCGAGGACCTCGACGATCTCGACGACGAGTTGATCGACCGCGTGCTCGCGACGAATGTGCGCGGCACTTTCGCCACCGTGCGCGCGCTCAAGGGCTTGCTCGCGCGCGATGGCGACGGCCTGGTGGTGAATATCTCGTCCATCGCCGCGAAACTCGCCATCGGCTCCAACATCATGTACTGCGCTTCGAAGGCCGCCGTGGACACGCTCACGAAATCGCTCGCGCTGGCTCTCGCGCCGCGCGTTCGTGTGGTCTCGGTCTCTCCCGGCCTCGTGTTGACGGAGGCGGCGAAGAAGTTCGACCCCGATTTCCTGGAGAGCCACATCTCCCGCACGCCGCTCGGGCGCCTGACCACGCCGCGCGACATCGGGGCCACGATCGTGGCTGTGGCGACGTTGATGACGGCGGTGACGGGCGTCGTCATCCCGGTCGATACGGGGCGCAGCCTGAGCTAGAGACCTTTGCGGTTCGGCGCGGCTCGGCCGGTCGTGTTTCCCGACTGGGGCAATAGCTGAGGCCGTGTGGACGGTTCCCCCGCGCCTATCGTGCCGGGCTACGGATGATGTGAGCTCGTGGCGCGCCGATGTGGACGCCGGCTTCCCGTATCCGGCTATACTGCGGTTCGTGTCAGGGGATCGGATGCGGGGAGAGCCGTGAGCGATAGGAGAAGCCGGTTGAGCTGGACGGTGGCTCTGCTGTCCCTGCTCGCCGGTTTCGTTGCGGCCGGACGGCTGGTCCCCGCGGTGCGCTGGTTCCTGCGGCAGCAGAGCGAGAGGGTGGTCGAGGAGGCCGGCCGGCGGGGTATCAAGTTCCCAACCTTCAAGCTGACCCGGCGGCGGGCTCTCATCCGCCGACTCACCCACGACCAGGAGATACTGCGGGCCGCCCAGACATACGCCGACGCGAACGGCGTCTCCATGGCCTCCGCGATGGCCCGCGTGGAGCGCTACGCCAGGGAGATCGTGCCGTCCTTCAACGCCTTCCTCTACTTTAAGGTCGGGATACCGCTGGCTGACCGGGTCTCCCGCTCCCTCTACGACGTCCGCGTCGTCTCCGACGAGGGACTCGCGGCGGTGGACGAAGGCGCGAATGAGGGCGCGAGCGTGGTCTTCGTCATGAACCACCGGAGCAACATGGACTACGTATTGCTGGCCCACCTCACGGCCCACCGCACCGCTCTCAGCTACGCGGCGGGGGAGTGGGCCTGCGTGTGGCCGCTGGGGGACCTGATCGGGGGTATGGGCGCTTTCTTCGTGCGGCGCGGGTCGGGAGACACGCTGTACCGGCGCGTCCTGGAGCGCTTCGTGCAGATGGCCGTCGAAGGCGGTCTCGTACAGGTCTTCTTCCCCGAGGGCGGACTGAGCCGGGACGGAAAGCCCCGAGAACCGAAGATAGGGCTCCTGGACTACATGCTGCGCCGCTTCGATCCGCAGGCCGGCGACATCCTCTTCGTGCCCGTCGGCGTCAACTACCACTGGGTGCTGGAGGATCACAGCCTCCTGCAGCCCGGCGGCCCGGAGGCCGGAGTAAGAGGCCGGGGCGGACTTTTCGCCTCCACGGGCGTCTCGGTAGCACGCAACCTCCTTCGGGCGCGCCGCGCCGGTAGATTCCGCCTCGGGACAGCCGCCGTCGGCTTCGGGGCGCCGGTCTCGGCCCGCGAGTACGCGGCGGCGCGCGGGGTGGAGTTCCGGGAGATGGAACGCGAGGAGCGGATCGAGGAGGTAAAGAGACTCGCCCGGCGTCTGATG
>DASSMB010000258.1:0-8808 GCA_035689095.1 Rubrobacteraceae bacterium | reverse complement strand
AGCACGCGGTTGTAGCGGATGCGGACGTTCGTGTTGTGAGCGTCGCCGGAGTAGGGCCGTCCCAGCGTGACCGCGCCTCCGTAGTAGCCGCGGTTGCCCTGGATGACGTTGTTGGATATGTCGAGGTAGCGGCCGTACCCGTTGACGAAGATGCCGCCGCCGGAGTCGCCGCGCCCGCCCTTGATGGTGAAGCCGTCGATGGAGGGACGGAAGGTCGGCGTGAACTGGCCCGCTTTGGCGAGGACGGTGATCGCCGATCCTTCGTTGACGTTCCTGTCGCCGTCGAAGTTGACGCTGCCGAGGAGGCTGTGCCAGGCCGCCGAGTGGGCGTCCACGTAGCTGCCGTTAATGGTGACGCTGCCGGGGCCGACGCCCTGTAGCTTCACGCCTTTGTGCACGATCAGGTTCTCGTTATACGTTCCGGGTCCGACCACGATCAGGGTGTTGCCGCTCGCCCGGTTTATGGCGTCCTGGATCTTTTGCCCCTGATTGACTCGGATCACGGTCGGCCTGTAGGTAGTTTTGCCGGACGTGCCCAGCACATGAACCTTGAGGCCCGTCGCGCTGGTCCTGCCGCCCGACTTGACGAGCAGCTCGTGCGGTCCGACCGGGAAGCCCGCCGGAACGGCCGCGTTTATCTGCGTGTCGCCGCTCATGGAGTTGACCGTTATCTGCTTGCCGTCGAGGGTGACTTGAGGAGCAGCGCCGAAGTCCTTGCCCTTGATGACGAGGTTCCTGGCGCCCGCGGCCTGGACGACCGGGTTCTGGACGTTTTGCACGTCGGGCGCGCCGTCCTCCGGCTCTCCCGCCTGCGCGCCGCCGGGATCCCCACCAGGGGTGTTCGGCAGGATCGCCATGTCGGCGGCCGTCGTCTTGCCGGGCCAGACGTCGTAGATCAGGGGCAGCGTGCTGTAGTTTGGGTCGTAGCCCATGACGGTTCCGGGTCCCTGGACGGGGTTAGGGTTGTTCGGGTCCGGGCCGGGGTCGTTGGCGAGGAAGGTGTACATGTTGGGAGAGACGCCGGAGGGGGTGGGGACGTTGAAGGTCCCCGTGGAGGGCAGGATCGTCTCGAAGATCCCGTTATCGTCGGTGTAGACGGTCTGTATGAGCCTGCCGGTGTGGTCGTAGACGCCGACCGGGATGTGGGCGATGCCCTTCTTGTCGCCGTAGTAGAGGAGGCTCGGGTCGGTCTCGATGTTCAGGTCGTCGGTGACGAGACCCCAGACGCGGCCCGGTATGGGCGTGTCGGTGAACATGAAGAAGTCGGCGCCCGCGTTCTGTTGCGCGTTCAGGTGAACGAGCTTGCTGTCGCACAGCGGCATCTGCTGGCCGTCGTAGGGACCCTGGCGCGGGTCGTTGACGGTGTGCAGCGCGCCGGCGCACGGCGGGGGCGGCACCTGCGGGACGAAGTTCTCGCCCTTCTCGATGTTTACGTCTTCTTCCTTGACGATCTTGTAGAGGTCGTTGCCGTTCTTGTCCTTGGGTATCCGCATCTTGACGACGTAGTCGCCCGGCGGGAGCGGCTTGGTCTGCCCGTCGGAAGGGTCCGTGTAGGTGCTGAAGGCGTAGCCGCCGTCGAAGACGCCGTCGCGGGTCTCGTTACCCAGGGCGGGCACTTCGAGGCAGTTGTCCGCTATCTGCTGCGCGGTCGGCGCGTAGGCCGGGTCCGTGGGGGTGTTGCCGTTCTCGTCCAGCACGTCGCAACCCGTGGGCTGCTGCCAGGAGTCGGTATTGACGGTGGCTATCGGGTCGGCGGTCTTGGTCTTGACGGAGCCATCGGCCTCCTTGATCGGGTCGCCGTTGGCGTCGGTGTCGGCCTGGTAGAGGTCCACCTTCACGCCGGGGACGCCCGGCTCATAGGGGTCGCCGCTCTGGTAGCGGGCGTTCTCCTCGGTCCGCATCGTCGCGTAGTAGACGATGCCGGAGATGCCGCCGTTCTCGCTCCCGGTGTAGCGTTTCTTGCCCCAGTCTATGTAGTTCTTGCCGGTCCAGGAGAAGGTGCTCATCAGCAGGGCGCCGGGTACCGAGAGGCTCTTGAGGTCGGTGCCGTTGTACTCGCTGCGGACGGAGGCTCCTGTCGGCGCGTAGCGGACGTTGCTGACCTCGGCGACGGTGAAGCGGCCGAGGGGGAAGGTCTCGTTCAGCGCGTAGTGGCCCTGCGCGTCGGTGAGGGTGCCGTACTGGGTGGAGCCGTCCTTGTAGCGGGTCCCAACGTCCACGCCCGGCAGGCCCTTCTCGCAGCTATTCGGATCGTTCTGGTCGCAGTCCAGGATCTGGTTCCCGGCCGCGTCCGTGCCGTCGGCGCGGGTTATGGGGTTGCCGTTACCGTCCTTGCCGTTGTCCTCGAAGACGGTGCCGAGGGTCTTGCCGAACCAGCGGGGGACACCGATGTCGCCCATGTCAACGACGTTGCCGCCGGAGACGGTCGCGGTGCGGAAGGAGATGATGTAGTCCATCGGCTCGTCCCAGATCGTGAGCTGATACTTGCCGTCCGGGACGTTCTGGATGTCGAAGGTGCCGTCCGGGTTGCCGCGTCCAAGGTAGGAGAGCTCGTCGTTCAGGTCGAGCGCCGTGAGCGCTATGTAGGGGCTCTTTACCGGGTCTCCGAGCGGCGGGTTCGCCGCCTCGGTGATGTATTCGAGGGCGGTGCGGGCGCGGCCCTTTATGCTGCCGCTTCCGGGGTTGGCGAAGGATTGCTCCTTGACGAACCCGATCTCCGCCATCGGCGAGGGGGAGACGCCGGGGACCTCGCTGATCGTGCCGTCGTTTCCCTCGTCTATCCAGGCGTCAATGGTGTGCGTGCCTTCAAGGGTGGAGGTCTGGATCCACCCAGACCCATCGGGCGCGATGACCTGGACGCCGTACTTGCCCGGCGCCAGGTTCTCGACCACCGCGTCGCCGTTGGCATCCGTCAGTATGTTCCCGCCCGTGTTCGGGACCGGGATGGGCTGGCCGTTCGGGTCGAGCACGAGGTCGCCGTTGGCGTCCTTCTCGTACTCGGTGCCGATGGCGTTGCCGTAGTAGTCCTGCGTAACGTGGCCGACCTCGTCCTTGATAACGACGTCGAAGCCTTCGAGACCGGACTCCAGGGGAGCGTCGTTCTCGCCGTTGACCATCCGGTTGTCCTCGAAGGCGTGGACCCGGATCTTGGCGAGCCGCGAGGGATCTAGGCCCGCCTTCGGCTCCGGCTCCAGCAACACCGTTACGGTGTCCCCGGCGCTGAAGTGCTCGCCGCCGAGCTTGTAGCCGTCGGCCGAGACACTCGCCACGTACTTGCCGGGGTCCAGGTCTACGCTTCCGGCGCTGCCCTGATCCCCGACAGCCGCAACGGGGCTGTTGCTCTGGCCCTTTATGACGGACGGCATGTTCGCCGGGTCCGCCGGGTCCCCGACGTTGTCCGCGTTGATGGTGTAGTTGAAGTTAGCAATGGGGTCTCCGGTCTTCAGGTCCTTGACGACCAGAGAAGACGGGCCGGAGGTCTGCGCGCCCGCCTGCTGTACCAGCGCGGGCGACTGCGAGACGAGCAGCGCGGCCGCGAGCAGCAGAAGAAGGGCCGCGAGAAGCCGCGCCCCCCTGTCCCATCTCCGAACCTTCAACGTCTTGGCCGGTGTCATCGATCTTCCTCCTTGCTCATCTCTGTTCTGGCTCTACTCGTAGGTCCGCGCGGGATCCCCCCGCGGCACGGAAATCCGGTCATGTCGCATACGCTCCACTCGTCTCGCGCTGGTGCCGCCTCTTCGAACGCGCCAGCGCGCCGAGCGCGGCTATCAGGGCCACCTCGGAGATCGTGCAGGCCAGGTCTATGGTCCCGACGCCCTCTACCTCCCAGGCGTGCGGCCCGAAGAACGGGATGCCGACCGTCCGGCTCGCGAGCCACATCGCCACAATGGCCCCGTTGCCGGCAATGCCCGCGAGGAAGAGAGGCCGCATGGGCCAGCGCAGTAGCGCCACGCCGCCGATGCCCTGGGCCAGGGCAGTGATCAGAAAGAAGGCGCCGTAGCCCCACCACTCCGCGAAGTGCTCCGGGACGACCAGGAGGTGGAGAAGGGAAGCAACAAGCGACAACGCCGCCACAGCTGTGAGCCGGGCGTCGAATCTTCGAGAGCGCGGGCTCCCGCGTTCTCCAGAAACCCGTAGTGCTGACATTCGTATCCCTTCCTCGGCTGACCTGTGGCTGAATAATGGAATGGAGCGCCGGGTCTGCCATCGCGCAGATCAATGAACTTTGCTTGATGCGCCTGGATTAACTCATTTGATTGAACGATTGAACGCTCTCCCGCGCGCTCGCCGGGACAGAGGCTCGGGTGAGCGCGGCCGGCACCGACCCGCGGAGGCGTAGAGACAGGAAAAGCCGCTCGTGCAGAGAGTTAGAGGTTGTGCTGGAGTATCTCGGTCGTCGAGTCCACGACCGAGAGAAGGTCCGGCAGTTCTATGTCGGAGAAGGTGGCGCGCTCTCCCGCGATACTCACCACGGCCAACGGCTCGCCTCCGGGGTAAAGCTCGATCCAGACCCTGACCCCGTCTCGAATGGCGGGTGTGAGCGCGCTGCAGATCACGACGTCGGGAGCGAGGGCCTCCAGGCCGGATTCCACATCATCCGGATCGCAGGCCAGCACCTCCAGGTTCGGGCGAAGCTCCCGGAAGACGTGAGCAATGGCGTCGCGGTAGGAGAGAGGCTCGTTGACCAGCAGGAGGCGCGTCTTTCGCATGGACCTATTGTGTACAGACCCGCAGAGCCCGTCATCGTCCATACACATTAACTTTCTTTACACCAAATGGTCTAAAGTTTGAGACTGTAGTCCTGGACGGGCCGGTATCAGTGGATCTCCACGATGCCGTGGCGCACGGCGAAGACGAGGGCCTGCAACCGCGAGTGTACGCCGAGCTTGGCGAAGATCCTGATGAAGTGCGACCGTTCGGTGTCCACGGTGATGTTGAGCCGCTCGGCGATCTCTCTGCTGTCGAGTCCCTCCGCGAGCGCCGAGAGCACCTCCCGCTCGCGCTGGCTGAGGCTCTCCACAGCCTGCTTCGCGTCCCGGTTTTGCTCGCGCTCCTGGCCCACGTCGCGAAATAGCGCGACGACTTCGTCCAGCGAGAGTAGAGACTCGCCCGCCTTCAGGCGCCGGACCGCGTCCACGATCTCCTCGATGCTCGACGTCTTGTGCATCACCCCGGCTGCGCCCGCCTCTACCGCCCGGGCGTACTGCCGGCGGCTGAGGCTCCCGCTGAGCACAAGCGCCGTCACCCGGTCCCCGGACTTGTGAAGCTCGCGGATGAGCTCGGTCCCTTCGCCATCAGGGAGCGCCATATCCACGATGGCGACATCGGGCTTCTCTTTGGAGCGCTTACGCGCCTCTGCCAGCGTACCGGCCTCCGCGACCACGGAGAACCCTGGTTCCAGGTCCAGCATGTGCGCCAGGGCCTGCCGGAACGAGCTATGGTCCTCGACGACCATGATGCGGACTGATTCTATGGGCTCTTCGGCCATCTGGCTCCTTCTCTATCCCCGGCCGGACACCCCGGCTTACATCCACTTTCGCGGCGAGCTTCTATCACGGCGTTTTCTATCACGGTGTTCTCAGCCTTCTACGAGCTACCCGGCTGCTTTCCCGAGACCCAGGACAGCTTCTCTTGCGGCTGTTGGGGGTGTGTCAGGCGCTCTTTCGCGGCGCTGAAGCACACCCGGGTACCCTCCAGCTCGCGGCTGTGGATCTCCAGGCTGCCGCCGAGTCTCTCGGCCCGCTCTCTCATGCCCGCCATCCCCAGTCCGGGAACCGTGTGGGGCTCGAAGCCTCTACCATCGTCCTCCACGCACACGACGAGCTGGTCCCCCTCGATGTCGAGCGTTACCCGCACGCGGGAGGCTGAGGAGTGGCGCCGGGCGTTCACCAGCGCCTCCTGGATGATCTTCATTACCTCCGCACCCGCCGGCTGCGGGAGCTTCCGCGGGAACTCGCCGATCACGGCCTCGAAATCTATCTCCGGCGATATTTCGCGGTTCAGATCCAGCGCGGACTCCAGCAGCTCCGCGAACGGTAGCTTCGAGGCATCCCTGGGGAATAGGTCGTAGATCGAGTTTCGTACCCCCTGGACCGCGCGTCTGAGAGCGGGCACCACCTGCTCGGAGGCGAGGTCGTTTTTCAGGTCCACGAGCCCCATCATGCGGTCGTACTCGATCTTCCGCATGGCCCACGAGAGGTCCTGCAAGACCGCGTCGTGCAGGTCGCGGGCTATGCGCTCGCGCTCGTCTTCCTGCACCTCGCGCAGCCTGCGTTCGGCCAGCTTGCGCTCGGTAATGTCGCGCATCACTACTACCGCCCCGAGCGTCTGTTCCAGGCTGCCCTGCATGCGGTTTCCGCTGACCAGCAGATAGCGCGCCGGATTGTCCTTCGTCGAGATCACGAACTCCTCGTCCTTTATCCTCTCTCCCCGGAGGGCCCGGAGTATCGGGATATCCGCTTCGTCCACGGTAGCGCCGGTCTCCGTCCGTAGCTCGTAGTGATCGGTCCATTGCTCCAGCGGCAGTTCCTCGGGCAACCCCTCGGGTAGCCCCTCGGGCAGCCCGTGGATCGTCCGGGCGGCGGGGTTCGAGAATGCCAGCCGTCCCCCGGCGTCGCATGCCACGACCGCGTCCTCCATGTTACCGAGGATCGCTTCGAGGAAGGCTTCGTCCTGCTCCTGCAGCCGCGCCTGCGCTTCGGCCCGGCGGCGGGCGATCATGAACACCAGCACCAGGATAATGCTGAGGAGCGGAATCTCGATAAGCTCATCGTAAGGGAGTGAGCCATACACGGCCGCCAGCAATACTACTCCCGTGTCCACAGCGACCCAGAAGACCGCCCGCCACACGAAGGCCCTGAACTTCCAGAAGAACGCCCCGAAGGTCAGCAATACGAAGACCACGTGGAAGCAGCCTATCGTCAACTTCGCGGCGGACACCATCGTCGCCAGCATCACCGCCGTCGTCGCGACGAGGGCCAGGTCTATGGGTCCGATACGGAGGCGCGTCCACGCGAGACCTGCCACGTTGTACGCGCCGGGTTTACTGTGTCGCGAGTTCTTCACGACGAACGCCTCTCGTGAGTTAGCTGGTACTCGTCAACCAGAAAGATATTCCTAAATACTTGGCTCCGCTACCACCAATAGGGGGATTAAATTCTAGCCCAAATTGATTAGACGTTTCGATGCGAGACCGGAAATCCTCGCCTTCCGGAGTATTCTGTAGCACCCTCCGCCGGGTCGCCGGGTTCCGGCGGGCAAAACGGCGGGTAGACTCTGCCGGCACAGTCGGCGCAGCCTGTTTAGGAAGTACGGGTGATGGTAAAACTTGGTCCGCGGCGACACGGCAAGGTACTGCAAGGATCTTCATGAGCCCGCTGGCCGCGATCTTATTTCCACGGGGCGGGCACGGCGATTTGAGAAGGAGGCACGTATGAAACAGCGCACTCTCGGAAGCCAGGGACTCGTGGTCTCGGAGCTGGGACTCGGGTGCATGGGGATGAGCGAGTTCTACGGCACCCCCGACGAGGACGAGTCGATAGCCACCATCCACCGCGCTCTGGAACTCGGCATAAACTTCCTGGACACGGCGGATATGTACGGCCCGTTCACCAACGAGAAGCTCGTCGGCAAGGCGATAGCGGACCGGCGCGACGACGTGGTGCTCGCTACCAAGTTCGGCAACGAGCGGGGCGAAGACGGAGCCCGGCTAGGCATCAATGGCAGGCCCGAGTACGTGAGAAGAGCCTGCGACGACTCCCTGAAGCGCCTCGGTATCGATTACATAGACCTCTACTACCAGCACCGGGTGGACCCGGATACGCCGGTCGAGGAGACCTGGGGCGCCATGAAGGAACTGGTCGAGGCGGGCAAGGTACGTTACCTGGGCATCTCCGAGGCCGCGCCCGATACCATCCGCAAGGCTCACGCTGTACACCCGGTCACGGCGCTCCAGACAGAGTACTCGCTGTGGAGCCGGGACCCGGAGGATGAGATCCTGCCGACCGTGCGCGAGCTCGGGATCGGCTTCGTCGCCTACAGCCCGCTGGGGCGGGGATTCCTTACCGGACAGTTCGAGAAGTTCGAGGACCTGCCGGAGGGCGACTACCGCCGAAGCTCCCCGCGCTTCCAGGGCGAGAATTTCGAGAAGAACCTCCAGATGGTCGAGCGGGTGCGGGAGATAGCGGAAGAAAAGGGAGCTACGCCCGGCCAACTCGCGCTCGCCTGGCTCCTGGCTCAGGGTGACGATATCGTCCCGATCCCCGGCACCAAGCGTCGCAAGTACCTTGAAGAGAACGCCGCCGCAGTGGACATCGAACTCACCGATGAGGATCTGGCTCGCATAGAAGAGGCCGCGCCTGTCGGGTCGGCTGCGGGCGAACGCTACAGCGAGGAGAGCATGAAGTCCGTCAACGTATAACGGGCGGTAAGGAAGCGTCTTTACCGGGGCGGGCCACAAGGCTCGCCCCGATCTCTACGGGGGTAGACATGGATCTTGGAGGGCGCGTCGCGCTGGTAACGGGAGCGAGCCGCGGGATCGGGGCGGCGATAGCGGAACGGCTCTCCGGGGTCGGCGCGGACGTGGCTGTCGGCTACGGGAACGACGAGGAGTCGGCGGGCAAGGTCGTCGCGCGCGTGGAGCCTGAAGGCCGTAGGGCGGTGGCCGTTGGGGGAGATTTGAGAGACCCGGCGGCGGTGGAGGAGATGTGTAGCGCGGTCGAGAGCTCTTTAGGTCCGGTTGACGTATTGGTGAGCAACGCCGGGATCGCGCCGAAGCAGAGCTTTGAGGAGATAACGGACTCTGACTGG
>DASSMB010000257.1:0-5505 GCA_035689095.1 Rubrobacteraceae bacterium | reverse complement strand
AGACCGGGTGGGTGAGCTACCGCATCCGGGGCGAGGAGGACGTGGAAGGAGCGGTCGAGCTGTTCCGGCTCAACTACGAGCGGCTGACGGCGCGCAGGAAGTCGGAGCGGGCATGAGCAGCTTTACGAAGGCGGAGATCTCTTACATGCGGGAGCAGCGTCTGGGGCGGCTCGCCACGGTGGACGCGGCGGGCGTTCCGCACGTGGTACCCGTGGGCTTCAGGTACAACGAGGAGATGGACACCATAGACATCGGCGGGCGTAACCTGGGCAGGACGAAGAAGTTCCGGGACGCGAGGACCACCGGAAAGGCGGCGTTCGTGGTGGACGACGTGCCGCCGCCGTGGAAGGCGCGGGGCGTGGAGGTGCGCGGCCGGGCGGAGGTCTATTCGGAGGGCGGTGGTGAGATCGTCGAGGGCTTCTCGGACGAGGTGATCCGGATCCACCCCCAGCGCATCGTCGGGTGGGGTCTCGACTCCGACGCCTTCCGTCCGAACAGCAGGTCCGTCGGTTGAGGGGCACCGCGAGAACGGAGAAGGGGATACAGACTCACCCCGTAAAGCGATTGACCGGCTTTACGCTGGCGAAGACCTGCAAGGCGCACCGGGGAAATGTCGGAGGGATGCTGTCCCGGCACGGCCTGCACGTCGGGCAGGAGATGGTGCTTATGGAGCTGTGGCAGGAGGACGGGCTGCGCGGCGGAGAACTCGCGGTCCGGCTCGGCGTCGAGCCGCCGACCATCACCAAGATGCTGCGCCGGCTGGAGGGGTGCGGTATGGTCGAGCGCAGGCCGGACCCCACGGACGCCCGGAGCTTCCGGGTACACCTCACATCGGAAGGACGTGCCCTCGAAGAGCCCGTCGCCCGTTGCTGGGAGACGGCCGAGGAGCGGCTTCTGCGGGGTATGAGCGCGGAGGAGCGGCGCGTGTTTCACGAGCTTCTGGTCAGAGCGCGGTCCAACCTGGAGCGAGGCTCCGGCGCGGCAATAACCACGCACTGACAACACAAGGAGCCGGGCGGCTTACAATTAGTCCGGCATTAAGACTCTTATTTTGAGAGTTTGAGAGGGGTACGTTTTGAGAGACCATTTGAAGGTAGTTGGATTGGGTGGCACGCTGCGGAAGGGTTCGACCAGCCTCGGGGCGCTCAGGCAGGCGCTGGCGAGCGCAGAGGAAGCCGGGGCGGAGGTGGAGCTTCTGGACCTGCGGGAGTTGCGGCTCCCGATGTACGAGCCGGGGCTGGCTCTCGACGAGTACGGTCCGGAGGTCCGGCGTTTCGTCGAGGAGATCCAGGACGCCGACGCCCTGATAGTCAGCACGGGCGCCTACCACGGGACGCTCGCGGGCGTTACGAAGAACGCGCTGGACTTTATGCAGTTCCTCTCGCGGGATGAGCGGCCATACCTGGACGGCCGGGTGGTCGGACTGATCTCCACGGCGGGCGGCGAGCAGGCGGCGGCCAACTCTAACGCCGCGATGGTCCATGCCGTTCACGCGCTGCGCGGCATCGTGGCGCCGCTGATGGTGGCGATCCCGAAGGCGTGGCAGCGTTCGGAGGACGGTGAGATCACGGACGACACCTACGCCGCGCGGCTGGACCAGCTCGGCGCGCTCGTCGTGGACCTGTCCGGCAGGCTGCAACGACCGGACGAGGCGCGGATAGCCGGGGCCGTCGCTTGAGCAAGGAGCAAACCGCGACGGGAGGAAAGGTCTCCACGCGGCTCCTGCTCGGGGTCCTGATCTCGGCGGTCTTCGTCTCGGTCCTGAACAGCTCTATGGTGAACGTGGTCGTGCCGGTCATAGGCCGGGACTACGGCGCTTCGGAGGCGCAGGTTGGGTGGGTGATCACGGGCTACCTCCTCACCTACGCCGTCGGCATCCCCCTCTACGGCCGCGTCGCCGACATCTTCAGCATCCGGCGCGCCTTCGCGGTCGGCCTCCTGGCGTTCGCCGTGGGGAGCTTGTTGTGCGCGTGGGCGCCGAGCCTCGGGACGCTGGTATTCGGACGTATCGTGCAGGGCGCGGGCGGCGCGGCCATCCCCGCCCTCTCCAGCGTCTCCATAGCGAAGGTGCTGCCGCCCGGAGAGCGGGGATCGGCGCTCGGCCTGATCGTCTCTAGCGTCGGCATCGGGGCGTCCGTCGGCCCTATAGTCGGCGGCGCGGTGGCGGCCCTCGCCGGCTGGCACTACCTGTTCATCGGCACCTTGCTCCTGACCCTCGCCCTCCTCCCCGCCGCCCTCTACGTCCTCCCGGACGACAGCCCGGAAGGCTCGCGCGGCTTCGACCTACCCGGCGGCGTCCTGCTCGGACTGGCGGCGGGACTCTTCCTGTACGGGATAACTCGCGGACAGGTGTCCGGTTTTGGGTCAGCGTCCTCGTGGGGCAGCTTCATCGGCGCAGCTCTGGCGGCCGCGGGATTCGCTTGGCGCATACGTAGCGCCGCGGAGCCGTTTGTCTCCCCCGCGCTGTTCAAGAACCGGGCCTATGTGGCGGCTGTGGCGGTCGGGTACTTCTCCATGCTGGCGAACGTGTCGGCGCTGGTGTTCGTGCCGCTGCTCGTCTCGCAGGTCAACGGCCTGTCTCCGGGTCAGGCGGGGCTGGTACTCACGCCGGGCGCGGTGGCGCTGGCGGTACTGTCGCCGGTGGCGGGAAGGTTGTCGGACAGGATCGGGGCGCGCGTCCTCATTCTCGTGGGGCTGGGGATCATGCTGCTCTCAATCCTCTCTATCTCGACCTTCGGGGCCGGGGCGTCGCCGGTGATCGTGGCGTTGGGGATGCTCGGCGTCGGGACCGGCTTCGCCCTCGCAAACTCCCCGAACGTCAACGCCGCCGCCTCGGTCCTGGAGCCGGACGAGGTCGGGGCGGGGCTCGGTATCTTCAACGGCCTGTTCTTTCTCGGCGGCGGTACGGGTCCGGCGGTGATCGGCGCGTTCCTGGCGGCCCGCAAGGAGGCGGACGCCGGAGCGCTCAACCCCCTCTACGGGCTGGACGCCGCGCCGTACTCGGACGCTTTCCTGGTCCTGATCGTGGCGCTCCTGATCTCGCTGGTGGCGACGCTGGGACTGCGGGGCAACACCGGAAAGGAGAAGAAGTGACCGACTACGGCAGGGACCTGGAGTTCGGCGTCAGCGCGGAGCCGCTGGCGGACCCGCCGGACCACGCGGCGAAGATAGTGAAGGCGGCGGACCGGGCGGGTCTCGACCTCGTCGGCATCCAGGACCACCCGTACCAGCGGCGCTTCCTGGATACGTGGACGCTCATCTCCACGCTCGTCCCGGTAACGGAGCGCGTCCGGTTCTTCCCGGACGTGGCGAACCTGCCGCTGCGTCCCCCCGCGATGCTGGCGAAGGCGGCGGCGAGCCTCGACGTGCTCTCCGGCGGGCGGGTCGAGATCGGGCTCGGCGCGGGAGCTTTCTGGGACGCGATCGTGGCGATGGACGGCCCGCGCAGGAGCCCGGCGGAGGCGGTCCGTTCCGTGGAGGAGGCGATACAGGTCATGCGGCTCGTGTGGAGCGAGGAGCGCTCACTGCGGTTCGAGGGTGAGATCTACGCGCTCAACGGCATGCGGCCCGGACCGCGGCCCGTCCACGACATCGGCATCTGGATCGGGGCGGCCGGCCCCCGGATGCTGCAACTCGTCGGGCGGCTCGCGGACGGCTGGGTCCCGTCGCTGTTCTGGGCTCCGCCGGAGCGCCTGCCGGAGCTGCACGCCCGAATAGACGCCGGGGCCGCGGAAGCGGGCAGGCAGACCTCGGAGATAAAGCGCGTCTACAACCTCTCCGGCAGGATCGGGGCCGAGGGCGAAGGTCTACTGGAAGGACCGGCCTCGACCTGGATCGAACAGCTAACCCGGTTCGTTCTGGAGTGCGGGATGGACACGTTTATCTACTGGCCCTCGGAGGACCACGAGCGCCAGGTAGAGGCGTTCGCGAACGAAGTCGTCCCGGCGGTGCGCGAGGCCGTGGCGAAGGAGCGCCGCGGTTAGATGAGAGGATAAACTCTTTGGCGACAGCAACCCGACAACGAAAGGACACGGATGACCACGGAGAACGGTAGAGCGAAGATCCCCGCGGACTACAAGGACCTGCTGGAGAGCACGGCGCTGGCGCACGTCGCCACCCTCGGCCCCGACGGAGAGCCGCAGAACAACCCCGTCTGGTTCGACTGGGACGGCGAGCACCTCAAGTTCAGCCAGACGAAGGCCCGCCAGAAGTACCGCAACGTGGGCCGCGACCCCCGCATCGCCCTCTCCATCGTGGACCCGGAGAACCCCTACCGCTACCTGGAGGTACGAGGCGAGGTCGTCCACATCGAGGAAGACCCGGACCTGGACTTCATCAACGCGATGGCGAAGAAATATTTGGATCAGGACAAGTACCCCTTCCACCAGCCCGGCGACGAGCGGGTGGTCATCCACATCGAGCCGCGCCACACAACCCAGATGGGCGCATAGCAAGTTTGGAGCAGCGCCGGGACAGCGGCGCCGGAGAGTCCTCGGACGGCCTGCGCGCCGTCTGGAGGGCTCTGGGCTACCTGCGCTCGTACAAGACCGAGGCTTTCGGGGCCTTCGTCGCGCTGGTGCTCGCGTCGGCGGCGAGCCTGTCTACACCGCAGCTCATCAGGATCGCCATAGACGACGGCATCGCGCCGCGTCGTTTGAACATAATCCTGCTGGCGGTCGGCGGGCTGGTCGGGGCGGCGGTGGTGCGCGGGTTGTTCCAGTTCTTGCAGGGGTATCTGGCGGAGCGGGCTTCCCAGAGCGTTGCCTACGACCTGCGGAACGACCTGTTCGCGAGGATCGAACGGTTAGGGTTCGGCTACTACGACCGGGTCGAGACGGGCCAGCTCGTGACGCGGCTGACGAGCGACGTGGAGCAGATCCGGACGTTCGCCGGTAACGGCGTCGTGCAACTCGCCGCCGCCGCACTGATGCTGCTGGGCACGACCGCCCTGCTGTTCTCGCTCAACTGGCAGCTCGCGCTCGTGGCGCTCGCCATAGTGCCGGTGATCTTCGTGCTGCTCCTGCGCTTCGTCCGCAGGATCGGACCACTCTTCCGCAGCGTGCAGCAGACGCTCGGACGCTTGAACTCCGTGCTTCAGGAAGACCTGACGGGACTGCGTGTCATCCGCACCTTCACCCGCGAGGACTACGAGACGGAGCGCTACCGCGTGGTCAACGACGAGCTTTACGGCAAGAACATCGAGACCGTGCGCGCGTTCTCCAACAACTTCCCGTTCGTGTTCCTGCTCGCCAACCTGGGGACGCTGGCGATCATCCTGTTCGGCGGGTTGCAGGTGATCGGGGGCAGACTCACCATCGGGGAACTGGTCGCGTTCAACACGTACCTGGGCTTCCTGCTGTTCCCGATCCTGACGATAGGTTTTCTGGCTGCGGGCATCTCGCGGGCCGGGGCCTCGTCGCAGCGCATCTTCGAGGTCCTGGACGCGCCGCTGGAGGTGCGGGACGCGCCGGACGCCAGGCCTCTCCCCCCTATCTCGTGCCGGGT
>DASSMB010000256.1:0-10560 GCA_035689095.1 Rubrobacteraceae bacterium | reverse complement strand
TGGCGGATCAACGGCAGCGGCTAGAGACGACTTCGACCACCGGATACGCCCTGCGGTTGACGCCCGATCGGAGAAGAAAGGAACCATTTACATGAGAGAAGCCGGAGAACTACTCCCCTACGGCGGCGCCTCCCCGGAGGTCGCGGAATCCGCCTGGGTCGCGCCGGGAGCCTACGTCATCGGCAGGGTGCATCTCGGCGAGGAGTCGAGCGTCTGGTACGGGGCCGTGCTGCGTGGTGATACGGAGCCCATCCGCGTCGGGGCGCGCACCAACATCCAGGACGGCTGTGTGCTGCACGCCGACCCCGGCTACCCGGCGGTCGTGGGGGAGGGGTGCGTGATCGGCCACAAGGCCATCATCCACGGTTGCGAGATAGGCGACAACTGCCTCGTAGGCATGAACGCCACGATATTAAACGGAGCAAAGATCGGGGCCGGCTCCATAGTAGCCGCCGGGGCCGTCGTCCCCGAGAACCGCGAGTTCCCGTCCCGCAGCCTCATAGTCGGCATCCCGGCAAAGCGCGTCGGAGAGGTGAGCGAGGAACAGGCGGCAGATGTCGAGCGCGGCGTAAGGACATACGTGGAGCGTGCCAGAGCGCACCGGGCATCGCTCAAGGTGGATGGCTGAATCGTCGAGGTCCCGAATCTGGTGTTTCAGGATGCTGCCAGCAGGGCTTCTTCGATCTCCTGTGACAGTTCGATGGGGATGAAGTAGTGTTTCGGGTAGAGGTAATCTTCTCCCGACTCGTCAACAACGCGCAGTAAATTGTGTCCGACAGCAGTATCGTCGGGGATGATCCTGTATATCTTTCGCAACTCCAGCGAGGCTTTGTAGTCCTCGTTGTGGACACAAACCGCGAACCGATTTTCCGCTCTGGATATATCCATACTCTCTAATCCAAAAGGTACTTTATCTTCAGTTCTTTCTTGCCGACGCCGTGAGCCTCGTACCAATGTACCTCAGCTTCGTGCACCGTGCCATCCGGCAGGCGAACTGTTGCATGGCCTTTGAGCTTCCGCCACCGACCGGTTCCATAAACTCTCCGCAGACGCTGGACCTCGCGGATGGAAGCACCAACGGCTATGGTCTCAACGTTCGTGATCTTGCCGACTACCTCGAAGCTCATCGTTATCCGTATACCAACACTGCTGCGGATTTCTGGCAAACAACCACATCCTACACCTGGTTTTGTGGAAGCCTATTTCGTGGACGCGCTCTCCGATGAACTGATGAGGTTCCGGATCTCGCGCAGCGCCACCGATAGCGTGGAGAGGTCGAAGGTGCTGCTGGAGTTGATATCCGATAGCACCTGGATGGTACGGTCCACGGGGCCGCGGTTCGCCTCGGTCCAGGCTTCGATGCGTTTCTGGGCATCGTGCTGATCGGGGATGGCGCGCAGGATCTCGGCCGTCAGGGCCGCTTGCTGGCCGTAGAGGTCGTCGCGCAGGGCGGAGCGGGCGAGGGTGCGCCAGCGGTTGTCCCTGGGGAGCTTCTCGATGTGCCGGCGCAGCCAGTGCAGGTGCAGCCGGTCGCCCAACGTGAAGTAGACGGCGGCGGTCTCGTCCAGGGGCTGGCCGGTCGTGGCGGCTACGTCCACTATGTCTAAAGTCGAGAACATCGGGCCGAGGATAGTTACGCGGCGCGCGAGGTCTTCGGGGACGTTGGCTTCGGTGAGCTTCTTCACGGACTTCTCCAGGGTCTCGCGGTCGCCGTCTAGGAGGAGATCCGGGATGAGCCCTTGTAGTTGGGCGGCGCCCTCGGAGAAGTGGGCGATGGCGGCGGATATGTCGAACGGTCGGCGGCGGTTGCGGAGGAGCCAGCGGGTCGCGCGCTCCACGAGCTTGCGCGTATCCAGGATCATCCCGGTCTGTATCCGGGCCTCGACTGTGGTGTCAAGGGCTTCGATCTCTCCCCACAGGCCGCGCATGTCGAAGATGTCGCGCGCCGCCGTGTAAGCCTGGGCGATGCCGGGAGTTCCGGCCCCGGTCTCGTCCGCGAGGCGGTAGGCGAAGGTAGGTCCGCACCTGTTCACCAGGCTGTTGGTGACGTGGGTGGCGGTGATCTCGCGGTGCAGCCGGTGCTGGTGGATCTGCTCGCGGAAGCGTTCCCGCAGGGGCGTGGGGAAGTACCGCTCCAGCTCCCTGGAGAGGTACGGGTCCTCCGGAGCGTCGGAGTCGAGCAGGTCTTTGTACAGCGAGATCTTGCTGTACGAGATGAGGATGGCGAGCTCGGGGGCGGTCAGCCCCAGACCTTCGGAGCGCCGTTCGCCCAGAGTCTCGTCGTTGGGCAAAAATTCGAGTTCGCGGTTTAGCCTGCCGGCCTGCTCCAGGGCGTGGATGTAGCGGGAGTTTACGTCCGCCATCGAATGCGACAGGGCTTTGGCGATGTTGATGGCCTGCGTCTGCTGGTAGTTGTCGCGCAGCACCAGGTCGCCTACCTCGTCGGTCATGGACGCCAGAAGCTCGTTGCGCTGCTTCGTCGTCATGTCCCCGGCCTCGACGATGGCGTCGAGCAGGATCTTGATGTTCACCTCGTGGTCGGAGCAGTCCACACCGGCCGAGTTGTCTATGGCGTCCATGTAGATACTGCCGCCGTTCAGGGCGTACTCGATCCTTCCGCGCTGCGTGAAGCCCAGGTTGCCGCCCTCCCCGACGACCCGGCACCGAAGCTCGTCGCCGTTCACCCGCAACACGTCGTTCGCCCGGTCGCCGACCTCGGCGTTCGACTCGGTGCTGGCCTTTACGTACGTCCCGATGCCGCCGTTCCACAGCAGGTCCACCTCGGCCTTGAGCATCGCGCTGATCAAGTCCGTCGGCGTCATCGTCTCGTCCTCCACGCCGAGCATCTCCCGCACCTGCGGGGAGAGCGGGATGGACTTGGCCGTCCGCTCGAAGACGCCGCCGCCCTCGGAGATGAGGCCCTGGTCGTAGTCGCTCCACGAGGAGCGCGGGAGGCGGAAGAGGCGCTCGCGCTCCTCGAAGCTCGCCTCCGGGTCGGGGTCCGGGTCGAGGAATACGTGCAGGTGGTTGAACGCGCCGACGAGCTTTATGTGCCGGGACAGGAGCATCCCGTTGCCAAACACGTCGCCGGACATGTCGCCGATACCGACCACGGTGAAGTCCTCGCTCTGCGTGTCTAGGCCGAGCTCCCGGAAGTGGCGGGCGACGGACTCCCACGCGCCGCGGGCGGTTATGCCCATCTCCTTGTGGTCGTAGCCGACCGAGCCGCCGGAGGCGAAGGCGTCGCCGAGCCAGAAGCCGTACTCCTCGGAGATGCCGTTGGCGATGTCCGAGAAGGTGGCGGTCCCCTTGTCGGCGGCGACCACGAGGTAGGGGTCGTCATCGTCGTAGCGGACCACGTCGCGTGGCGGGACCACCGCGTCGCCGGAGATGTTGTCCGTAAGGTCGAGCATGCCCCGGATCAGGGTCTTGTAGCAGGCGACTACCTCGTTCTGTAGCGCCTCCCGGCCGCCCTGCGCGGGCGGCTGTTTTACGACGAAGCCGCCCTTCGCCCCGACGGGGACTATGACGGCGTTCTTGACGGTCTGGGCCTTCATGAGACCGAGGATCTCGGTGCGGAAGTCCTCGCGCCGGTCGGACCAGCGGATGCCGCCGCGGGCGACCTCGCCGCCGCGCAGGTGGACGCCCTCGGTGCGGGGGGAGTAGACGAAGATCTCGAACCGGGGACGCGGCAGCGGAAGCTCCGGGATCTTCTGCGGGTCCAGCTTGAACGAGAGGTAGGGCTTGGGCTCTCCGTCCTCGCCGCTCTGGTAGTAGTTCGTCCGCAGGGTCGCCAGCGTTACGTTCAGGAAGCTGTTGAGGATGCGGTCTTCGTCCAGGCTCACGACCTCGTCCAGGGCTGCCTTTATCTCGCCGGTGAGCCGCTCGGTCTCCCGTTCGGCGCGGCCCTGGTTGGCGGGGTCGAGGCGGGCTTCGAATAGCTCCACGAGGAGGCGGGCGATGTGGGGGTTGGCGAAGAGGGTGTCCTCCATGTAGTCCTGGGAGAAGGTGACGCCCGTCTGGCGCAGGTACTTGCAGTACGCTCTGAGGACCGAGATCTCTCGCCACGTCAGCCGGGCGCGCAGGACGAGGCGGTTGAAACCGTCCTCTTCGACCTCGCCGCGCCAGGTGCGGGCGAAGGCGTCCTGGAAGATGTCCTTCACCTCGCCGGTTTGAAGCTCGCCCCCGGCCTCGTGGACGAGGCCGAAGTCGTAGATCCAGACCGGCGGGGAGCCCGCGGGCTCTATCTTGTGCGGCCGCTCGTCCACGACCTCCACACCCATGTCTTCCAGGATCGGGAGGACGTGGGAGAGCGAGATCTGCTCTCCCGACCGGTAGAGCTTGAAGCCCAGGAAATTCTCCGGCTCCTCTAGCGGGTGGTAGAGGGTCATGGCGATGTCGTCCTCGGAACGGAGCCTCTCTATCTTCCGCAGGTCGTTCACGGCCGTGCGGGCCAGGAAGCCAGCGCGGTATCCGGGGGGGAAGGCGTCGCGGTAGCGGTGGTAGAACTCGACGCCGCTCTCCTCGCCGCACTGCTCGATCAGGGCGTCGTAGAGGCTGTCCGCCCATGAGCGTACCGTGTCGGCCAGGCGGTTCTCGACCTCTTCCACGTCGTAAGTCGGGACGCGCTCCGGCGACGTGTACACGATGAAGTGCAGCCGGGCCAGCACGGACTCCGAGAGCCGCACGTTGAACTCCACGTTCTCGCCGGAGAGAGCGTCCTGCAATATCCGCTGCATCCGCTCCCGGATCTCCGTGTTGTAGCGGTCCCTGGGTACGAAGACCAGGCACGAGAAGAAGCGCCCGTAGGTGTCGCGGCGCAGGAAGAGCCGGACGCGCTGGCGCTCCTGCAGGTGGAGAATCCCCATCGCGATGTCGAAAAGCTCCTCCCGGTCGATCTGGAACAGCTCGTCGCGGGGGTAGGTCTCAAGGATCTCGACCAGGTCCTTCTCGTTGTGGCTGCCCTCCGGGAAGCCCGCCCGCTCCAGCACGTAGCGCACCTTGCGCCGGACGAGCGGGATGTCGAACGCGCTCTTGCTGTAGGCGGTGAACGTGTAGAGGCCGAGGAAGCGCCGCTCGCCCGTTACCTCTCCGGCGTCGTCGAACTTCTTGACGCCGACGTAGTCCAGGTACGAGGGCCGGTGGACGGTGGAGCGGGTATTGGCCTTCGTGAGGTTGAGGAGCTTGGGCGCGCGGGCGAGCCGGCGCACGTCGGGCGGCAGCTTGGCGAAGCTGTGCGAGGCGGGCTTCGAGTCCGTCTCCCGCAGGATACCGAGGCCCGAGCCCGTGACGGGGCAGAGCGAGTCCTCGTCGCCTTGCTTCAGAAGGTCGTACTCGCGGTAGCCCAGGAAGGTGAAGTTGTTGTCGTCGATCCACTCCAGGAAAGCCCGGACCTCGGCTACGGTCTCCTCGTCTATGGGTATCGAGCCCTCGTCCAGCCCGGCGATGATGTCCTCTGCCTGCTCGCGCATCCTCGGCCAGTCCTCGACGGCCACGCGCACCTGTCCGAGCACGCGGGTGAGGTTATCGTGGATGCTCTGGAGGACTTCCGGCTCCGTCTGGCGGTCTATCTCGACGTGGATCACGGACTCCGAGATGGCGTCCTCGTCGGGAGCTTCGTGATCGAGAACTTCGACCAGGCTTCCGTCCTCGTCGCGGCGCACGCGCATGATCGGATGAATCATAAGGTGTATCGCGTAGCCCTCGCGGTTTATCTCCATCCGCACCGAGTCCACCAGGAAGGGCATGTCGTCCGTGACGATCTCGACGGCGGTGTGCGAGGACTGCCAGCCGTGCTCCTCGAACTGCGGGTTGTACACCCTCATCTTTGTCGAGCCCGTCTCACGAGTCTGAGCCAGGGTCCAGTGGGAAACGGCGGCCCCGTAGACGTCGATGGATGAGCGACCGGCCAGGTCCTCCGGCGTGATCCAACCGTAAAACTGGCGCACGAACTCCTCGACCTGCGGCGCCTGATCCTCCGGCATCTGCTCCCTGACGCGGGCCAAGACCTTGTCCAGAAGCTCGTCCTTCACCAGCATCGGCACACACTCCTACGCGGCTTCCCTTTCCAGTAGGATCATTGTAGACCAGCCCCATGCCCGGTTCGCCGTCGAAGATGGCATTCCTGGGGCCGTTGCGCTTACTATGGGGGCAGGAACAGGAACCCGGAACATTGGAGGACCGCATGAACTTCAAACTTAGCAAGCGGCAGCAGGAGATCAAGGAGCGGGCGGCGGAGCTCGCCGACCGGGAGGTCGCGCCGCACGCCGCCGACCTCGACCGCGAAGACCGGGTCCCGTTCGAGACGCTGGAGAAGATGGCGGAGGCCGGGTTCATGGGCCTGTGCGTCCCGGAGGAGTATGGCGGGGCGGGGGCGGATTTCCTGTCTTACTGTCTGCTGCTGGAGGAGATCAGCCGCGCCGATGCCGGGCTCGGGGCGACGCTGGCGGTCCACACCAGCGCGGGCACGATGCCCATAGTCGTCTACGGCACGGAGGACCAGAGGTCGCGCTGGATCCCGGATCTCGCGCGGGGAGAGAAGATCGGGTGCTTCGCCCTGACCGAAGCCGAGGCCGGCTCCGACGCCGCCGCTATAAAGACTACGGCCGAACGGGTGGACGGCGGATACCGAGTCAACGGACGGAAGCAGTGGATCACGAACGGCCGCGTCGCCGGGACGATGGTCCTCTTCGCCCGCGCCGCCGGAGGAGCAACGGAAGGCGTTACAGCGTTTATAGTCCCGATGGATACCGAGGGCATCTCCTTCGGCAAGCACGCTCGGAAGATGGGCGTCATCTCCGCGACCACGGACGACGTGATTCTGGAGGATGTCTTCGTCCCGGAAGAAGACCTTCTCGGCGAGGAGGGGAAGGGCCTGCGCGTGGCGCTCGGGACGCTGGACTTCGGCAGGATCGGGATAGCCGCCCAGGCGCTCGGCATCGCCGAAGCGGCTTTCCGCTACGCCACGGCCTACGCCGCCGAACGCACCACCTTCGGCAAGCCGATAGGCGAGCATCAGGCCATCGCATTCAAGCTCGCGGACATGCAGACGAAGATAAAGGCGGCGCGTCTCCTCACCCACGAGGCGGCCTGGATGAAGGACGAGGGGCTGCGCCACACCGAGGCCGGGGCGCGTGCCAAGCTCTACGCCTCCGAGATCGCCAACGAGGTCGCCCACGACGCGGTCCAGATTCTCGGCGGCCAGGGCTACATGAAAGACCATCCCGTAGAACGCTACTACCGGGACGCGCGCGTAACGGAGATCTACGAAGGCTCCTCCGAGATACAGCGCCTCGTCATCTCCCGCGCCATCCTGCGCGAGCACGCCGAGTCCCTCGAAGCTCCGGGCGGCGTCGAGGACTCAAGAACGATTATCGGATAGCCAGAGGCGTCCCGCTTCCGGCAACCACCGTCCGGCGAACTGACCCATCAGTAGCCATTGTATCTTTCGAACCGGCTTCGCACCGCCGGCTCTAAAGTAAGCGTCGCCGCTGTCGGAAGCACGGGGAGCTGATGAGCGGTGTGTCCGAACCGGAGTTTCACCCGGTGATCGTGCTCGTCGGCAACGAGACGGCGACGCTCGGGTTCGGCGGTTGGCGGAGTATTGCCCATCGCCCCCGGGAGAAGACCACGGCGACTACGACCAGCGTGAGCGCGGTGAGAATCCCAGACTCGCCCACCCACACGGCAGCCCCGGCGCCCGTCGTGGCCCCATCGAATGGTCCCTGGATAATGCTGTTCCAGGAGGAGTGCAAAATGATCGCTGGCCAAATGCTGCCAGTCTCCAGTCGAAGTCGCGCGATCACGTAGCCGAAAGATATGATCGAGACCATGATGAACGCGGCCGAGAGGGCTGGTGAAGGCCCCGCCGCGTACACCTCCGCAAGGACGAGGGGCACGTGCCAGAGGCCCCAGATCAGACCGCTCACCAGAACGGGCCGGGACACCTTGGAGTCGATGAGGCGCGTGAGCATGTACCCGCGCCAGCCGATCTCTTCTCCCGCGGTAACGAGTGAGGACAGTGCGGTCCACAGGGTAGTTGCCAGGATGATACCGATCAAGAGCACTACGATGGGTGATGAACCATCACTGGAGAACCTGACCAAGCCGGTCGTCCAGGCGATGCCGTAGGCGGTAAGCCCTACGACAGTCGGGAAGATCAAGGCCAGCCCGATGGCTCTCCAGGTGTGGCGCCCCCCAAAGCGGAACGAGACGTCCGAGAAGCCTTCCTTAAGAACAAGCCGCGCCACGATTGAGGCGATGGCAGGCACGAACATCAGCCCCACGATAAACGGGCCGTCTATGTCCGGTCTTTTGATAATAAAGGACTCTATCGAAGCCGAGAGCATCACGACGACGGCGAAGTATATGGTCAGTCCTCGGCGCGCCTGGCGCCGGGTGCCCCCTGACGATCCTGCGATTGCACTGGACATCTCCAATCTCCCTTCAAAGGAGTTCTTATGTTACTCGGGCTTGACATATTGACGGCGACCTCTCCCGCACCCTTATCCGTCCACCTTCAGGCAACTTTCGGTGTGCTCAACATGGCCGAGTGTCTTCGGGTCACCGCGCCTTCCGGTAAGGGTGAGGAGGACTGAGGGGAGCAGGATCTGCAACCCCAAACCGCCGAACTGCGCCGCATTTTGGAAGGGCGAGAAGTGTTGTATCTCGGTGAGGTGGAAGGCGAAGTGCGGCACGGCGAAGACGAGCAAGGTGCCGAGGGCTACCTGCGATAAACGACGTTCGAGGAAGATCGCCGCCACCAGCAGGAAACACATAGCGAGGTTCATCGCGCCGTAGTCTCTTACCAGATGCCCGTTGTAAGCGCCCAATGTCGAGACCCAGTCCCAACCTGAGAAGGGGAAATCGTCGTAGAAGGCGCGGGGGAACAAGAGGGCCCAAAAGCCCGCCTGAAGCACCGTCGCGGCCAGGATCAGCAAACCTGCCCGGAGCCAGCCGCGGCGTGGCCCGTGTCGGTCTTGATCGGTGTTCATGAACGCTCCTTTCCTTACTCTTCTATCCAGGCTTGGCATTGATCGTCCGAACCAGGAACTCTTTCCAGGTGAGCGTGCCCCACATCGACTCGGGTGCCAGCTGGGCGCCGTTGCGGACGGCTCGCGCCGTCTTGCCGGGCAGCGGCACTTCCAGTACCCTCTTTCTACGGCCCATGGCCTTCAGGTAGGCACCCGCCAGGCTTGCTGCGGTCCTGACCTCCGGCCCACCCATATCTCCCACACGTCCGCCGGGCTCCGAGAGCGAGAGCTCGACCAGGCGGTCGGCGACCTCGCCCGCGTCTACGGGCTGGAAGAGGAACCCTCTGGGTACCGGCATAAAGAGAGGCACGCAGTCCAGGGGCCGGAGCATCCCGAGTACGAAATGGTGGAACTGGGTGGCCCTCAAGATGGTCCACGGCACCGCAGAGCGCTCTACCACCCTTTCGGCGTCCAGCTTCGCCCGGTAGTAGGCAAGCGGGTTTCGGTCCACGCCGACTATGGAGATGTACACGAGGTGCGCCACATCCGATCTCTCCGCAGCCCGGAGCAGGCGCCCCGTACCTTCCACGTCCGCGTGGCGGGCGTCGCGTGGGTTCGAGGCGCAATGGACTATGGTGTCGATACCACTGGTGGCCTCGTCGAGCCCCTCACCGGTCAACAGATCTCCCCTGACCGTGCCGGAACGTCCGCTGTGGCTGAGGACACGAACATCGTGTCCGGCGTCGCGCAGACCTCTCGATACGAGACGTCCCAGCGAACCCGTACCTCCCGTTACGAGAAATGTCGGCGCGTTCATCTCCAAGCCTCCTTCGCCTCTAGTTAGTGCTTCTGTGTCACCGATCCGGGTCCAGCGTGGGTTTCTTCGTCATCGCGTTCTCCTGTTCGTCGCTAGCAGTCCGCGCCTCGGGCCGGCGGGACCCTACCAGCACCGCTCCCATCTGACTTGTGGGGTCTAGCGCACGACCGGCATCGGGTAAGCTGAACGCGTCGTCCACGTCGTCCGCTGAAAACAGCTTCTTCAGGTACCCGCGCAAGGCTTGTGCGTCTATAGATCTCTCGAAAAGCCCGACGTAACCATCAGGCCGGATGAAGTAGAGGAACTCATCCCCCGCGCCATAGAGCCGCCCGAAATCTCCATGGACATCGATCAAAGGGCGGTCGGCCAGTGGCGGCTCCGTACCTACCTGATGAGGCGTCACGAGGCGGCAATCGACACCGAGACGGTCGAGCGCCTGCACCAGATCGGTGATACTCGTCGTCCGTTCGGTGGTCCGCCCGGACCCGATCAAGACCAGAGGACGAGAGCGGCCGAGGAGCGTGAAGAGTGACGTTCGCCCACCCGCTTCCACGTCGCGGAAGACGACGTCGGGGGTCCGGTCTCCGGCCCGTACGCGCGTCTTTGGTCTCCGCAGCCGAGGCAGAAGGCCATCCGCGTTCTGGTCGACGGAGAGGCTCGCGCCTCGGTAGTTCATATCCAGTTGAGACATCTTGCGCACGAGCCGGTCCTGCACCCTATCGCGGCGTAGCAGCGGCAGGACGACGGCGTTTCGGATGAGCCTGCCGAAGC
>DASSMB010000255.1:0-10244 GCA_035689095.1 Rubrobacteraceae bacterium | reverse complement strand
AGTCTCAGCGCCCCGGCTTACCACCGGGGCGCTGAGACTTCCGCGACGCTTATATCTCCAACGCCGAGGTCTTCGACGCGCCTTCGTCGTACTTTACCGACTGGACGGCGCGCCAGGCGAACTTGGCGAGGGCTTCGTCGGTCGGCTTGCCGGACAGGTTGGGGTGCGCGTCCGAGATCGCGGCTCGGGCGGTCTCGGTGGCCGAGTCGAGAGCGGCGTTGATCTCGTAGGCGCGCGCCGCCTGATACCGTACCTGAAGCTCCCGAGGGGGCGCCTCCCCAACAGAGAATAGCAACTCGTACTCTTCGGTGCGGCTCTCGTAGTCGCCGATGCGCCGGGCCGTGCAGATCAGCTCTGGCATGGGCGCATCCTAACACGCGCCCGCGCGGTTGCGTCCTCAGCGAACCGTCCCGCGCCATATGAAGCGCCGGAATGCGCTAGTGACAGGGTATCTCGTGCGCTCGTATCGTGTGTAGCCGCTTGCGGTAGACTGAGGTGCTAGATCAGTGAACAGCTTCTTTCAAACCAGCAAGAAGGCGACGGCAAAGCCTCGCAAGGGCTTCGTCGTCCGCGCACTCCGGGCGCTCTTCAACCTCACCATAATCCTCTCCGTGACCGCCCTGGTCCTCGTTACTGGACTGTATCTGCTCGTAGTGCAGAAGTACGAGGGACAGATCCATCAGCGCTATCCGGACCTCGCTCAGGACTCCTACGTCTACGACGTCAACGGGGACAGGATCGGGGAGTTCACGGCCGCGCAGAGCCGGGAGACCGTCGGACCTGACAGGCTCGGGAAGTATCTGCCGCGCGCGGTAGTGGCCGTCGAGGATCGCAGGTTCTACGACCACTTCGGCGTGGACCTCGAAGGCGTGGCGCGGGCGGCCTGGATCGACGCGCGCGCCAGGAAGGTGAAGGAGGGCGGTTCGACCATAACCGAGCAGCTCATGAAGAACCTCTTCATCCCGGAGGAGGACCGGATGGAGGTCTCGTTCTGGCGGCGCTTCTCCCAGTCCTCGCTCGCCTTCGCCTACGAGCGGGAGCACAGCAAGAAGGAGATCCTGACCGCCTACCTGAACACCGTGTACTTCGGTGATGGGGCCTACGGCGCAGAGAAGGCCGCCGAGCGTTACTTCCACAAGGACGCCCGCCAGCTCACCCTCTCGGAGTCCGCCGCCCTGGCCGGGTTCCTGCACGCTCCGTCCACCTACGCCTCCGGAGACGTGAGCCTGGCCGTGAGGCGCCGCAACGAGGTCCTGGACCTGATGCGGACCCAGGGACTCATAACAAAGGGAGAGTACCGCAGTGCCCGCGCCGCCTCCCTGAAGTTCGCGCCGCCGCCCGAGCCCGAAGACCCAGCCTACAGACCGTTCCTTGAGAAAGTGCGGCGCGAAGTCCAGCAGAACATGGGCGCGGATACCCTGAAGGAAGGCGGACTCAGGATCTACACCACCCTGGACCCGGACCTGCAGAGGGAGGCCGTCGTGTCCGCCGAAGACACCCTCCCGGAGACAACCGACCCGTCCGCGGCTATCGTTACGGTCGAGCCGCAGAACGGGGCGATCCGGGCTCTCGCGGGCCAGAAGGACGACTTCAACCTGGCCCTCGACGCCCGGCGGCAGCCGGGGAGCGCGTTCAAGCCGTTCGTGCTCGCGGCGGCCATTCACAAGGGCATCTCGCCGGAGTCTACGTATCTCTCGCAGGAGCTTGCGCTGGACTTCGGGGGCAAGAGCTACGTCATAGACAACTACGACTTTATCCAGCGCGGCCAGATCTCCCTCTACAACGCCATGGCGGAGTCGGACAACACCGTCTTCGTGCGTCTCGCCCGCGATATCGGGTACGGGAACGTTTCAGCAATGGCGGAGAACCTAGGTATAAGAGAGCAGGTGGACCCTTACCCATCGACCGCCATCGGAGGGCTCGCCGTGGGCGTGAGCCCTCTGGACATGGCCTCGGCCTACGCCACGCTCGCAGGAGGCGGCATCTACCGTGAGCCATACGCCGTCGAGCGCGTGGATCGCGAAAACTTCGGGAAGAGCGCGGCTGACTATGACCATCGCGTGAGCGGGCGGCGCGTGCTCTCCGGCAACGAGGCGGCGGCGGTGACGCAGGTGCTGCGCGGCGTCGTGAAGTCCGGGACCGCCTCGCGCTTCCACGACCTCGACGATGAGACGGGGCATCCCTCCGCCGGCAAGACCGGGACCACCGACGACTTCGTGGACGCCTGGTACGTCGGCTACACGCCCCGTCTCTCCACGGCCGTCTGGGTCGGATATCCCGAGGGCCGGCGCCCGATGGTGGGCGTTCACGGACTGAGCGAGGTAAACGGAGAGACGCTGCCCCTCGACCTCTGGTCCGAGTACATGACGCAGGCTACGAAAGAAGACCCCGTCCTCGACTTTACTCAGCCGGACCTGAGCGATTTCACCTACGTCCAAGTCAATAACTAGACTCGCCAGGCCTGCCGTGGACCCGTGGTATAAAGCTGCCATGAATCTGGATGAACTCTTCGGTGGATCTTTCGTGGACTGGGAGGCGGTGGCTACCTCGTGGAGCAAGCGGAGCATGCCGTCCCGGCTTCTCCTCTTCGCCGCCCGACGCTATCTCGCGGAAGCTGACGCGCCGCTCGTCCCGGCCCGCGCGCAGGTGGTCGAGCCCACGCCGTTGCCGGACGAGATCAAAGACGCCTTCGCTGCGCCGCCCGGTCCCGAAGACCCGGCGGCGGCCCGCTGGGGAGAGTTCGTGGATGCCGCTGTCGTCGCCGAGCTTGAGATGATCTCCTACGGTGAACGCCCGCTCGTGCTGCACGAGTTGCGCGCCGGGCTCGGGCAGGCCGCCGACGAGGCTGGAGCGCGAACGCCGCTGGGCCGCTGGTTCCAGGCCCGCCACGACGCCCTGCCCGGCACCGACCTCCCGGACACCCCGGAGTACCTGCCAGTCTAGCGGCCCGAGTTTACCCGGACTGGAGGCTGCAATAGAATCTCTCTCAACGAGTTTGTGGGGCAGGCTCCAGAGAGGGAGAGAGAAACAGTATGGAAGCCATACCGAGCGCGAGCTACAGCATGACGTTGCGGGTCGAGTTCCCGCACCGGGCGGGGTCTCTCGGAAGGATTCTGACGACCGTCGGAGAGACCGGCGGGATGGTAGGGGCGGTAGACATCGTGCGGATGGGAGAGCAGCAGACCATCCGGGACATAACTGTCAACGCCCACGACTCCGAACACGGACAGCAGATCGTGCGCGCGGTCGAGGACCTGCCGGAGGTCCGGGTCATCAACGTCTCTGACAGGACCTTCCTGATGCACCTGGGCGGCAAGATCGAGGTCCAGTCCAAGCTCCCGATACGCACCCGCGATGACCTCTCGATGGTCTACACGCCCGGTGTGGCGCGGGTCTGCCGGGCGATCCACCAGGACCCCGACCGGGCCTTCAACCTGACCATCAAGCGCAACACCGTGGCGGTCGTCTCCGACGGCACGGCGGTCCTGGGGCTCGGAGACATCGGGCCGCGGGCGGCGATGCCGGTGATGGAGGGTAAGGCGGCTCTCTTCAAGCAGTTCGCCGGGGTGGATGCGTTCCCGATCTGTCTGGATACCAAGGACACCGAGGAGATCATCAACACGGTCAAGGCCATCGCTCCGGCCTTCGGCGGGATCAACCTGGAGGACATCTCGGCGCCGCGGTGCTTCGAGATCGAGGACCGCTTGAAGCGTGACCTGGATATCCCAGTCTTCCACGACGACCAGCACGGCACGGCGGTCGTCGTGCTCGCGGCGCTCATAAACTCCCTGAAGATCGTGGATAAGCGGATAGAGGACCTGCGGATAGTGGTGAACGGCGTGGGCGCCTCCGGCGTTGCGTGCGCGAAGATCATGATGTCCGCGGGCGCGAAGAATATCGTCGGCTGCGACTCGCGGGGCATCGTCCACCTGGGCCGCGAGGGCCTTAACGCCTCGAAGCAGTGGTACGCCCGGCACACCAACCCGGAGGGGCGCACGGGCGGCCTCTCGGACGCTATCGAGGGGGCGGACCTCTTCCTCGGGCTCTCGGTGCCGGACGTGCTGACGGTAGAGCACCTGAAGAGCATGAACGAAGACCCGATAGTCTTCGCGATGGCGAACCCGGACCCGGAGATCCGGCCGGAGAGGGCCTACGGGCATGCGAAGATAATCGCGACCGGCCGCAGCGATTACCCGAACCAGATCAACAACGTCCTGTGCTTCCCCGGTATATTCCGGGGCGCCCTGGACGTGCGCGCCCGCGAGATCGACGAGGACATGAAGCTCGCCGCCGCTCAGGCTATAGCTAACGTGATCCCGGAGAATGAGGTCTCACCGGACTACATCATCCCGAGCGTCTTCGACGAGCGCGTGGCCCCCGCCGTCGCCGAGACGGTCGCCGAGGCCGCCAAGGCGAGCGGTATGGCCCGCCGCATCCAGGAACGCTCCGAGACGGACCTCGCCGCGACCAGCTTCTAGGCGAGCTTAGGCGAGGCGCGATCTCTGGAGAGGCCGTCGCTGCCGGCGTGGAATAAAATACGAGTATGACCCCGTCCCAGATATTCGTCTGCGCCACGCCGGGCGAAGGCCGGTGCGGTGAGAAGGGCGGTAACGAACTGCTGGAGAGGTTCCGGGCCGAGGTCGAGCGGCGCGGGCTCTCCTCGTCCGCCGTACTGCGCAACGTGTGTACCCGGCGCCACGAAGAAGGGCCGGTGGTTTTCGTCTACCCGGATGACGTCTGGTACACCCGCGTGGCGGCAAGCGAGGTGCCCGGAATAGTCGAGCGGCACCTGGAGAGGGCGCGGGTCTAGGATTCTGTCCGTTCGCGCGGCCTCTCGAAGCCGAGACGCCCGATGGTCCGCTCCATCGCCCAGTCCGCGCCCGTGAGCACGCGGTCGCGGCTATTCTTGAGGAAATACAAGAGCACGCCCCGGTACAGCGCCTGGGCGGCGGGACCCTGGATCCTGGTTCCCAGCACCTCGGCGATCGCGTTCTCCGGCCCGAGACTGACCGCGTATCCCCGGTCGGAGAAGCGGAACGGTGGGCGCCTTTTGGAGCCGTGCAGCCTTCGGCCGAGGTCGCGAGCCGTCCACGGTCCCTGCTGAACCGCCAGGGAGCCCGTCGGAGGCAGGGGGCCCAGCCGCGGGTCCGCGTATATCCCGGCATCACCGAGGATATAGACCTCCGGGTGATCCAGCACGGTTAGGTGCTCGTCTACCCGCACTCTTCCAGACTCATCGCTCTCCATACCGGAGCGCGCGGCCGGGCCCGCGGCTTCGATGCCCGCGGTCCAGAGCCGCATTGCGGCTGGTATCCACTCCTCGCCGGCCCGGACGCCATCCGGGTTCGCCTCCTCGACGAACGTGCCGAGCCGTACCTCGACGCCGAGCCGGGAGAGATGCTTCATGGCGGCGTCGTGGAAGTAGGGATTTAGCCATCCCATCAGGCGGTCTGTCGCCTCGACCAGAACGATCCTCGGCGTCAAGGAAGATCTCCGCGAGCGCCGCCGGAGGTAACCGAAGAGCGCGGCTATCTCCGCGGACAACTCGACGCCCGTGGCGCCGCCCCCGACGATGACTACCGTTAGCGCGCCGGGGAAGTCTTGCCGGTTGCTGGGCTCGACGGCGGTCCACCACGCGTCGTTGAGAACATTCCGCAAGCGCAGCGCATCGTCGAGGGTGTGGAAGCTTTGAAGATGCGGCACGAGACCCTCGGGAGGACTGGCGGCGGCGCTCCCCGTGGCGAGGACCAAATACTCGTAGCTGACCGGGCCGGAGGACGTGTGCAGGGTCCGGGTCTCTGGTGAGAGACTTGTTACCCCGGCATGCAGGAAGCCGCAGCGGTTCCGGGACAGCGCTGGTATTTCGGACAGGACGCTATCCGGGTGGATGCGTCCGACAGCGACCTCGTGGAGGAGAGGAGCGAACGTGTAGCAGTCGTTCTTATCGATCAGGAGCGTCGCGCCCGGCCGCCGTAGAGAGGACGGGAGGTTACGTATCAGGGCCGCCCCCGCAAGCCCGGCGCCAACTACTACGAGGGTCGCCGAGCGTGGCGTTCCGTCTCCCGCTTCCCGCAGCCTGCGGGTAGTCTGTTCGCGCATCGGAGGGAGCTCCTTTGGACCGTTTTGCGTTCGCTTCTGCGAGTATATCGGGGTGGCGAAACTTCTTTAGCGCGAGGCTTTACAAAATGTCTAAAAGTCCGTACACTCTACGGGCATCCTCCGGCGGTGGCCGGAGACTTAGGGGTAACAGGACAATTTGGGAATCGTCTCACGAGGCTAGAAAGGGGCCGCAGTGGCGAAGGAGGGAGTAGAGACCCAGGACATTGCGCCTGGGCTCATCGTAAGGCACACCAATCGGCGGATTGGGATCCTGGAACCATGCGAAGCGTGTGAGCGGCTGATCTCGGGCCGCATCTCTTTTTCGGAGTTCGTGGATCAGGTCGGAGACGGATACCGCGAGCTTCTGGATTTCATGATGGAGTACGATCTGCATCCCGGCCGTCCTGAAGAGGTGCTCCACTGCATCGAATGTTACAGAGGGCCGTATGAGGGGTCAGTCCTGCGGACGCAGCTCGGCTATCTCTACGACCACAGCCGCCAGCCAGAGAAGGTCTGTTAGCCTTCGCGTTCGGCACCCTTCCGTTATAGCTCCGCGTTATAGCTCCGTTACATGGGCCGCCGAGCGGGTAGAATCCGCAAGGGCCGCGAGAGTATAACGGTCCGTCAAGATGGCCGATAGCAGGGAGGACATCCATGAACGACGAGACTCAGAAGCGAGTTATCACGATACTGTCGAGCGGCATCGCCTATGTGTTGGCCGGAAGGCTCGCCGACAAGTTCATCAAGGAGCCCGAGGTCCGGGGCGTGCGCGACGATGTGAAGGAGGCTCTCCTCAAGGCGGCGTTCTCGCTCGTCTCGACGGTTATAGCCTCGTTCATAATCCGGCGCGTGGTGGGCAGCCGCTGGGGCTCCTAGAGAGGCTAGACAGCTTACGCTGGCGCTGTATTTCTGACCGAACAAGGTAGGGTAAGGCTCGCCGCAGCCGGAGGGATTGGCGAACTGGCGCCGCGTGTCCCGCGAGCGGTAGTGGGTTATCATTGCGGGCATGAGCGTGATTGTGATTCTGGTCGTCGTGTTCCTCGTCGTCGGGCTGGTCCTGGCGGCGTCCATCGCCCTGGGCCGCACGGCCTACGAGGTGGACAGCGCCCGCGATACGGAGTACCTGGATCTGGAGGGCAACTGGATCCGCTACAACGTAATTGGCGGTGGGCCGCCTGTAGTGCTCGTTCACGGCTGGCTCTCTTCCTCGCGGGTCTGGGAAGGTCTCGCCGGACGGCTCGCCCAGCGGTTTACGGTCTATACGCTCGACCTCAGCGGCTTCGGGGAGTCGGACAAACCGCTCTCCGGGTACGGCATCCGTTACGGTAGCCGCCTCCTGTACGCCTTCTGCGCGCACTTCGGGCTCACCCGGACCAGCGTCATCGGCCACGACATCGGCGGTAATATGGCCGTGAAGCTCGCGGCGGACCACCCGGACGTCGTCGGGCGTCTCGTTCTCGTCTCGACGCCGGCCAACGAGGAGCAGATAGACCTGCCGACGCCTCTGTGGCTCGCGACGCTGCCGATGGTCGGGCCGATCTTCTACACCCTCGGGCGGCTGGTGCGCGGCGTGCGCCGGATGTGGCTCAAACCGTTCGTCGTTCACCCAGAAGACCTGACCGAGGACGCAGTCGAGGACGCGGCCATGTCCACGCCCTCGGCGGCGAGCAAGTCTCTCAACATCACGCGGCGCGAGATCGCCGGCGGCCGGCTCGCGCGGCAGGCCCGGATCATAAAGGTCCCGGTGCTGCTCGTAACGGGCGAGGAGGACCAGATAGTTGATCCCCAGGCGGTCGGTGTGTGGGCGCGCAGCTTCCCGCAGGCCGAGGTGGTGTTGATGGACGAGTGCGGCCACATGCCGATGATAGAGCGGACCGCGGAGTTCAACGCGCAGGTCCTTGCCTTCCTGACTGGCGATGCTCGCTACCTGGACTACGTCGAAGAGACGCGCGCCACCGAGGACGAGGCGTTCGAAACGGACGAGGAACAGGAGGAATACGCGCAGCCGGTCGGCGAGCCCGGCTACGAGCCCGGCTACGAGCCTGCCGACGAAGAGATAGAGCTGCCGCCGCGGGACGACCTCGACCGCGAGACACATCCTGGCGGGGAGGCGATGTACGGCGACGATACGGACGCCATTCCAACCGAGCCTGTCTCGGATGAGAGTACTGCCGGACGCGGCGATGACCGCCGTTCCGAGCCTCCCACCATCCACCGCAAGCGGGGCGGGAGTTACTCGGCGAGCCAGAGCGAAGCAGGGCGCGAAGCAGGGCGCGAAGCGGAGCGAGACGCGTCGGCGATGAGCTTCGGCAACGGGGTCGATGGGAATTCACAGCCACGCGACGATTACCGGGACATCTTCGATCGCGAACCGCGCACCAGGAACCAGGGCACCGGGAAAGGTGAGATCCCGGAGGTTCCAGAAGACCTGTTTAGCTGGCCCTCCTCGCGCCGCGAACCGCGCGCCCGCGACCGCTCGCGCGAACGGTCGCGAGAGGACGAAGGGGATTTCGCAGACCCGGAGACCCCGCCCGAGCGTTAGGTAGCCAGGCGTATCAGCCGGGCGGAACGTTTGCTCCGCTCAGAGATCTTTCCTTAGATACAGCCAGTCGCGGATACCGATAAAGTAACCGGTGATCAGCGAGCGTTGGCGGGAGACTTCCTCGTACCCCTCGTCTTCGTACAGCTTGAGCGCGGGGATGTTCTGGCCGCTGACGTGGAGCCCTATGGTCTCCTTGCCGGACTCACGCGCCAGGTCCTCGGCGGCGTGCAGGAGCCCGCGGGCCACCCCCTTCTTGCGGAACTCGGGAGCCACGACTAGCCGCTCCACGTAAGCCTCGGATGAGGTCCAGGTGTATCGAGGGTAGGAGAGCAGGGTCGTCGCCCACAGGGCGCGGGTCAGGCCGAGGTTGCGCGTGAGGGTTCGCCACAGGCCGCGGGCCAGCACGTCCTCCCGCGACTCCGTAGTGCGGACGCCGACGCTGCCGACGATCTCCGCCGCCCAGTCAACTACGAGAGACTCTACGCCGCCGGAGGTGTGCTCCAGTCCGACCCACCTCTGCATGATCTTGACCGAGTGGTCCATGCGCCGGCCGAACACGGGCCGGAACTTGTCCAGGAACCCCTCCACGACAAGCGCGGCGATCAGTGGGTCGTCGTCCGGCTCGGCGCGGCGTATGGTGAACTGTTCGGCCATCTCGGATGTCATCGTACCAGACCCCCCGAGCAACTAGCCTAGCTGATGAGCCGGCGGCGCATGATCTGGACCGGGATCAAAGCCAGCGCGCCCGTGAAGACGAGTATCCAGGCCACGTCCGCCAGCGTGCCGGACGATGGTCCCGTAGCCAGGTCCCGGCAGACGTTCACCGCGTGGTAGAGCGGCGTGAACCATGCGATGGTTGGCACCGGCGGCGGGAAGTTCTCGACGGGGAAGAAGATCCCGGAGAACAGGAACAGCGGTGTTACGACCAATGTAAAATAGTAGGCGTAGAGGTCTATGCGTTTGATCAGGCTGGTGAACAACGTCCCCATGACGCTGAACATCATCCCGATCACGAGCAGCATTGGCGGGATGAAGACCGCCCATACCGAGGTGATCAGCGGCTCCCCGAACGCGATGCCGAGCGCCGTGATCATCGCGAGGAACCCCGTCCCGTAGAGCGCCGCCCTCGTCCCGGCCCACAGATATTCTCCGGCGACCACGTCCTCGGCGTTGACCGGGGTTGTGATGATGGCGTCGTAGATGCGGTCTATCTTGAGCTTGACGAAGGTATTGAAGGTGCTCTCGAAGGAGGCCGCGAACATGGCGTTGCTCGCGAGCAGCCCCGGAGCTATGTACTGCACGTAGCTCTGACCGTTGATGCCGCCCTGCTGGATAAACGCGCCGAGCCCGAGGCCGAGCGCCGCCAGGTACAGCAGCGGCTCCACGAAGTTCGGGAACATGATGCTCTTCCAGTACTTGCGGAAGATCGTCGCGTTGCGCTGCCACACCCGGAACGCTCCGCGGGGCGACGGAATCTTGATCGCGCTATTCATCAGTCGGTCAGGCTCCTTCCAGTGAGCCGCAGGAACACGTCTTCGAGCCCGGATTGCCGGTAGACGGTGTTCTCGACCTGAATGCCGGAGCGGCGCACCGTCTCCATTAG
>DASSMB010000254.1:0-16720 GCA_035689095.1 Rubrobacteraceae bacterium | reverse complement strand
CCACGGAAGGGCTGCCCGTCCTGACTTATGAGGAGTTCCTGACCCGCGCCGAGAGCGTATCGCAGGACGAGCTGAAGGGACGACAGGCATCGCTCGACGCCGAAGACGTGATCAACATGCAGTACACCTCCGGGACGACGGGCTTCCCGAAGGGCGTGCAGCTCACCCACACCAACATCGTAAAGAACGCTTTCCTTATCGGGGAGTGCATGAAGCTCGGCCCGGAGGACAGGGTGTGCATCCCGGTCCCGTTCTTCCACTGCTTCGGGTGCGTGCTCGGTACGCTAAATACCGTAACCCACGAGGCGACGATGGTTCCCGTGGAGCAGTTCGACGCGGAGAAGGTGTTGCAGGCGGTAGATCAGGAGCGGTGTACGGCGGTCCTGGGGGTGCCCACGATGTTCATAGCGGAGCTCGAGCACCCGGACTTCGAGGAGTACGACACCTCTTCTCTCAGGACCGGCATAATGGCCGGTAGCCCGTGTCCGATGGAGGTCATGAAGAAGGTCGTGAACGTGATGGGGGCCGATGAGATCACGATAGCTTACGGTCAGACCGAGTCGAGTCCCGTCATCACCCAGACTCGCACCGACGACCCGCTGGAGCTTCGCGTCTCCACCGTCGGGCGCAAGCTCCCGGACACGGAGGTCCGCATCGTCAGCGTCGAGACCGGCGAGGACTGCGCTCCCGGCGAGCAGGGCGAGTTATGGACGCGCGGCTACCTGGTGATGAAGGGTTACTACAAGATGGAGGAGAAGACCCGAGAAGTAATAGATGAGGACGGTTGGCTGCACACCGGAGACCTGGCCGTCATGGACGAGGACGGCTACGTCAAGATTACGGGGCGGGCGAAGGACATGATCATCCGGGGCGGGGAGAACGTGTACCCGAGGGAGATCGAGGAGTTCCTCTACACCCACCCGGATATCTCGGATGTGCAGGTCTACGGCGTGCCGGACGAGAAGTACGGCGAGCAGGTAGCCGCCGCCGTGAAGGTGAAACCAGGGGCGAGCCTGACGGCGGAGGAAGTCAAGGACTACTGCCGGGAGAACATCGCCTACTACAAGGTGCCGGAGTACGTGGACTTCGTGGAAGAGTATCCGATGACGGCGAGCGGCAAGATCCAGAAGTACAAGCTCCGGGAGACCGCGGTGGAGCGCTACAACCTCCAGACCGCCACGGCCGACCAGGCGTGACCCCGGACTAGCCCAACCGCGCTACCCGAGATAGAGCAATCGCGGGTAGCCAGAAAGAGCTAGTCAAAGATACCTCAAACGGCCGATGGCCAGCGCCACCGCCAGGGTTACAGTGCGCCGGTAGTTGACAGTTGACTCTCGGCAGTGGGGTTCCTTGTGCTCATCCAACGGGATATAGGCAGACGGTCGAAAGCCGTCTTTACCAGCGCCCGGACCGGGATGCACGGCAAAAGGTCTGAACGCGCGGCACGCAAGCTCCTTTATCTGCCGGAGTGGGAGAAGGGACCGGGTAAATGAGCACATCCAGGCGCAAGGATGCCGAGGAACGCGACGACGAGGGGCGCATCTCCCGTCGTAACCTTCTGTTCGGAGCGGCGACGTCGCTGATAGCTCCGATCCTCGGCCGGCCCGCTGCGGCGTCCGCGGCGCCCGCCCCGTGGACGGTCAAGAGAAGTAGCGCCTCCGTTCCCGGGACGCCGCGCTGGCAGCACGCAGTCGGGGACCCGAGGGGCGCCGATATCGCGGTCGCGGTGAAGCGGACCCGAGAGGCGCGGTTCGGCCTAATGTTCAAGCACCTCCCGCCGTTCTTACCGCCGGACGAGTTGCTCATCGACCTCGCCTGGGAGATGGTGGATCCCCGGCCCCCGGCGCCGGACGTCTCGGAGGCCGCAGATGCGTTCGACAACCACGACATCCCGGCGGGGTTCACCTTCCTGGGGCAGTTCATAGATCACGACATGACGCGCGACACCTCGCCGCTGTCCAGTTGGCAGCTCGACCCTCACGGGCTGACCAACTTCGACACGCCGTTCTTTGACCTCGGCTCTGTATATGGACGGGGACCGAGGCTGGATCCCCAACTATACGACCAGAGCACGCCCGGCAAGCTGCTCCTCGTGGAGCACGATGGAGTGCTCGACCTGCCGCGGGCGCCGGACGGCACGGCGTTCCTGGGAGATCCACGGAACGACGAGAACCTCATCATCTGCCAGTTGCAGATCGCGTTCATAAGGCTCCACAACCAGTTTCTGGCCGCTGGCCGGAGCTTCGCCGAGGCGCAGCGGCTCACCCGCTGGCACTTCCAGTGGGTGATTGTCCACGACTTCCTGCCACACGTCGTCGGCCAGGACGTGGTGGACAGCCTGCTCGTGCAGACCGGCTCCGGCCCGATCCGGACGAAAAACGCCTTCTACAATCCGGTCAACCCGACCCGGCCGATGATGCCGATCGAGTACTCGGTCGCGGCGTACCGCTTCGGGCACAGCATGATCCGCCCGGAGTACGAGGCGCATGACGGCCACACCCGCCCGATATTCGGCGTGGAGGGCTTCGACCTGCGCGGCTCCCGTCCGCTGCCTCCCGACCTTAAGATCGACTGGACCTACTTTTACGACATCCCCGGCTTGCCGGTGCCGATGGGCCGCAACTTCGCGCGTCTTATCGACACAAAACTATCGCTTCCTCTGACCCACCTGCCTCCGACCGTCATTGCGGATACGCGCGGAGCGATCACCTCTCTCGCCGAACGCAACCTGCTCCGAGGCAAGCGGCTCGGGCTACCAGCCGGTCAGGACGTCGCACGCGCCATGGGAATGACACCGCTCAGCAACGCCGAGCTCGGGCTCACCGACCCCGGCTGGAACGAGAAGGCGCCGCTGTGGTTCTACGTGCTCAAGGAAGCCGAGCTGGGCGGCGGCCACCGGCTGGGTCCTATCGGCGGACGGATCGTCGCCGAGGTGATCCTCGGGATTCTCGCGCTGGACAAGACCTCGTACTTCAACGCCCGAACGCCATTCTCGCCAGATACCGCCGACTTCAAGATGGGCGACCTGCTCCATCTGGCCGGCGCGGTGTGAGCAGCCCGGATCTCGAGTGGCCAATCACTTACTCAGCGCGCGCCGTAGCTGATACGGAAGGAGTCCAGAAATGAACCGGATGATCTTGCTGTTAACAGTCACGGGGACCGTGATCCTCCTGGCTGCCGGAGTGGCGCTCGCGGCCGCGATCAACGGAACCAACCACGCCGACAGGCTGGTCGGCACCAACGCGGGCGATACCATAAAAGGCCGTGGGGGCGGCGATAGCATGTACGGCAAAGACGGCCCCGATGTCCTGTTCGGAGGCAGGGGCGCGGACACCATGGTAGGCAGTGTTGGCAATGACGCCATGTTCGGTGGGGAAGGAAACGACACCTTGAGCGGAGGTCCAGGGCTGGACAAGCTCTACGGCGGCGTTGGCGACGACACCATAAAAGGCGGCGAGGACAACGATACTACTGACGGTCAGCAGGGAAGCGATACGCTCATCGGTGGTCCGGGCAACGACAGGATCATTGCCGGAACCGGCGACAACCACCACATCTACGCCCGGGACGGGGAGCAAGACCTGATCTGTGTGGACCCGAATTCAGCGGGCACGGTGGAGACATCGGACCCCAACGATGATTTCATCTTCAACCTGAGCTGTTAGAGAGTATTTCAAGACCTCAGGGTGGGCCACACTTGGCGTCATTGGTGTGTCGTGTGCACAATGGGAAGTAGCCACAAAAGCTATCGCTCCTAACACATCAGAGGTCTCCCGCATGACCCGCAAAGAGAAAGTCCTCTACCATCAGATCCACCCGCTCAAGCTACTCACGGACTCGACCGCCGCCTTTGCTGCTCTTCCCCTGCTCTGGCGGCATCGTCTCCGTGCAGCGCTGCTCGTGATGTTCGTCCCGCCGGTTCTCGCCTCTATAGTGATCATCAAGTACGTCGATCTAGAGCCGTACAAGCGATCATCGCTCGGGCGTTACGTCAAGCGCTACATGACGAACGAGATGCAGGCGGTCCGTTTGGCGGGCGCCCTGACCATGGCACTCGGCGCCTGGCATCGAAGGCCCTGGTTCATACCCTTTGGTCTGCTCGTCGTCCTGTTCGGCTGGTTGCGTGGAGTGCTTTTTTCGTGGAGAGGCGAGTGATTCAAGAAGCAGGTCTTGAAATGCTCTCTTGGTGACGCCTATCAGCACAGGAAGAGCGGCGTGAGTCCACAGGACCGGATGGCGGCTTCCCGGACGCAAAGTACTGTCTACGGCATAACTCTGGCGGCTAGGTGTCCCGGACGCCGTTCGAGTCCTGACTTTCGGCGATGAGCTGGCGCTCCTCGGCACGGGTGGTGGCGAGGTCCGTCCGGTAGGTCTCCGAGAGCAGCAGGAGAGAGACGAAGCTGACCACGGCCGCGATTAGCAGGTAGAGGGAGACCGGCCAGGAACTTCCGGTCGAGGCCAATAGACGGGCGGAGATGTAGGGAGCCAGAGAACCACCGACGACCCCGGCCAGGGCGTAGCTGAGGGAGGCGCCGGAGTAGCGCACGCGGGTGCCGAACAACTCGGAGAAGAACGCTCCCATCGGGCCATACATCGCCGACCACGCGACGAGGCTCACGGAGAAGGCGAGCGTGATCAATACCGGGCTCCTCGTGTCCACGAGCCAGAACATCGGGAACGCCCAGAGCGCCAGGACTCCGGTGCTGAGGAGCGACAGGTTCCTGCGTCCGACCTTATCGGAGACCGTGGCAAAGAACATGATCCCGGCTCCCATGAGCGCGATAGAGACCATCACGCAGTAGAGCATGGTGGACTGCTCCAGTCTGAGCTGCGTGACACCGTAGGAGAGCGAGAACGTGGTTATGACGAAGAAGAACGTGAACATGACGCTGCCCGCGAGCGTGGCGAGCGCCACCGTCCGCGGATACGTCCGCAGCACGTCCACGATCGGGACCTGCGCCTCGGTCCGGCTCTCCATGACCTCCTTGAAGACCGGCGTCTCCGCGACCGTCGCCCGGACGAAGAGCCCGACCCCAACGAGCACTATGCTGAATAGGAAGGGTATCCGCCAGCCCCAGGACGCGAACTGCTCATTCGACAGGCTGGAGGAGAAGAGTAGAAAGAGCCCGCTGGAGAGAAGGAAGCCGACCGGCGGCCCGACCTGGGCGAAGCCCGAGTAGAAGGCGCGTTTATCCGGGGGCGAGTGCTCGGCCGCCATCAGTACAGCGCCGCCCCACTCGCCGCCGAGACCAATGCCCTGCAAGAAGCGCAGCAAGACCAGCAGTATCGGGGCCGCGATACCTATAGCCGCGTAGCCGGGCAGTAGGCCCACGAGGAACGTGGCGATACCCATGACCAGGAGGGAGAAGATCAACATGGCTTTCCGTCCGAGGCGGTCCCCGAAGTGCCCGAAGAGCGCGCCTCCCAGCGGGCGCGCCAGGAAAGCGACCCCGAACGTCGCGAAGGAGGCCAGCGTACCGGCCACGGGCGACAGGTCCGGGAAGAACACCCCGCCGAAGACTAGCGCCGCCGCGGTCCCATAGATGTAGAAGTCGTAGAACTCTATCGCCGTGCCGATGAAGCTGGCGAAGGCGATCTTCTTCATCGGCGCTTGCTGCCCGATCTCGACACCCGCGAGCTTCTCCACTCCTGCCTCCCTTGCCGCAGGCGAGCCAGAGACCCACCCCGGATAGTGTTGTCCGGTCCATCGAAGACCTTAGCCGGATACGGGTCATGTTAAGCGCGGGACGGACAGGGTTCAATACCTTGCTTGTCGGCTCTGAGGGATCGGGACGGCGAGCAGGTAGGACGGACGCGAAAAAGGGCCGGGAGAGATCCCGGCCCGCTTGCGTTTTGCCTTACCGGCGGGCGGTTCTACCGCCCACTACCGCTCGGTAGATCGCGAGCAGGATAATCGCGCCGATGGTGGCGATGATGATCGTCCAGATGACTCCACCGCCGCCGATGCCGATTAGGCTCGCCAGGAAGCCGCCTATGAAAGCTCCGGCAATACCTAGAATTATCGTGACGATGATCCCGCCGGGGTCGTCTCCGGGCATGATCAGCTTGCCCAGCGCTCCGGCGATCAGGCCAATGATGATCCAGCCGATTATTGCGCCAATGCTCATTTCCTACTGCCTCCTTCTGTGGTGATCGCTAACGCCGCCATGTATTCCCTTATACGTCGTGTAATGAACATTTGTTTCGTTTTTGGCGGCCGCTCCCTGCTATTATCAGCGGCATCACCGGGAAGAGGAGGATAAGTATGAACTTCGACCTGACCGACGAGCAGCGGCGCTGGCGCGACCTGGCGCGCGACTTCGCGCAGGGTGAGATCCAACCCCGCGCCGCCCAGCTCGATAAGGAACAGAAGTTCCCCTACGATCTCGTCTCCGAGATGGCCCGCCTGGGCCTGATGGGCCTAACACTCCCCGAGGAGTACGGCGGAACGGGCGGAGATTTCGTCGGTTATAACCTGGCTCTTGAGGAGATCTCCCGCGCCGATACCTCCGTCGGCATTACGATGGAAGCCCATATCTCTTTAGGCTGCGCCCCACTCGCCGCCTACGGCACGCCGGAGCAGAAGGAGAAGTTCCTCTCGAAATGCGCCACCGGCGAACACCTGTGGGCGTTCGGATTGACGGAAGAGAACGCCGGAACCGACGCCGGCGGCACCGAGACGACCGCCGAGCTACGGGATGGCGAGTGGGTCGTCAATGGCTCGAAGAAGTGGATCACCAACGGCGGCACCGATATAACCGCGGGCGTCACGGCCATCGCGAAGACCGGGACGCGCGAGAACGGCAAGCCGGAGCTCACCGCGATCATCATCCCCCAGGACACTTCCGGCTTTACCCGCGGCGAGCCCTACGAGAAGACCGGTTGGCGCGCCTCCGACCAGCGTCCGCTCTACTTCGAGGATTGTCGGGTCCCCGAGGAGAACACTCTGGGTGAGCGGGGCCGGGGCTTCCATCAGTTCCTGGCTACGCTCGACGCCGGGAGGGTCGCGGTGGCGGCGCTCTCGGTGGGGCTGGCGCAGGCGTGTTTCGATGAGGCTCTGGCGCGGGCGAAGGAGCGCGAGCAGTTCGGGAAGTCTATTGCAGAGTTCCAGGCGATCCAGTTCAAGCTCGCTGACATGGCGATGGAGATAGAGCTGGCGCGCAACATGGTCCTGAAGGCGGCGTGGCTCAGGGATCAGGGCCGTTCGTTCGGGCGGGAGGCGAGCATGGCGAAGGTGTTCGCTTCCGAGACGGCTAAAAGAGCGGCGGACCAGGCGGTCCAGATCTGGGGCGGCGAGGGGTTCATGGAGACGAGCGCGGTGGCGCGCTACTGGCGGCAGGTAAAGATAAACGAGATCGGGGAGGGGACTAGCGAGATCAACCGCCAGATCATCGCCCGCTCCCTCCTCTCGGGATCCACCGAGGAGGTCAAAGCCAGGATGGTCACCCAGTAGCATGCCCCTGTACGCCTTGAACCTCTTCGACCTCGCGGAGAACGACCTATACCGTCGGTACTCGCGCCGCTCCGTCGAGGCGGTGGGCAAGCACGGCGGGCGGGTGGTGGCGCTCGGCAGGTTGGAGGACGCCGTGCAGAGCGACCCCGATACCGAGCCGCGCTCGGTGATGGTGCTGGTCGAGTGGCCCTCCCGCGAGGCCTTCGACGCCTTCCTCGAAGACCCGGACCACGAAGACCTCCACCCGCTGCGCGAGGGCGGCACCCGGAACTACCTCTGGTGGACCTACGAGAGCCTGGAGGACCTGCGCCCGCTCTTCAAGGATGCGCGCGGAAGCTCCGGCTCGCGGGGTACGCAGTAGCGGGACGGGAGGCGCCTCCCGTCCCGCCGGTTGCTGCCGTTGATGATCTACTAGAAGCGCGTAACGTCTTCGCAGTCGGGGGCGACGTAGTCGGCCGTGTCGGCAGAGACGGTATCGAATCCGGGGCCGCAGGAGATGTTGTCCTTGGAGGTGGGTTCGTCGTAGCTCTCGCCGGAGGTACTGGCGATGTAGTCGTCGCCGTCCCCGCCGCTAAGGAGGTCCCGGCCCGTGTCCCCGATTATGTAGTCGTTGCCGCCTCCGCCGTAGACGCGGTCGTTGCCCGCGCCGCCGCTGAGACCGGCGAAGATGTGGGTCGAGGCGTCGTCGCCCGGGCCGCCGTAGATGGTGTCGTTGCCGCCCCCGCCGGAGATGAGGTCGCGCCCGCCATCGCCCCGAAGCGTGTCGTCGCCCGCCAGGGCCGTCAGGGTGTCGCCCCCGCCCAGGCCGCGAAGCTCATCCACGCTCCGCGTCCCGCGCAGGGTGTCGGCGCCGGAGGTTGCGGCAGTCGCGGCCAGAGCCGTGCTGGCGCAGAGGGAGATCAGGAGCGCGATAGTTACCGCCGTTAGTGTCGTCCTCTTCATCCTGATCTCCTCCCCGCTCGCGTTCTCTTTATCCTATGAGCGCATGGTAAGCAGCGGAGGTTACAGGAGGGGCGTCGAAACGATAACTATTTGGCAACAGTTCTCGAATGGCCGGTGATCGTGGCGGCTGGCGCGGGTGCCGGATAACATGGCGGTCGAGATGATATCCACGGCGAGGGGCGCCAGATGAGCAAACTCCGCAGCCACATAGACCCCAGAAGCGAGGACTTCCGGCGCAACGCCGGAGCCTACGAGAACGTGCTATCGGAGCTTCGCGAGCGGTCCGCCGAGGCCCGGCGCGGCGGCGGGGAGAAGGCGCGGAAGCGCCACAGAGAGCGCGGCAAGCTCCCGGTGCGCGAGAGGATAGACCTACTCCTCGATCCAGGGACCGCTTTCCTGGAGCTATCTCCGCTGGCGGCCCACGGGATGTACGACGGGCGGGTCCCGGCGGCCGGCATAGTGACCGGCATCGGGCGCGTCTCGGGCCGGGAAGTGATGGTCGTCGCCAACGACGCCACCGTGAAGGGCGGAACGTACTACCCTATGACCGTCAAGAAGCACCTCCGGGCCCAGGAGATCGCCGAGCAGAACCACCTGCCCTGCGTCTACCTCGTTGACTCCGGCGGCGCGTTCCTACCGCTTCAGGACGAGGTCTTCCCGGACAGGGAGCACTTCGGTCGCATCTTCTACAACCAGGCCAGGATGAGCGCGAAGGGCATCCCACAGATAGCGTCAGTGATGGGTTCCTGCACGGCGGGAGGAGCCTATGTGCCGGCTATGAGCGACGAGGTAGTTATAGTGAAGGGCGAAGGCACGATCTTCCTGGGCGGCCCTCCCCTCGTGAAGGCCGCCACCGGCGAGGAGGTAACGGCAGAGGAACTGGGCGGCGCGGATGTCCACACCCGCCGCTCCGGCGTCGCCGACCATTTCGCCGAGGACGACCGGCACGCTTTAGCCATCGTCCGTTCCATAGTAGAGAACTTGAACACGCAAAAGAAGCCGCCCTGGCCCATCGAGGAGCCGGAAGAGCCCCTCCACGACATCGAAGAACTATACGGGATAGTGCCGACGGACTACCGCCAGGGCTACGACGCGCGTGAAGTCATAGCCCGCATAGTTGACGCGAGCCGCCTGCACGAGTTCAAGCCGCTGTATGGCGAGACGCTGGTGTGCGGGTTCGCGAGGATCATGGGCCACCCGGTCGGCATCCTGGCGAACAACGGCATCCTGTTCTCCGAGAGCGCGCAGAAGGGCGCTCACTTCATCGAGCTTTGCTGCGAGCGCGGTATCCCGCTGGTCTTCCTTCAGAACATCACCGGCTTCATGGTCGGAAAGGAGTACGAGGCCGGCGGCATAGCCAAGGACGGCGCGAAGATGGTCATGGCCGTAGCCAGCGCCAACGTCCCGAAGTTCACGGTGATCGTGGGCGGCTCCTTCGGCGCGGGGAACTACGGGATGTGCGGCAGGGCATACTCTCCGCGCTTTCTGTGGATGTGGCCGAACGCCCGCATCAGCGTCATGGGCGGAGTTCAGGCGGCGAACGTGCTGCTGACCGTGCAGGAAGAGAACCTCAAGCGGGAGGGAAAAGAGATGAACGAGGACGAACGGACGGAGTTCCGGCGGCCGATCCTGGAGAAGTACGAGGACGAGGGGAACCCCTACCATTCGACGGCGAGGCTCTGGGACGATGGGGTGATAGACCCGGTTGACACGCGCATGGTCCTGGCCCTCGGCCTCTCGGCCGCGGCGAACGCGCCGCTCGAAGAGACGACCTTCGGCATCTTCAGGATGTAGCGATGGCCGATTATCGAAACTCGTACGAGCACCTGCGGCGGACTGATGAAGGGCCGGTAACGACCGTCAGCCTGGCGCGTCCCGACTCGCGCAACGCGCTGAACGCGCCCCTGATCGAGGAGTTGACGGCATGCTTCGAGGAAGTGTCGGACGACGAACGCGCGCGAGTGGTGGTCCTGACCGGCGAGGGACGCTCTTTCTGCGCGGGAGCTGACATAGGGTATATGCGCGATACTGCGAATCTCTCCTACGAGAAGAACCTGGAGGATGCCCGGCGCCTCGCGGCGATGTTCCGGGCGCTGGACGAGTGTCCGAAACCGGTGGTGGCGAAGGTTCGCGGGGCCGCGATGGGGGGCGGCGCGGGGCTCGTGGCCGCGTCGGACATCGTGGTGGCCGCGGAAGGTGCCAGGTTCGCGTTCTCGGAGGTGCGGCTCGGTATAGCTCCGGCGACGATAGCGCCCTTCGTGGTCCGCAAGATCGGGTACTCGCACGCCCGCTCGTTGTTCCTCTCAGGAGAGCGGTTCGGCGCGGAGCGGGCGCGGGAGATCGGGCTGGTACACGAGGTGGTGGCTGAAGATGCTCTGAACAGCGCCGTCTCCGGGAAGGTGGATGGGCTGCTGGCTGGCGGGCCGTACGCGCAGGCGGCCATCAAGATGCTGCTCAGAGAGATAGAAACTGTAGAGCCGATGGACGCTCTAGCTCTGATGTCTCCTCTAATCTCCGAGCTTCGGACCGGAGTTGAGGGTCAGGAGGGCCTGGGGGCGTTTCTGGAGAAGCGAGAGCCCCGCTGGAGAGAGAACCCGTGACCGTCGGCAAGCTGCTCGTAGCAAACCGGGGTGAGATCTCCGTTCGCGTCATCCGAACCTGCCGGGAGCTCGGGATACGGAGCGTCGCTGTCTACTCGGAGGCGGACGAGCGCGCGATGCACCGTCGTCTGGCTGACGAGGCTTATGCTATCGGGCCCGCTCCGGCGCCGGAGAGCTATCTGAACATCGAGAGGCTCGTCGAGGCCATCGAGCGGTCGGGGGCGGCGGCGGTACATCCGGGATACGGTTTCCTCTCCGAGAGCGCGGCGTTCGCGCGGGCGGTCCGGGAGGCGGGAGCCGTCTGGGTCGGGCCGCCGCCGGAGGCGATGGAGGCGATGGGCTTCAAGGTGAGGGCCAAGGAGATAGCGCGCCGGGCCGACGTGCCCACCGTCCCCGGATACGACGGAAGCGACGATTCCGAGGAGCGCCTGGCGGAGGAGGCGGAGAGGATCGGCTACCCGGTCCTCGTGAAAGCCAGCGCGGGCGGCGGCGGGCGCGGGATGCGGGCCGTAACGAACCCGAAAGAGTTCGCCGAGGCCGTGCGGGGCGCGAGGCGCGAGGCGGAGGCGGCCTTCGGGGACGGATCGGTATTCCTGGAGAAGCTCCTCGAAGACCCCCGGCATGTCGAGGTACAGATAATCGGCGATGATCATGGCAACGTCGTGCATCTGTACGAACGGGAGTGCTCGATCCAACGCCGCCACCAGAAGGTCGTCGAGGAGGCGCCATCTCCGGCCCTGAGCCCCGAGTTGCGCGAGACCATCTGCGACGCCGCCGTGCGTCTCGCCCGCGAGGCCGGGTACTCGAACGCCGGGACGGTAGAGTTCCTGCTGGACGGCGAGGACTTCTACTTCCTGGAGATGAACGCGCGGCTTCAGGTCGAGCACCCCGTTACTGAGATGGTTGCGGGACTGGACCTCGTGCGTCTTCAGCTCGCGGTTGCGGCGGGGGACGCTCTGCCGTTCAGGCAAGAGGATGTGACCCTGCGGGGCAGCGCCATCGAGGCCCGCATCTACGCCGAAGATGACGCGGGCATGCCCGTGGGCGGCAAGCTGCTGGATCTGATTCTGCCGCAGGGCGCGGGCGTCCGTAACGACACCGGCTTCGACGTGGGTGACGAGGTGCCGATCAACTACGACTCGATGCTCGCCAAGTTGATCGTCCACGCCCCCGACCGCTCCGCCGCTGTCCGGCGCCTGCGGCGCGCCCTGGACGACTACTCGGTCCTCGGCGTCCCGACCAACCTGCCGCTGCTAGATCGGATCGCCGGGCATCCCGCCTTCGCCGCCGGAGAGACTACGACAGGCTTTCTGGACCAGCACGCGCTCGCGGATCCAGCGCAGAAAGATATTCCGCGAACCGCGCTCCTCATCGGAGCAGCGGCCGATCTCTCGCGTTCCGCCACCTCCGGCGATGCCTTCACCCTGGGTCCGTGGCGCATGATGGGCGCTCTCCAGATACGTTACGACGTCTGCGGAGACACCCGCGCGGTCGAGGCCGCGCGCGCCGGTCCCCGGACTCTAAAGCTAACGGTGACCGAGGAGACATCCACCCTTGAGGTGCTACACGTCACTGACGGGCGGATACGGGCGCTCGTGGACGGTGAGTCAGCCGAAGCAGAGTTTGCCGCCGATAGGTCGGGCCTCACGCTCTCGTTCGGCGGCGAGACTTACCGTCTCGCTCGTCCCGCGCCGCCGGACGTGGACGAAGCCGGACCGGGTGGAGATTCCGCGGGCGCCGGACTGACCGCCCCGATGCCGGGAACTATCGTAAAGATTGTGGCGTCCGAGGGCGACGAGGTCGAGGAGGGCCAGCTCCTCCTCGTCCTGGAAGCGATGAAGATGGAGCAGCCGGTGACGGCGCCCCATGCCGGAACCGTCACCTCGCTCCCCTACGGCGAAGGGTCTCTCGTCCCCGGTGGAGCAGTGCTCGCGGAGATAGAGCGTCCGGAGAGCGAGTAGAACGCACGCCATCGCTTTGACCGCGAAGTCGGTCTTTGCTACCGTTCTTGCGGGAAAGGTTATTGAAAACGGGCGTGCTCTTGTACGGGCGCGTCCGTCAATCGAGAGGAGTCCGGATCATGGTGCAACCGCCGACTAACGAGCACTTGCGGGAACTCGCGGACCGTTTTGGTCTGAGACTGGACGATGCCGCCGCGACCTCTTTTCGCGGTCTTGTCGAGGGCACGCTCGGCTCTTACCGCAGGTTGGACCAGCTAGTCGAGCCCGAGCTGCCGGTCCGCTACCCGCGCTCCCGAAGCCGCCGCCCCGAGCCGGAGGAGAACACTCTCGGCGCGTGGTACCAGAAGTGTTCCATAGAAGGCGCCGCAGATGGACAACTGTCCGGAAAGCGAGTGGCGATCAAGGACAACGTCTGTGTCGCCGGGGTCCCGATGATGAACGGCACGTCCACGCTGGAGGGATACGTGCCGGAGTTCGACGCCACCATCGTCACCCGCATCCTGGACGCTGGAGGCGAGATCGTTGGTAAGGCTGTCTGCGAGCACCTCTGTTTCTCGGGCGGCAGCCACACCAGCGACTCCGGTCCGGTCCTGAACCCGCACGACCACACACGCTCGGCGGGCGGTTCGTCGAGCGGAAGCGCCGCGCTAGTGGCCGCGGGCGAGGTGGACATGGCTATCGGCGGGGATCAGGGCGGCTCCATCCGTATCCCTTCCTCCTGGTGCGGGGTCTACGGTCTCAAGCCGACCTACGGGCTCGTCCCGTACACCGGCGTCTTCCCGATAGAGCTGACGCTCGACCACACCGGACCTATAGCCGCCAGCGTCTCGGACGTCGCGCTCCTCCTGGGAGCCATAGCCGGAGAGGATGGTCACGACCCGCGCCAGAAGGACGTCCGGGTTGGAGATTACGGTTCCCTGGACGGCGGCGCGAGCGGTCTGCGAGTAGGCATCCTGACCGAGGGTTTCGGGTGGCCGGGCCTCTCGGAAGATGATGTTGACGAGGCCGTTCGTGAGGCGGCCCGCGCCTTCGGGGAGATGGGAGCGAAGGTGAGCGAGGTCTCCGTGCCGCTGCACCGCGACGGAATCCACATATGGAACGGGATTGCGATAGAGGGCGCCACCGAGCTTATGGTGCGCGGCAACAGCATGGGGACGAACTGGAAGGGGCACTACAGCACCTCCCTCCTGGACGCCTACGCCCGGGGGCGCACCACCCGCGCCGCCGACCTCTCCGAGACCGTCAAGCTCACGATGCTGGTGGGCGAGTACATGCGCGAGAGCTACCACGGCCGCTACTACGCCAAGGCGCAGAACCTCGGGCGCAAGCTCGCTGCGGCCTATGACGCCGCGCTGGAGTCGGTGGACCTGCTCGTGATCCCAACCCTCCCCATGAAGGCGACACCCATCCCGTCGGCGGACGCCTCCCGCGAGGAGATAGTCACCCGTGCCCTGGAGATGATCCCGAATACCGCCCCATTCGACGTGACCGGGCACCCGGCGATGACCGTCCCCTGCGCCCTCTCGGACGGCCTGCCCGTCGGCATGATGCTGATCGGCAAGAAGTGGGACGAGGAGACTATCCTTAGGGCTGCTCACTCCTTCGAGGAGGCCGGAACTTATACGGCGCGTCCCGCTACCAGGAGTGGTAGTAGCGAGTGACCTTCATCCATGATGTTGCTGCCGGGCCGATCCAGGATAAAGAGCGCGAAACCTTCCATCGGCTCCCCGGTGACCTCACTCCACGCGGTTGCCAGCCCGGTGATGAGTACGCGCTTGATCTCCTGCGTGCGTCCGCTGCGGATGATGCCTACCAGCCGTCCTTGGGACACCTGCTCACCGGCAGCGAAAATGCTTCCGGGCGGGACCTCATGGAAGGAGACGCTTACGTAGCGCGCCGGGGCACCCGTGACTTCGGTATGCACCCTGGTGACCGCGGTGGCGATGTCGGCCTTGAGTCCGGTGCTCGGGCTGTCAGCCGGTACGGTGAACTGATAGAAGGGGATAGGATTCTCCTCTCCAAAACTCCTTTCGCCTTACCAGGTGAGGAGCCCGCGGTCCGGAATGACGGACCCCCTTCAGAGTAGCGTACCCGTGCGCCGATACACCGCTTGACACAAAACTTGCTCCCTCGTAAGATTGTATACAACAACTGCGAAAGAGCAGTGATTCCAGAGGAAGGGAACTCCATGGGAGCCGCTTTGCGTAGAGGTGAGGAGAGGCCGGGATCGTCGGCGGTTTTCGAGCGGTTGCGGCGCATGATCCTCGAAGGCGAGTACGGTCCGAGGGAGCGTCTGATCGAGGAGCAGCTCGCGGAGAGGTTGGGGGTGAGCCGGACGCCTATCCGGCAGGCTCTCACCATGCTCGAAGCCGAGGGTCTCGTGGAGATCGAGCCGAACAAGGGAGCGATGGTCTGCACGTTCGGGGTGGATGAAGTATGGGACATCTACGACCTGCGGGCCGTCCTCGAAGGCCACGCGGCGCGGCGGGCCGCCGAGCGCATCGACGAGCGCGGGCTGGTAAGGCTGCGGGAGCTTGCGGGCGAGATGGAAAATCTCGTGGAGAAGAGCTTCGAGGAGCGGGAGGAGGAGATACGGTTGCTCGTCACGCTCAACAACGAGTTCCACGGAACGATAGTCGAGGCCAGCAGGAACCGGCGGCTGGAGCGCATGATCCGGCGCACCGTAGAGTTGCCGCTCGTGTTCAAGGCCTTCTTCTGGTATACGCCGCGGGAACGCATGGTCTCCAACCATTACCACCGGCAGATCCTGGGCGCGCTTGAGAAGGGGGACGGGGAGCGGGCCGAGATCGTCATGCGCGAGCACGTCTACGAGGGGCGGGACTTCGTGATCCACGCCCTCGAAGAGGACCGGAAGGGAGAGAAGCAGTGACCGAGGCGCGAAACGGCACCCGGCCGCTCGAAGGTGTCCGCGTAGTGGAGATGGGGAGCCTGCTCGCCGGTCCGTTCTGCGGCCAGCTACTCGCGGACTTCGGCGCCGAGGTCATAAAGGTCGAGCCGCCGGGCAACGGAGACCCGATGCGGGTCTGGGGCCGGCATCGCAAGGAGGGCCGCACTCTCTGGTGGCCCATCATCGCCCGCAACAAGAAGAGCGTGACGCTCAACCTGCGCGAGGAGGAAGGCCAGGATCTCGCCCGCAAGCTAATCGCCGAGGCGGATGTGGTAGTCGAGAACTTTCGGCCCGGCACGATGGAGCGATGGGGGCTCGGGTACGAGAAGCTCAGCGAGATCAACCCCGGACTGGTAATGGTGCGGGTCTCCGGCTTCGGGCAGACGGGACCGTACCGGGAGCAGGCCGGATTCGGCGCGATAGGAGAGGCGATGGGCGGCATCCGGCACGTCACCGGCTTCCCCGACGCGCCGCCGCCGCGCACCGGCATAAGCCTTGGAGACTCGCTCGCGGCGACCTTCGGGGCTCTGGGGGCGCTCACTGCCCTCTACCACCGGGAGGCTCACGGCGGCAAGGGGCAGGTCGTGGACGTCGGCATCTACGAGGCGGTGCTCGCGCTCATGGAGAGCACCATCCCCGAGTACGCGCTCACCGGCCACGTCCGCGGCCGCACCGGGACCGTGCTGCCGTTCGTCGCGCCTTCCAACATCTATCCGACGAAGGACGGCGACTACGCCCTGATAGCCGGCAACGCCGACACCGTCTTCGGGCGGCTGGCGAAGGCGCTCGGCCATCCCGAGTGGGCGGAAGACGAGAAGTTCGCCACGCACCATGCGCGGGGCGAGAACATGGAGGA
>DASSMB010000253.1:0-6800 GCA_035689095.1 Rubrobacteraceae bacterium | reverse complement strand
CCTCCTCTTCGCCGCCCGCCGCTACCGCGAGTCGCTGGAGGCGGCCCGGCGGACGTTGAGCCTCGCGAGCGAGGCCGGGGACGATTACACGGTGGTCCGGGCCAGGATGGCGTGCGCCAACGCCCTCCTCTTCCTGCGCCGTCCCGAGGATGCCCGCAAGGAGCTCGAAGCGGCGATGCCGCTGGCGAAGCGGGCCGGCGCCACTCTCAACCTCCTCTTCGGCACCCTCACGCTCGACCTCTTGGATACGGCCAGTGGGGAGTTCGAGCGCAGCCTTGAATGGGCCAGGCGGGGGCTCGACCTAGCAGAGCAACTCGACAACCGGCACGAAGTCTCGCTCCGTCTGGCCAGGATCGGCCTGATCCTGTTCTACAAAGGCGAGTGGCGGGAGGCCCGCAAATACCTGGAGCGGGGGACGGAGGCGGCGCGTTCGGTAGGTCCCCTGCTCCTCTGCGCCTGGGCGCCGGGGTACCTGGGCATGCTGTGCATGGCCGAAGGGCTCTGGGAGGAGGCAAAGAAGCGCCTGGAGGAGGCCATCGGGCTCGCGGAGCAGGTCCGGTGGCCCACCCCGCTGCGTTACGTCCTGTCGCTGCGGGCGATGCTTGATCTCCTGGAGGGCCGCCCACAGGCCGCGCTCGCCCGCCTGGGATCTCTGGCCGACTTCCCCGACCTCGACTGGCTCTGCGCCACCGTCCTGCTGACGGCGCTGGCGCAAGCCCACCTCGAATCGGGCGACGTGGCGAGAGCCGGAGAGATCGCGGACCGGGCCATCGCGGAGGCCGCGACGATGCATAACCGGGTGGATATGGTAGAGGCGCTACGCCTCAAGGGAACGGCGCTGACACATCAGGGACGTGGGAAGGAAGCGGCCGTGGTGCTGGAGGACGCGCTCTCCCTGGCACGCTCCATGCCGATGCCCTACGCCGAGGCCCGCATCATCCACGAGTATGGGGTGCTCCACGCTCGCCGGGGAGAGCACGGGCAGGCGCGGGAGCTGCTCTGTGCGGCACTGGACATCTTCGTGGGTCTAGGAGCGGCGAAAGACGCCGACCAGACCAGGCGGGAGCTTCTGGTTCCGGGACCATTAACTATCGCTCCCCGTCCACGGGAAGCTCCATCAAGAGGACGGTAGCAGAGACGCCTGACGTCTACTCGCAAACCAACTGGTGGGCGCCGGTCTACCCCATAACCGCCGGGCGCACCATCGCCTTCTACCCGGACTGGGAGAAGCCCCTGAAGAACACCAGCGCAGGCTGGGACGCTGGGACCTTGAAGAGCTCCGAGCCGGCAAACCTACTCCTTTGGTGCCGGAGCCAGCGGAGCCCGTGAGTGTCGCCTCGGAACTGCGGGTGGCCATAGAAACCGGGGATCTCTTATGCTTCTCTGACGCCCATCTACACGCCAGCGCCCCCAACGCTACGGGCCTCGCCCGGAGTTCCGGTTCTGTTCCCCAAATTCCCCACGGACGTAATAGGGCCGGAAGAGGAGATCCGCTGGCCCAAAAACCTCACGAAGCAGGTGGACTACGAGGCCGAGCTCGCCGTGATAATCGGCGAGGGGGACGTTGCCTGAGAGAGGAAGACGCCCTGGACGCGGTCTTCGGCTACACCGCTGCCAACGACGTCACCGCGCGCGACCTGCAGTTCTGCGAGGGCAGGCAGTGGACCCGAGGCAAGGCCATAGACACCTTCCTCCCCCTGGGGCCGGTCGTGGTGAGCCGGGAGGAGGTGACGAACCTGCAAGACCTGCAGGTAGTGTGCCGGGTGAACGGCGAGACGCTTTAGGACTCAAACACCAAGGAGATGGTCTTCACCGTGGCGCAGCTCGTGGCTTTCGTCTCCCAGTCCGTCGCGCTGGAGCCCGGAGACGTGATCCTCACCGGGACGCTCAACGGCGTCGGCCTCTTTAGGGATTCGCGGGGGTGGGTCGGAGCCTTTCTCCCCTGGACGAGCCCTTCCGGCCAGTGATGCCGGGAACTCGTAAGGAAAAAGTTTGGCAGGGCGGGCTCCTGCAGTCAGTTCCGGCCAGCCGGCGGGGAGACGCGTTCGGCGAACCGTTCCCTAAGTTCGCGCTTTAGTATCTTGCCGGCGCCGTTGCGCGGCAGGTCGTCCACGAAGAAGACGTGCTTGGGTACCTTGAACGGGGCGAGGTGCTCGCGGGCGCGCTCCTTTAGCCCCCTGGCAAGCTCTTCGGTCGCCTCCGCGCCGCTCTTGAGGGCGACGACGGCGCTTACGGCCTCGATCCACAACTCGTCCGGCAGCCCGATGACGGCGACCTCCGAGACCGCCTCGTGGTCGTAGAGGGCTTCCTCGACCTCGCGGCCGGAGACCTGCACGCCGCCGGTGTTTATGACGTCCTTGACCCGGTCCACGATGTAGAGGTAGCCCTCCTCGTCGAAGTAGCCGAGGTCGCCGGAGTGGAACCAGCCGCCCTCGAAGGCCTCCCGCGTATCCTCGGGTTTGCCCCAGTAGCCGACCATGAGGTGCGGGGAGCGGTGGACGATCTCGCCGGGCTCGCCGCTCGCTACGTCGTTCATTTCGGGGTCCACGACGCGAGTCTCGACCAGGAGCACGGGACGCCCGGCTGAGGCCAGCCTCTCTTCTTCGTGCTCTTCGGGACGCAGGACGGTCGCCAGGGGCGCTATCTCGGACTGGCCGTAGCAGTTGTAGAAGCGGGGGTTTGGCAGTCTCTCTCGCAGCTCCCGCAGCACGGGCACGGGCATGATCGAGGCTCCGTACTGCACCTTCTCCAGGCTTGAGAGGTCCCTGGAGTCGAAGGCCGGGTGTCTGAGGAAGGAGATCCAGACCGTCGGCGGCAGGAACATGGAGCCGATGCGCTCGCCCTCGATGATCGAGGTACACCGCTCGGGGTCCGGCTTCTCCACCACGAAGTTGGTCGCCCCGATTAGCAAATACGGCATGAGGAAGACGTGCATCTGAGCCGAGTGGTAGAGGGGCAGGGAGTGCAGAGCGCGGTCATCGTTACGGTATTCCAGGGCCTCGATGCAGCTCACGTACTCGGCCATAAGCGCCCCGTGCGTGAGCACCGCGCCTTTGGGAGCCGCGGTCGTCCCGGAAGTGTAGAGTATCTGCGCCGGGTCATGGTCGTCGAGCTCGATGTCGGGTTCGGAGTCCTCCTCTGGACCTTGCGCGAAGCCCAGGATGTCCACGTCCGCCCCGTCGCGCAGGGTGCCGCGGATCGTCACACCGACCTCCGCCCGCACCTTCTCGACGTTCTCTCTTAGCGCCGGGTCGTAGAAGAGCGCCTGGGAGCCGGACTGGTCGAGTATGTAGAGTAGCTCGTCGCCGGTAAGCGCGAAGTTGATGGGGACGTGGATCAGTCCCGCCTTCACACACCCCAGCCAGAGCAGGACGTACGCGTCGGAGTTAGTACCATACGCGGCCACCCGGTCGCCCTTTTTAAGCCCTAACTCCAGCAGAGCGTTTGCAACGCGGTTGGCCCCGGCGTCCAGTTTAGCGTAGCTCCAGCGGCGCTCGCCGAAGACGAGCGCGTCCTTGCTGGGATTGCGGGCGGCGGAGCGTTTCACGGCGTCGCCGATGGTGTTGCGGCGGGCGCGGGTTATCGTCTGGTCCGTATCAAGCATCTGGGACCTCCTCGGCGGCCTTGTTGAGGAAATCCTAACCCACTCCCAACCCACGCGCCTCTCAAGCATTACCCTACCGCAAGGGGTTTCGGCCGGATCTCCTAAGCGTTCCCTAAAGCGATAGCTCCCCTGGAGCTGTTGCGTGTTCGCGGGCGGATCATGCGTAAGGACGATCTCCTCCTAATGATAGTTGGGACGGATTCGACGGGGAGGATCTGATCCTCTGCGCGATCACCTCCAGGGTACCGCGAATCCTCTCCGACTGGGAGGTTCTCCTCGAAGCGCACGACCTGATGGAGGAGAAGCTGCCCAGGAGGAGCATGGTCAAAGTCGGCAAGCTCTTCACCATGCACAAGGGGCTCGTAGCCGCTCGCTACGGCGCACTAAAGGAGCAGAAGCTGCACGAGGTGCTCGAAAGGCTGCAAAACCTGTTCGCGCTTGATCGCTCGTTGGCGCGACAAAAGACGTAACCGCGGGCGACACCGCAGGCGCGGAAGGGGGGGTATCCCGCCCGGACGAGATCGACGAGGCGACCCTGGCTCTGCTCTGGTCGAATGACTTCGACGACCGCGAACAGGCCCGAGCATGGAAGACCTTCGGCCGGGACTTCGTGTACCGGTTGCACCACCGCGGCCTGATCTCCGACCCCAACATAATGACTAGGTCGGTCACGCTCACCGGAGAAGGCCACCGCGCCGCCGAGCAAGCATTCAAGCAGAGGTTCGCCCGTCCGTGACCGTCGCGCTCGTCGCGCTCTCCCGACGGCTGGCGTGGCTACCTTTGAGCATCAGCGTCAGCCGACCTCACCTCGAAGCGGCATCGGGGGATCTCCCCGCGCTCGCAGCATTCGCAGACCCGCATGCCAGTCAACTCCGCGATAAGGGCCTCGACCAGGTCGCAAACCTGAGGATGCTCTACCACCACTGCCGTCAGCGGACACCCGTAACCGCGGATCACGAAGGCGCCGTCGTGCTCTTCGAGCTCGGCGAGGCCGCCGAACCTGTTGAGCACACCCACGGCCGCCTGCAGACGCTCCTGGACACTGCCCAAAGGCAAGCCGAGTTCACCCGCCATGCGTATCCCCGCCTCTCTTAGCAGCGCCTTGGATCCCTCGTCCCCAACACCTTCAGTCAGGACATCCAACAACCCGCCAAGCACTGCCTCGTAGCCTTTCGGAAACAGATCCCGCGCTTCCGGCGTCAGCTCATAAATGTGCGCAGGCTTGCCGCCTCCTCCTCCGGAACGACGCACGGAACCACCCTGCCGTACAAGCCCGTCACGCTCCAGCGTCGCCAGGTGCGCCCGAACCCCGTTGCCCGTCATCCCCAGATCCGCCGCAAGCTCATCGACCGTCCGGCTCGCACGCCTGAGAAGCGTGACGAGCCGACCACGCGTGCTCTCGAAAAACCTGCGGTCCCAATAAGCCGCCAAACGCTATCCCTTCTCTGTGACATCCACACTGTAGCAGAAGATATAGAGTTACTCAAATATTTCAAGGATTTACTTGATTTATTATTGGTACAGGTGTATCGTGCCAGAAGAGGCCAGGCTCGGGCCGCGGATGGGTTGGAGAAGGAGAAGAGAGTGATGGAGAGCAGGGTCCGGGTGATGGGGCACCCGATACTGATCCCGTTTTCGCTGGGGTTGCTTACGACATCGGTAGTCTTCGTATCGTTCATCTCCTTACGGGTAGCGGGAAATGGTCGGTGATCTCCTTCTGGATGATCGCCGCTGGTGTGATTGGTGGGCTTGCCGCTGCAGTGTTCGGCCTGATCGACTGGCTGGCGATACACCCGGCACGCGCGCCAAAGCGGTCGGGTTGTGGCGCGGAGCCAGCAACGTGGTCATGGCCGCGCCGTTCGCCTCAGGTTGGCTGCTGCGTATAGCTGCGCCGGGCGATCCGGGAGCGCTCGCCATCATCGTCTCCTTCGTGGAGGCCGGGCTGGCCTCGCTGGGAGGCTTTCTCGGGGGAGACTCGACCAGCACGCGGAGGATGTAATGAAGGCTGCCTTACTGAAAGGAGTTGAAAACGATGGCTGAATTCGCGGTCGTAGCCGGAGCGAACGAGCTGCGCGAAGGCGAGATGCTGGCGTTCGAAGTGCGGGGCACCAGGATCGCCGTTGCGAACGTGGCTGGCACGTTCTACGCCTTCGACGATACGTGTACGCACCTGCGATGCTCTTTGGCAGGGGGAGACCTGGAGGAGGCGACCGTGATCTGCCCCTGCCACGGTTCGGAGTTCGACGTGAGAAGCGGAGAGGTGCTCCAGGGTCCGGCCCGGCGGCCGGTCGAAACCTACGAGACACGCATCGAAGGTGGCAGCCTGGAGGTCAGGGGCTGATGTCCGAGACCCTTGTGATCGTCGGCGCCAGCCTCGCGGGAGGAAGCGCGGCGGCCACCCTCCGCCAGGAAGGCTTCGATGGGAGGGTGATCCTGATCGGCGCCGAGCCGCAACCTCCCTACGAGCGCCCACCGCTCTCCAAGGAGTACCTGCGTGGCGAGACCCCATTCGAGGGCGCTTTGGTGCAGACAGCCGATTTCTACCGCAAGAACGGCATCGAGACCCGGTTCGGGGTTCGGGCCATCCACGTGGACGCCGCCGCAAAGGCGGTCGAACTCGACGGCGGAGAACACGTATCCTATGATGGGCTTCTCATAGCAACAGGGGCAAGGAACCGACGTGTTCGATTTCCGGGCTCGGACCTGGGAGGGATCTACGAGCTACGCACGGTGGCCGACTGCGACCGCATCCGTGAAGAGATCGCTCCGGGCCGCAAGGCGGTGGTCGTGGGCATGGGCTTTATCGGTTCGGAGGTGGCGGCCTCTCTGCGGCAATCTGGCGTGGAGGTGGCTGTCGTGGATCGCAACAAGGTGCCGCTGCGCCGGGTCTTGGGCGAGGAGGTAGGCCGGGTAATGGCGGAGATTCACCGTGACCATGGCACCGAACTGATCTTCGAGGACACGGTGGCCGCTTTTGAGGGAACGAGGCGCGTCGAAAAGCTTATAACCCACCGTGGCCGCCGTATCGAGTGCGACTTCGTGGTAGTGGGTCTCGGTGTCGAGCCGGTTACGGAGCTTCTTGCCGGGACCGGAGTAGAGATCGACAACGGCGTCCTGGTAGACGAGTATTGCCGGACGAACATCGAAGGCATCTACGCGGCGGGCGACGTGGCCAACCACTACCATCCGGTCTTCG
>DASSMB010000252.1:0-6894 GCA_035689095.1 Rubrobacteraceae bacterium | reverse complement strand
TCTTTGGAGCCTGGGTTACGGCTGTGGTCTTCACCGCGCTCGACGCCGCGTTCCTGTTCGTTCGGATACGAGAAGAGGAGCGGGCGCTGCGGGAAATTGCGGGATAATATTAGCCGCCAGCAGTCAGGTACTACGAAACAGCCGAAAACGGACCGCTGAAAGCTGATATCCGGCGACCGGAGGGAGCCACCATGCTAGATCTCAAATACATCCGCGAGAACGCGCAAGCCGTCCAGGAGAACTGCAAGAACCGCGGCGTCGAGGCCGACGTGGGGCTGGTCGTGGAGCTGGCCGACCGGCGCTCGGCGCTCATCGGGGAGTTGAACGAGCTGAAGCAGCGCCAGAACGCGATGGCGAAGAGCATTGGGCAGGAGCGGGACCAGGAGAAGCGGGGGAGGCTCATCGAGGAGTCGCGGGGGATGAAGGAGGAGATTCCCGCCAAGGAGTCCGAGCTGCACGGGGTCGAGGAGCGGCTGCGCGAGGAACAACTCAAGATCCCCAACATGACCCACCCCGATTCGCCCATCGGAAAGGACGACACCGAGAACGTCGAGATCCGGCGCTGGGGCGACATCCCGGACTTCAGCTTCGAGCCGAGGGACCACGTCCAGATCGGCGAGGCCCTCGGCATCATAGACTTCGACGCGGGCGCTAAGACGACGGGGAGCAAGTTCTACTTCCTGCGCGGCGACGCGGTGCTGCTAGAGCTCGGGCTCATCCGCTATGCGATGGACATCCTGATGGAGCGCGGCTACGAGCCGACTATTACACCGGACCTGGCGCGGGACGAGGCGCTCGTTGGGACGGGGTTCATTCCGAGGGGGCCGGAGACCCAGATCTACTCCGTAGAGGACTCGGACCTCTCCCTGATCGCGACCGCCGAGATCACGCTCGCCGGGCAGCACGCCGATGAGATCGTGGATGAAAGCAAACTCCCTATCCGCTACGCCGGACTCTCCCACTGCTTCCGCACGGAGGCTGGTTCTCACGGACGCGCGAGCCGCGGCCTCTATCGGGTCCACCAGTTCACGAAGGTCGAGATGTTCGCCTTCACCACGCCCGAGCAGTCCGAGAGCGTCCACAACGAGATGGTCGAGATCGAGGAAAGGATCTTCCAGGGGCTCGGCCTGCCGTACCGTGTCGTAGATATCTGCACCGGCGACCTCGGCGGCGCGGCGTATCGCAAGTACGACCTGGAAGCCTGGATGCCCGGACGCGGCGAAGCCGGCGAGTTTGGCGAGGTTACCAGCACCTCCAACACCACCGACTATCAGTCGCGGCGATTGAAGATCCGGCACCGCAAGGAGGGGGGCCGTCCGCAGCTCCTTCATACCCTAAACGGTACGGCGCTCGCCATCAGCCGCGCCCTGATCGCGCTGCTGGAGATCTACCAGCGGGAAGATGGCTCGGTGCGCTTGCCGGAATCGCTCGTACCTTACGTCGGCAGAGAGGTGCTGTCTCTTTCCAGGACTCAGAGGGCTTGAGGTGGAAGCGTCCGGGCAGGCGCGGGTCTGGTACCAGAGCTTCGTGGACCCCGACGAGCAACGCCCGTACATTGACCGCTTGAGGGATCATCTCGACTCGGTCGCGGAGGCCGGGTTCTCCTACGACGTGGCAGGTATCTCGCCGCCGGACAGATATTTCCACCCTATAACGGAGTTCCGGATCGCCGGGCAGGTCATCCGCAATGCTCTTGAAGCGGAGAGGCAGGGCTTCGATGCTTTCATCGTCGGTCATTTTCAAGAACCGGGTCTCAACGAGTGCAAGGGAGCGGTCGACATCCCGGTGGTTGGACTCGGTGAGGCCGCCATGCTCCACGCCCTGACCCTGGGACGCAAGATCGGGCTCATCACCATCAACCCGATCTTTATCCCCTGGCACGAGGACCAGATCACCCGCTATGGCCTCGGCCAGAGGATCGTCGGCGTTCGCGCCGTCAACACCGGCGTGGACGACTATATGCGGGCCTTTGAGGACGTGGATGCCTATAAGGGCGTGCTCGAACAGTTCCGCCGGCAGGCCGAACCGCTCCTGGAGATGGGCGTCGAAGTCATCATCCCCGCCGGCGGCCTGCCGATGCTCCTCTTCTCTGGAGAGAGCAACTTCACCGTCGGCGGCGCTACCGTCCTTAACGGCATAACCGTCGCAGCCAAAGCCGCAGAGATGGCGGTGAAGCTCCGCCGTCTCGACGGAACCTCCGTCAGCCGACGCTCCTGGTTCGCCAAAGCCTCGTCCGAGGCGATACGGGAGTTCGAGCGGGAGCAGTGACCAGCGCCTCCAGAAGATCCGGCACCGCAAGGACGGCCCGGCGCGTTTGCCCGAACCGCGGACTTCTTGCGTATGCAAGGAGCGAGAGGCCGCGGCCCGATAGGCGTTGTCGCCGCTTGGGCGAAGAAGCAGCCCTCGCGCGGACACGGACTTGACACTTGTGAGAATATACTCGCGGTGATGAAGTATCTCAGCGGGGTTTCGGGGAAGGAGGGCGAACGGTGGAGTCTGGCGTGTCTCTAGCCCTTGTCGCCATAGCTCTGGCGTACGCTTTCGATTTCGCTAACGGGTTCCACGACACTGCCAACGCCGTGGCGACCATCATCTACACGAAGTCCATGACGAGCCGCAACGCCATCATCATGAGCGGCGTTCTGAACTTCCTGGGAGCCGTTATTGTAGGTACGGCCGTGGCGATGATCATAACCGAGGTCATCCCGGCGGACGTGGTGACGATGAAGCTGATCCTCGCTGCCTTGATCGGCGGCCTCATCTGGAACCTGGGGACCTGGTACTACGGGCTCCCGGTCTCCAGCTCCCACACGCTCGTCGGCAGCCTGGTAGGAGCGGGGCTGGCGGCCGGTTGGATCTCCGGGGTGCAGTGGGGCTCCCTGACCAAGATAATACTCTCGCTACTCGTCTCGCCCGTGCTCGGTATTGTCCTCGGCTGGATCGTTACCCGCATGACCCTGCCGCTCGCCGGGCGCAGGACTTCCGCGAAGAAACCCGCCGCGGATCATCCACAGCTCTTGAAGTGGATGACGATCCTCTCCGGCGCGGCGGTCTCTTTCTCACACGGCTCCAACGACGGTCAGAAGACGATGGGGGTCATAACGCTGGTGCTGATCGCGGAGTTCGGACGTTCGCCGGAGGCGGGAGTGCCGTTCTGGGTCGTGGTGACGGCGGCTGCGGCGATAGGGCTCGGGACCATGATCGGGGGCTGGCGCATCATCCGCACCGTGGGAGAGAAGATCAGTCAGGTCGGCATCACGCCCGTACAGGGCTTCGGCGCCCAGCTCTCCGCGGCCCTAATCATCCTGATCGGCAGCCGCTTCGGCGCCCCGGTCTCCACCACGCACGTACTCTCCTCGGCCGTCGCCGGGGCCACTATCGGCGAGCACACGCGCAAGGGGCTGAACTTCAAGGTAGCCTCGAACATATTCCTGGCCTGGATCGTCACCCTCCCCGCGACCGCCCTGATGGCGGCCCTGATCTATTTCGTCATCGCGGCGCTCTAGGCGCGACCGCGGTGTAGCGACATTGGCGCGAGGATGGGCGCTATACTCCTCGATCAAGTAACCTTGCACCCGGAGAGGAGCCCCTGATGACCGAAGCCGTAGAGAAGCTGACGAAGAAGAGCGAAGACCCGAGCAAGTGGTACCTCCAGCTCGTCAGGATGGCGAAGCTAGCCGACTATGGTCCCGTGCGCGGCACGTTCGCGATAAGACCTTACGGGTTCGAGATCTGGGAGCGCGTGCAGGCCGACCTCGACGCCCGCTTCAAGGCGACCGGCCACAAGAACGCCTACTTCCCGCTCCTCATCCCCGAGAGCTACCTGAAGAAAGAGGCCGAACACGTCGAGGGCTTCGACCCGGAACTGGCGTGGGTGACCATCGGGGGGCGTGAGGAGCTGGAGGAGCGGCTCGCGATCCGTCCAACTTCGGAGAGCATCATCTGCGATTTTTACCGGAACTGGATCCAGAGCTACAGAGACCTACCCGTACTTATCAACCAGTGGTGCAACGTCCTGCGCTGGGAGAAGGTCACCCGCCCGTTCCTCCGTACCTCGGAGTTCCTCTGGCAGGAGGGCCACACCGTCCATGCTACCGCCGAGGAGGCCCGCGCCGAGACCCTCCAGATGCTGGGCGTCTACCAGGACTGCTTCCACGAGGCCATGTCTATCCCCGTCCTCAAGGGCATCAAGAGTCCTTCCGAGCGCTTCGCCGGAGCCGTCGAAACGTTCACCTGCGAAGCCCTCATGGGCGACGGACGCGCGCTTCAGGCCGCCACCAGCCATGACCTCGGCCAGAACTTCGCCCGCGCGTTCGATATCACCTTCCTGGACGAGAACCAGGAGAGGGTGCATCCGTACCAGACTTCGTGGGGCTTCTCGACCCGGACCATCGGCGGGCTCATCCTGGTCCACGGCGACGACCGGGGATTGAAGATACCGCCAAAGCTCGCGCCGACCCAGGCCGTCGTCGTCCCGATCTGGCGCGGCAACAATAAGGGCGAGGTCCGCCGCGAGGCCGAAGCCCTTTTCTCCGAACTGAAGGACTCCGGTTTGCGGATGGAGGTGGACCTGGACGAGGAGCACTCGCCCGGCTGGAAGTTCAACGAGCACGAGCTGCGCGGCGTGCCGGTGCGCGTCGAGCTTGGCCCGAAGGATATCGAGAAGGGTCAGGCCGTGCTCGTGCGCCGGGACACGGGAGAGAAGGAGTTCGTGGGGCGGAAGGAGTTGCCGGACCGCCTGCTAGACCTTATGGGCGAGATCCAGGGGAACATGTTCCGGCAGGCCGACTCTTTCCGCCGCGAGAACACTCGCGAGGCCGCGTCTTACGAGGATTTCAGGGAGATCATCGCGGAGAAGCGCGGCTTCGTCGTCGCGCCGTGGGACGGCACCGAGGAGACCGAGCAGAAGATCAAGGAAGACACGAAGGCCACGATCCGCCTCCTACCATTCGAGCGCGAGGAGGGGAAGGACCTGGTCTCCGGCAAACCGGGCAAGACCGCTATATTTGCCCGCGCCTACTGAGATTGCTCTTGACGATAAGCCCCTCGATGTTTTAGCATCCAGCGTTAGCGCTAACTCGCATCGAGAGCGGTGGAGGGAACTGGCCCCGAGAAACCGCGGCAACCAGCGGCAAGACAACATCGGCCGCGAGGTGCCAAGTCCAGCAGGGCGGTCATATCCGGCCTGGAAGATGTGAAGAGAGGTGGGCAGCCTCTTGTACGGGCGGGTTGCGCGTAGGGCAGACGCCGCACATCACGGCGGACGCCGCGACGTAGGACCCGACGAGATAGAAGGAGGCTGCATTACTACCGAGTATGACACTAGACCCTGGGGCCGGCGCTAGTCAGGCCCCGGCCCGCCCGCTCAGATCCCATCACCGCATAGGCTCCTTCGAGCCGGAACTCGGCGGCACGCTGCAGGACGTCACGCTCGCCTACGAGACCTGGGGCGAGTTGAATGCGTCCGCCGACAACGCCGTGCTGATCGTTCACGCCCTCACGGGCGACTCGCACGCGGCTGGAGGGCCTTCGCCGGAGTACCGGCGTGGCGGATGGTGGGAGCCGATGGTGGGGCCGGGCCGGGCTATCGATACGGATACGCAGTTCGTGGTGTGCTCGAACGTGCTCGGCGGCTGCTCCGGCAGCACGGGGCCGGCTTCGCTGGATCCCGCGTCCGGCCGACCTTACGGCATGCGCTTCCCCGTCATCACGATCCGGGATATGGTCCGCGCCCAGAAGCGGCTGCTGGACGACCTCGGCGTGAAGCGGCTCGCGCTGGTTATAGGCGGGTCCATCGGCGGGCAGCAGGCGCTGGAGTGGGCCGTGGAGTTCCCGGATTCCGTGGAGAAAGCCGTGCCCATCGCCGCCACCGGGGCTCTCGGGCCGCAGGGGCTTGGGATGAGCGAGATCGGCCGCCGCGCCATAATGGCCGACCCGGACTGGCAACACGGCGACTACTACGGCACCGGCAGGAGCCCCGACGACGGCCTCGCCATCGCCCGCATGGCCGGGATGATGACCTACCAGAGCGCTAGCGGGCAGTGGGAGCGGTTCGGACGCAGGCCCGCCAGCCGTCCGGCGCTCTTCGAGGAGCACGGCGGCAGGTTCGAGATAGAGAGCTACCTGCACTACCAGGGCAAGGACCTCGTCGGCCGATTCGACGCCAACTCCTACCTCTACCTGCTGCGCGCGATGGACATCTACGACGTGGCCCTCGGCTACGAGTCGGACGAGGAAGCATACAGTAGGGTAGAGGCGGAGGTGCTCTTCGTCGGTGTCACGAGCGACTGGCTCTTCCCGGCCGCCGAGGTGCGACAATCCGCCGAGCGGGCGCGAAACGCTGGAGCGAAAGCGGACTACGCGGAGATAGACACGCTCAGCGGCCACGACGCATTTCTGAAAGACTGGACAGAGCTAAGAGAGGCCATCGGGCCTTTCCTGAACAAACAGGAGGAACGAGATGACTGATACGGCAGACCAGAAGATGCAGGAGCGCGAGTACGGGTTCGACACCCTGGCGCTGCACGGCGGCCAGGAGGTTGACTCGGCGACGACGGCCCGCGCCGTCCCGATCTACCAGACCACGTCCTACGTCTTCCACGATACCGACCACGCCGCCAACCTGTTCTCGCTCTCCGAGTTCGGCAACATCTATACGCGCATAATGAACCCGACCACGGACGTCTTCGAGAAGCGGATGGCCGCGCTCGAAGGGGGTGTCGGCGCCCTGGCGGTCTCCTCCGGGCAGGCGGCGGAGACGCTGGCGATCCTCAACATCGCGGGGGCGGGGGATGAGATCGTCTCGGCCGCGGCCCTCTACGGCGGGACGTACAACCTCTTCCACTACACGCTCCCCAAGATCGGGATAAACGTCAAGTTCGTTGACTCGCGCGA
>DASSMB010000251.1:0-13422 GCA_035689095.1 Rubrobacteraceae bacterium | reverse complement strand
GAGCCGCAGGTAGGCGAGCGTCCAGTAGCTGGAGTTGAAGGTGCCGAGGACGGCGGAGAGGACGAAGAAGACAGCCAGCAGGATTGTGCCTCCGACGGCGCCCAACGCTATCGCCGCCGCGGTGTACTCCGCCCGGACGAGCAAGAACGCCGGACCGACCAGTACGAGCCCGAGGATAATGAGCGCTATGAGCATTACGATGCCGGCCCCGAGCATCAACCCGAGCTGAATGAGCCATACGAGCAGGCTCCGGCCGATGTTGCGCCGGAAGAGCCCGTAGCCGGTGCGGACCGATTCCACGATGCGCTCCCGGTCCACCACCAGCCGCCGAAGGGCCCACTGCGCGATCACGGCCAGGGGAAGGAAGATCAAGAGTAGCAGCGCTATCCCCGCCAGTACCGCGAAGATCACGGCAATGACCCGCGCCGCCGTTGAGTCGGTGGCGAAGAAAATGCCCACTGTCGGCAGCACCAGCACCAGCGTCATCACGAGCGCGAGCCCGAGCGAGATGAGTACGAACAGGACCTTCAGACCCAGCACCCGCCAGAAGTTCGCGGTCCCCGCTCTCCAGGTGGACCCGAAACGGCGCTCCTCGCCCCGGTCCAGCGCGGCCACGCTCTCAACGAGCGCGCCCTGCGAGATTATGGACAGCGCGATCCCGACCACAACGAACAACACCGCCAGCGTTATGACTACCGTCAGGAAGAGGGCCAGGTTGTCCTGGACCCAGGACGTGATGCCCCGCAGTGGAGCCGGGAGGCCGCCTCCCAGGCCATCTCCTCCAGAGCTACCTCCGCCGGGGACGTTGAACGATGTGCCGGCTCCCGCGAAGAAGCCGAAGAACCACAGGAACTTGTTGCGCCAGGTCAGCCGAACGGCGCTGGAGATGATCTCGCCATAGTTCATTGTCCTGCCTCCCCGAGCACCCAGGTGTCTTTCATCTTGCCTCCGCTGGAGATGTTGACGATGTGCTTGCCTGGCGCGGCGACGCGGCTCAGGGAGCCCGGAACCATCTCGACAACGTCCGGATCTTCCGGGTCGGGGGAGAGGACGAGCATCCGGTAGTCGGCGAAGGAGTCGCGCAGCAGGAAGTCGTCCTCGTCCGGCTCGCAGAGGACGTGGGTGGAGAAGTCGATCATCTCCTGCGCTATGTACTCGACCGGGTTCTCCTCGACCTGTCTGCGGAACTTCTCTATAGATTCCTTTGGCTCCTCCGGGCCGATCATGACCTCTTTGCCGCCATAGCCGCCCCGGCTCTTTACCACCAGTTCCTCGAAGTGATCCATGACGTAGCGGCGATCTTCCTCCACGGCGAGCGACCACGTCCGAGCGTTCTGTATCAGCGGCTCTTCCCCGAGGTATGTCCGCACCATCTCCGGCACGAACGCGCCGACGCCCTTGTCGTCGATTATCTCGGAGTTCGGGGCGAAGAGGACGTGCGTCTTGCCGGAGACGTGGCATTCGAGGAGGCCGGGCACCTCGGCGTAGAGACGGTCCTCGTCGACGCGCTCGTAGATCACGTCTATGCGGCGCCCCGTCGGTCCGTGCATGAGATACCCGTCGCCGTCCACGCCGATGTCTTTCGTCTCTGTGAGGATGGCGTCCATCTCCGCGGCGTAGATATTATGGTCGAGATAGAACTGGTCAGCGGGACCGCTGGAGACGACGGCGAGCGTTGCGTCCGCGCCCTTCGGAGAGGCGGCGCGTAGAGCGTCGCCGAGACGCGGAAGCCAGCCGTCGAGGGACCGCACCGGCAGTTCCCGGTGTGACTCCGGGAAGAAGACCTCACTGCTCATCCGGCGCCGGCGGGTCATGGCGGCGAGCCCTACGGGCATCTTGGCGTTCTCTTCGATGACGACGTAATCCCAGCCGCCGGACGGTCCTTCTACCGCCACCACGTCGAAGGCGATCTGGCGTACCGGCACGGGGCCGAAGCGGTCCTGCCAGCTAGTGTCGTAGAGGATGCTGCTCTCCACGACCTCTCTCGGGACTACTTCCTCCCTGCCGGCTTCGAGGCGCCGCAGGAACTCGTTGATGGCGCGCAGGCGCTGGGTTAGACCGCGTTCGAGGCGCTCCCAATCGGTGGCCGGGACGATGCGGGGGATCCAATCGGTAGGATGCGTCTTATCGCCCTCCTTGATGCCGAAGGCGTACTGCTCGTTTAGCAGGAGACCGTGAGCCTGCTTCAACTTCTCCCGCCAGCGCGAGGTCCCCGTGCGCGCAAGCTCATCCAGGACCTGACGGTAGGTCCGGCGTGGCGTTCCGTCTCTCTGGAACACCTCGTTCGTGCCGGGGAGTTTGCGCTCGAACCTCACAGGATGAGGATTATACTAGGATGCATGGACCTGCGGACGAAGCGGAGGGCTGTCCTTGAGTGAGGACCGAGACAGAAATAACACAAACTCGGAGCGCGAGGATCAGGCGAAGCTGCTGGCCGGCAGGATCTCTTGCGTCATCGGGGTCCTGTTCGCGGTGTACGGAGTCGTGATCGTGCTGGGTGGCGGCGGCGCCAGCGTCACCTCCGGTGTGATAGGGGCCGGTCTGGGCATCCTGGGTTATTTCCTGGGCTCCCGCAGTCTCGGAACGGCGACCATTATCTTTTCCGTGGTGGTCCTCTTCTTCGGCCTCGCCGCGAGCCAGGGACTCATCCCCGGCTTAGACGCCTCGGACCGCGGCCTCCCTTCGACCGAGCTTCGCGGCAAAGACTAGACGGAACCGTCTTGGTGAGCATTGACCGTAGAGAGCCCGCCTCTCGACCGTTATACTTGGCGGCAGGATGGAGAGAGTAAGGCTCACACCTCCGGGAGGGCGTGGGGCGCGGGGCGAGCGCGCCCGGCTCTACGTGCGCTGGATGCCGCACATAGGCGCGGAGGCCGTCGCCCTCTACGAGCTGCTCCGCATCCTCCCGGACATCGGCCGGGACTCCGTCGAGGTCGAGGAGGTCGCCGAACTCCTGCGCTCCACTCCGGAGAGCGTCGAAGCCGCGTTCGAGACTCTCACGGAGACGGGCTTTATCGTCGAGCGGGACGGTTGGATGGAGGTTGCGGAACATCCGCCGACTGCGGCGGCGAAAGATCAAAAACAAGAGAGAACCACCAGGATCGTTCGGGAGACAGCCGAGGAGAAGCCCGTTTACGATATAGAGGTTATACGGGCGGAGCCGGAGGGGGTCTCGGCGGATGATTACTTCAGATACATGGGAAGCCTGCCGGCGCCGCATATCCTGGAGTTCCTGAACGGCTACTGCGGACGGGACGGGCTCTCGCCGGAGGTGGTGCGGGAGGCTCTTAAGATCGCCAGCGAGCGCGACGCTCGGCGCGTGGGCTACGTGCGGAGCATCCTGGAGCGCTGGGTGGAGCGGGGCGTGAAGACGGTCGAGGACGTGGAGCGCTTCGAGCAGGACCGCCGCCTGAGGCTCGTGGAGCAGAGCGGCGCGGTCCGGGGCGGAGCGTTGAAGTTGCGCGAAGGCGGAAAGGGAGAGGGGGTGAGTGATGGAGCGAATAGACAATCTGCTGCCCGACGCCGGGAAGGCTATGAGTGGCTCTTCGGCGAGACGGAGTAAGCAAGCGGAGGCGCTGAGGCTGGACGACCAGGTCTGTCCGCACTGCGGCCGGGAGCTTATGGCCGAGTGGGTCGAGTTCCCGCCGACCCTCCAGAAGAAGTACGAGAAGCCGGGCGAATGGTATTACCACCCCTGCACCCCCGAGTGCGAGCAGAAGAACGAGCAACGCGAGTGGGAGCTCATGCGCCGCGACTCGCGCGTGGCGACCCTCAAGGAGCGCAGCGGCCTGTCAAAGCGCATGAAGGGCTTCACCTTCGCGAGCTTCGATCCCTTCGCAAACCCGCCCAGCTCCACGAGGGCCCTGGAGAAGGTCCAGACGTACCTCAAGAGTTGGGAGGAGAACCGGGAGACCGGGCGGGGGTTGTACTTCTGCGGCGACGTTGGGACGGGGAAGACCCACCTCGCGGTCGCGGTGATGAACGAGTTGATCTCGCGCCGGCGGGTGCCGGCGCTCTTCGTGACCGTCCCGGAGCTTCTGGACAACATGCGCGGAGCGTACAACGATCCGGGGCGGGACATAGACGAGTGGATGGCCGCCGTAAAGAACGCCGACCTCTTGCTCCTCGACGACCTCGGCGCCGAGCGCGCGAACGAGTGGGTGCGGGAGCGAATCTTCGTCATCGTCAACCACCGTTACCGGGAAGAGCTTCCGACCATCTTCACGTCGAACATCGGCCCGAAGGACCTCGCGAGCCAGCTCGGGGAGAGGACAGCCAGCAGGATCATCGGGATGTGCGATTGGATCTCGCTGGAAGGCGAAGACTACCGCGAGGCGGAAGTGCGGCGCGGTCTTTGAGAGCGTTGTCTGCGAGAGACCGGTGATTAGAGCTCGGAGAGATGTCTCCAGGTAATCCGTAGAGAGGCGAACGTGGTGGTCCGGGGCTTGATTCTGTTAGCGGTTGGGGTCGTCCCGGCCTTTTTCCTGGTCTTCGTGACGCTGTTCGGTGATAGCTCCGGGCTGGGAGACTATGCTCTCGCCTACGGGATGACCTTCTTTGCCTATCTCCTAGTAGCGTTCGTTGCGGGATTTGTATGGGATGAGGGGCGTCCCGTCTACGTCTTGTGGCTCGTCGCGCCGGCCGTGATCGTCATCGTATGGTACGTGACCCAGGAGCCTCAGGTCACGGTGCTTGGAATCGGGTCGCTCGCTATCGCGCTGGTCGGGACGCTGCTCGGCGTATTTGTTGGAACACGGACTCGCTCCCGGGCCCGGAGCAGCTAAAGACGGAGCCGCTAAAGAATTTAGGGTTGTCTCCAAAAAGGTGAGGAATTCTGTCTGACAGCCAGCTATTATCAGGCACAGGGAGGATTGATATGAGAGACGAGTTCATGATAACGCGCCAGGGGAAACAGTACGTCCTGTTCGCGGGTCTGCTAGACGAGGCGCACAATCGCGGCTTGAAGGGGATAGACACCGAGTTGATCCAGGTCCCCGACGACTCGAACGGCAACGTAGCCGTCGTGAAGGCGACTGTTCGCATGGAGGACGACCGCGTCTTCTCCGGCATAGGAGACGCTTCTCCTAACAACGTCGGACGCAACATCGCTCCGCACCTCATAAGGATGGCCGAGACTCGCGCCAAGGCGCGCGCTCTGCGCGACGCCGTCAACGTCGGCGCGACCGCCCTCGAAGAGCTCTCCGACGGCGACGACGCTCCGCCCGCCGATAACTTCACCCGCACCAGGAACCAGCCCACCCCCATACATGGCGGACGCCAGAGCGAACGCCGCGAAGAGGACCCGGCGCAGAGCTCGCGCGCCGCCAAAGAGGCTACCGTAAACGGGCAGGCCGAGGCTCCCGCTGCGCCTGCCGAGAAGCCGCCCGCCGGGAAGAGCAGGAGCGGCACGCTGAAGGCCCGAAAGAGCCAGGTGGACCTGTTGAAGACCCTCGCGGTCGAGATGCGCGGCGAGAACGGCGTCGAGCGGCTGGAGAGCCGGCTCGGCAAGCCGCTAACCGACCTCACCCGCGCGGAGGCCGACGAGTGGATCGACCGCCTCACTCCCGAGGACCGGGAATAGCCAAGACCAACCGGCGCCCGCTCGGCGAGACGCTTCGCCGGGCGCTTCGCGGGACGCTCCCGCTGCTCTTGTCCTGCCTGCTCCTTCTGGCATCCGGGTGCGCGGGGGTTCGGGACCTTGCCTCCGGCAGGTCCCTCGGCGGCGTCTCGCCCCCACCCTCAGGCTCGCTCTCCGTCAGTTTTATTGACGTGGGCCAGGGTGACGGGGTGCTCGTGCAGGCTGGCGGCGAGAACTACCTCATAGACGCCGGACGCTCGGAGGCGGGACCGGAGGTGGTGGACTTCCTGCGCAGCCGGGGCGTGAGGGATCTCGATGGCATGGTAGCAACCCACCCCGATGCAGACCACATCGGTGGTCTGCCCGAAGTCCTCGACGCCTTCGACGTAGCGACAGTCTACCTCTCCGGTGACACCGACAAGTCGACCATTACTTACAATACCTTCCTGCGCCGCGTACAGGCCGAAGGATCAAGAGTGGAGGAAGCGCGCGCTGGGAAGCTAATGGACTGGGGCGGAGTGGACATCACGGTGATCGCTCCTCCGCCGGACGCTGGCGGAGGTCTCTTCGAAGACTCGAACGACAACTCTGTCTCTCTTCTCCTGACCTACGGAACGGCCCGTATCCTGCTCGCTGGCGACGCTGAGGCAAAAGAGGAAGAGTACATGGCGAACGGACCGTACACAGGCCCCGTAACAGTCCTCAAGGTGGATCATCACGGCTCGAATACCTCCTCGACGCCGCTATTCCTCAACGCTTTCCGGCCCAAGATAGCTGTTATCCAGGTCGGCGAAAATTCCTACGGCCACCCCACGCCCGAGACGCTTGCCCGCCTGCGGGAGTATGGGGCGAAAGTCTTCCGCAACGACGAGGACGGAGACATCATCGTCACCATAAAAGACCAGAAGGTTGACGTGGCCGTGACGAAGCCGTGAACGCATGAACCAGCGCGCGGATTACGGGATAGACGCGCCGGATATCGTGCGGAACTTCGCGCTGGCGGGTATCTCCTCGCTCTCCGCTGGCGCCTTCTACTACGCTTTCGCCGGGAGCCGCCCGGCCCTTGCTGCTCTCGTAGTGGGCATCGGCGTCATCTGGGGCATCTGCGGTCTGGGTACCGCCGCGTTGATGATACTGAGCAGCCGTCGCGGCAAGCTCAAGGAGCGCGACCGCATCCTCGGCTCGATCCCCTGGCGCGGCGATGAGGCCGTCCTCGATGCCGGTTGCGGTCGGGGGCTCATGCTGATCGGGGCGGCCAAGCGCCTGATAGGTGGTAGGGCTGTTGGGGTGGACATCTGGCGGAAGAGGAAGCAGTCGGGCAACGGTCCGGAGGCGGCGCTTGCCAACGCCCGCATCGAGGGAGTTGAGGAGCGGATCGAGGTCGTCGAGGCCGACCTGCAAAAGTTGCCCTTCGAGGACGACTCTTTCGACGTGATCCTCTCCAGCCTCGTCCTGCACAACATCCCCGAGCGAGAAGGACGTGCGGCGGCGCTGCTCGCCCTGGCAAGAACCCTCAAGCCCGGAGGCCGCATCGCCATTCTGGACATCTGGGATACCGGCGAGTACGCGAAGATGCTGCGCGAGTCCGGCATGCGGGAAGTCAGCCGGTCCAAGCTCCGCTTCGACATCTTCCCGCCCGCGCGGCTCGTGACGGCCCGGAAGCCGGGTTCCGGCGAAGTTTAGGCTCTTGAGAAGCGGGGATGTTTCTGTAGACTAGCTTCAGGAGGACTGAGAATAGGAGGACGCCGAAGTGGTCAGTTTCAACAGGGTGATAATCGCGGGTAACCTCACGCGAGATCCGGAGCTCAGGTTCACGGGTAGCGGCATACCGGTCTGCGAGTTCGGCATGGCCGTCAACCGAGTGCGCTCTAAGAACGAGGAGGTGGACTTCTTCGACGTCTCGGCCTGGCGCGAGCTCGGCGAGACTATCGCCAACTACAAGAAGAAGGGCGACCCCATCCTCGTCGAGGGGCGTCTCCAGTACCGCACCTGGGAGTCCCAGGACGGCTCGAAGCGGAGCAAGGTAGACATAGTCGCCGACAACGTCCAGTTCCTCGGCGGCCGGAGCGACGGTGACGGCGCCTCCGGCGGTGGAGGCGGCAATCGGCGCGGCGCAGGCCAGCGGCAGGGCGGTCAGCGCGACGACGTGGACATCAACGAAGAAGATTTCGACGACATTCCCTTCTGAGGGATCCTGACCTGTCTTGAGGCCGGGCTCTGTTTTGAGCCCGGCCTTTTGCGTCCTCGGAAAAGTTGGCGCGAGGTTTGGATGAGTGGATAGAATGGTAGCTTCACACTGGCTGTTTCGAGCGAGGAAAGGTGAAGCGTGGATCTCAAATCCAGGAACATCGAGGCCGTCTCCATCAATACCATCCGGGCGCTAGCGATGGACGCAGTCGAGAAGGCCGCCTCCGGCCATCCCGGAACGCCGATGTCCATGGCGCCGGTCGCCTACACCATCTACACCAAGCTCATGCGCCACAACCCGGAGAACCCGGATTGGAAGGACCGCGACAGATTCATACTCTCCGCCGGCCACGCCTCGATGCTCCAGTACTCGCTCCTGCACCTCACCGGCTACGACCTCACTATCGAGGACCTGAAGAACTTCCGGCAGTGGGAATCCCGCACCCCCGGCCACCCCGAGCACTTCATGACGCCTGGTATTGAGACGACGACCGGACCTCTGGGCCAGGGCTTCGCCAACGGCGTCGGGATGGCTATGGCCGAGCGGTTTTTGGCGGGGCGCTACAATCGGATCGGACACGAGATCGTGGACCACCACATCTACGCTATCTGCTCCGATGGCGACCTGATGGAGGGCGTCTGCCAGGAAGCCGCCTCCATCGCGGGCCAGAACGCCCTCGGCAAGCTCGTCTATGTCTACGACGACAACCGCATCACCATCGACGGCACCACGGCCCTCTCCTTCGACGGCGAGGACAAGGGCAAGCGCTTCGAGGCCTACGGCTGGCACGTCCAGCACGTAGACGACTCCGAGGACCTTGACGCCATCGAAGATGCGCTAATCAACGCCCGCGACGAAGAAGAGCGCCCGTCTCTCGTCATCGTGCGGAGCCATATCGCCTATCCCGCTCCGAACGCCATAGACACCGCCGCGGCCCACGGCTCGGCGCTGGGGGAAGACGAGATCCGTCTGGCGAAAGAAGCGATGAGTATGGATCCCGACGAGCACTTCGCCGTCTCCGACGAGGTCTACGAGCACATGAACATGGCCGAAAAGGGCCGGGACCTGGAAGCCGAATGGGAAGACCGCTTCTCCGCCTGGAGCGAGGAGTTCCCGGAACTCGCCGAGGAGTGGGAGGTAGCCTGGAGCGGCAGGCCCATGCCCGGTTACGAGGAGAAGCTGCCCCGCTGGGACCCCGCGGAGACCGAGAAGCTCGCCACCCGGAAGGCCGGGGCCGCCGTCATGGACGCCTTCCAGGATTACACCCCGACGATGGTCGGCGGGGCGGCGGACCTCGTGCAGTCCACCTCCACCACGTTCAGTAACGGCGGTATGTTCTCTTCGACGCACACCGGACGCAACATAGCCTGGGGCATCCGGGAGCACGGGATGGGCAGCGCGGTGAACGGCATAGCCGTACACGGCGGGATGGTCCGGCCCTACGGCTCGACGTTCTTGATCTTCTCGGACTACATGCGCCCGGCCATCAGGCTCTCCGCCCTGATGGACCTCCAGGTCGCCTGGGTATACACCCATGACTCCGTGGGTCTGGGCGAGGACGGCCCGACCCACCAGCCCATAGAGCACTACATGGCCCTTCGCGCCATACCGAACCTGACCCTCATCCGTCCTGCCGACCCGAACGAGACCTCGATGGCGTGGCGTGCCACGCTAGAGGCCGAAGGTCCAGTAGCCCTGCTCCTCACCCGCCAGAACGTCCCGGTCCTCGACCCGAATACTGCCGAAGGAGCCCTGCGCGGAGCCTACGTGCTGGCCGACGCCGACGGTGGAGAGCCGGACGTGATCCTCATCGGGACCGGCTCAGAGGTTTCCGTGGCGCTCGAAGCGCGGAAAGCGCTCTCGGAGAAGGGCGTAGATGCTCGCGTGGTGAGTATGCCGTCGTGGGAGATCTTCGACGCCCAGGACCAGGGTTACAAGGACTCCGTGCTGCCGCCGAACATCGAGACCCGAGTCTCGGTCGAGGCCGGGATCACCTCCGGATGGGAGCGCTACGTCGGCTTCAAGGGCACGAGCATCGGGATCAACCGCTTCGGCGCTTCGGCGCCCGGCGAGACGGTCCTGGAGAAGCTCGGCATCATCCCCGAGAAGGTGGCGAACGCGGCCCTGGAGTTGCTCGGCAGCTCCGAGAGGGTTAGTGAAGAGTCCGGTACTCCGGCGGTCGAGGCCACTTCCCCGGAGGAGGGACATTCCTAAGAACTTAAGATACTCGTAAGAAACGAGTTGTAGACTACCGGAACTGGTGGCACGAGCAGTAGCTCCGAACGGGGCATCTAGGAGGCGAAGGTGAACGAGCGTCTACGGAAGTTGCAGGAGATTGGGCAGAGTGTCTGGATAGACTCCCTCTCCCGCGACGATATCAAGGAGGGGAACCTCGAAGGCATGATCGAGGACGGGGTGGTCGGCGTAACCTCGAACCCGACCATCTTCCAGAAAGCCATCTCCGAATCTAGCCTCTACGACGAGCAGCTAGAGGAGCTTTCCCAGAGAGAAGAAGACCCGAAGGAGATCTTCCTGGAGCTTGCAAAGCAGGACATTCAGGACGCCTGCGACCTGCTCATGCCTGTCTACGAGCAGTCCGGCAAGCTCGACGGCTACGTCTCGCTGGAAGTCTCCCCGGACATTGCCTACGACACGCCGAAGACCGTGGCCGAGGCGAAGCGGCTGCACGAGATGGTCGACCGGCCGAACCTGCTGGTGAAGATACCGGCGACGGTGCCGGGGCTCGCGGCCATAGAGGAGATGATCGCCGCCGGCAAGTCCATAAACGTTACCTTGATCTTCTCACTCTCGCGCTACCGCGCCGTGGCCGGAGCTTACATCCGGGGTCTGCAACGTCTGGTCGCCTCTGGAGGAGACCCTTCAAGTGTCGCGAGCGTCGCCAGCTTCTTCGTCTCCCGCGTGGACACCGAGGGTGATAAGAGACTGGATGAAGTAGGCCGCGACGACCTCAAGGGCCGCCTCGCCATAGAGAACGCGAAGCTCGCGTATGCGGCGTTTGAGGAGATCTTCTCCGGCGATGACTGGGAGTTCCTTGAGTCGAAAGGCGCGACCAAGCAGCGTCCCTTGTGGGCCTCGACCTCGACCAAGAACCCGGACTACCCGGACACGATCTACGTGGACAACCTCATCGGTCCCGACACGGTCAACACCATGCCCGCCTCCACGCTCGAAGCCACGATGGACCACGCCGATGTCAAACCGACCCTGCAGGGCGGCGCGGACGAGGCCAGGAAATTCCTGAAGGAGCTGCGCGAGGCCGGAGTGGACTACGATGACGTGGTGGAGACCCTGGAGAGAGAGGGTGTCGAGAAGTTCTTCGACTCCTTCGAGGAGTTGCTGGAGGGGATTAAGAGCAAAGGCCGCCAGCTAGCCCGCAGCTAGAGACCTTAAGGCAAAACCTGAAGGCAAAACTGGAAGTAGAGCCGACCGCTTCGGAAGAGGAGGAACGATGGAGATAGGGATCTACGGTCTGGGCCGCATGGGCGGCAACATGGTTCGCCGGCTCGTCCGGAGCGGGGAGCACCGGGTGGTCGCAGGGAATCGTTCCTCCGGGCCGGTGGACGAGGCGGTCTCCGACGGGGCCGAGGGCGCCTATTCGATGGAGGAGCTGGTCGAAAAGCTCTCCGGTGACGGGCCGCGCGCTATCTGGACGATGGTCCCCGCCGGCGACGTGACCGAGCAGGCCCTTCTTAAGTTCGCCGACATGATGGACGCGGGAGACATCCTCATAGACGGTGGCAACTCCTACTTCCGCGACTCGATTCGCCGGGCCGAGATGCTAAAGGAGCGGGACATCCGCTTCCTCGACGCCGGTACCAGCGGTGGCGTCTGGGGCCTTCAAGTAGGTTACTGCCTGATGGTCGGCGGAGATTCGGACGCCTATGAGCATGTCGAGCCCGCGCTAAAGACACTTGCTCCAGAGAACGGCTACGCCTATCTCGGGGATGCCGGAGCCGGACACTTCACCAAGATGGTCCACAACGGCATCGAGTACGGGATGATGCAGGCCTACGCCGAGGGGTTCGAGATCCTGGAGAAGTCCCAGTACGACCTGGACCTGCGCGCGATATCCAGCCTTTGGAACCAGGGCAGCGTTGTCCGTAGCTGGCTCCTCGAGTTGGCCGAGAGCGCCTTCGAGAAGGACGCGAACCTCGACAGCATCCGGGGTTACGCAGAGGACTCCGGCGAGGGACGCTGGACGGTAATAGAGGCAATAAACGAGAGCGTACCGGCGGCGACCATCGCGGGCTCGCTCTTCGCCCGGTTCGCGTCCCGCCAGGACGACTCCTTCGCCATGAAGGTCATCGCGGCGCTGCGCGGCGAGTTCGGCGGCCACGCCATTCAGGAGACGAGCACGAAGTATCCCGAAGACGGCAAGAAGTAGTTAGAGAGGGGCCAGACGTGGCCGATACTCAAGTCCTTCAAAATGTTCTCCGGGACGAGCAGCGGCTACCGCGCGTGCCGGAGCCAGGGATCATGGTCATCTTCGGGGCGTCCGGCGACCTGACGGCGCGCAAGCTGGTACCCGCCCTCTACGATCTGGCCGCCCAGCGCCGACTGCCTTTGGAGTTCGCGGTGGTCGGCGTCTCTCGCACGGAGATGAGCCACGAAGAGTTCCGGGAGAAGCTACATAAATCACTCAAGGAGCACCGGTCCGGCAAGGTGTCGGATGACGTGTGGGAGTCTTTCTCCAAGGGCATCTTCTACCTCGCCGGCGACTCTAAGAAGGCCGAAGCCTACGACGAGTTGAAGGAGTTTCTGAAGAAGCTCGATTCGGAGCGCGGGACGCAGGGGAACCGGGCCTTCTATCTCTCCACGTCGCCGTCGCTCGTTCCGGCTATCGTGCAGCGGATGGGAGAGGCGGGGATGAACGATGGGGAGGACGGCGGCTGGTCGCGGCTCGTGGTCGAGAAGCCGTTCGGGCGGGATCTGGAGAGCGCACAGGAGTTGAACGAGGAGATCCGACGCTACTTCGACGAGTCTCAGATCTACCGGATAGACCACTACCTGGGTAAGGAGACGGTCCAGAATATCCTGGCCTTGCGTTTCGCCAACGGGATCTTCGAGCCGATCTGGAACCAGCACTACGTGGACCACGTCCAGATCACGGTCGCCGAGGACATCGGCGTCGGTACCCGCGGCGCGTTCTACGAGGAGGCGGGCGCCCTGCGAGACATCGTCCAGAACCACGTCATGCAGATCCTGTGCCTCACGGCGATGGAGCCGCCCGTGGCCTTCGACGCCGACTCGCTACGCGAGGAGAAGGTGAAGGTCTTGAAAGCGGTCCGGCGCATCCCGGAGGACGATGTGGAGCACTACGCCGTGCGCGGGCAGTACGAGCGCGGCTGGATCTGGGGCGAGGAGGTCGAGGGCTATCGCGAGGGGAAGGACGTTGCCTCCGACTCCGTGACCGAGACCTTCGTGGCGCTCAAGGTGTACGTGGACAACTGGCGGTGGGCGGGGGTGCCGTTCTACATCCGGGCGGGGAAGAGGATGCCGAAGAAGGCGACGGAGATCGCGATCCAGTTCCGCCCGACCCCACACACGCCCTTCGCCCACGACGACACCAAGAGCCTCGACCCGAACGTGCTCGTTGTCCGGGTGCAGCCGGAGGAGGGCATCTCGCTCAAGATCG
>DASSMB010000250.1:0-7826 GCA_035689095.1 Rubrobacteraceae bacterium | reverse complement strand
CGGGGAGCGGGGTAGTATCATCCCCCTCGCGCTAATGAAGCGCTGCCACGCGGTCGTCGGGTTCTACCTGCCCCAGATCATGAGCCGCCCGGACCTCTTCGTCCCCAGCCTGCGGGAGACTCTCGGTTGGATCTCCTCCGGCGACCTCAAGCTCACTATCGGAGGTTCCTACCCTCTCGAAAAGGCCGCCGAAGCCCACGCCGACCTCGAAGGACGCAAGACAACCGGCAAGCTGTTATTACACCCAGGCGGCGGAGAGTAACTACTTCCCTCAACAACACGCTGCTCCCCGGCCGATGAGTCCGCTGGCATATCTGGAGGCTGGCGGCGGCGAACAGCCCGTCCTCCTCATTCACGGCAACTTCGCCGGCAAGTCCTGGTGGCGCGAGGTGCTGGCCGGTCCGGTTCCAAACGCCCGCCTCCTGGCCCCTGACCTTCCGGGTTTCGGAGAGAGTACCGGAGTCCGCGGCTTCTCCCCTTCCATGAGCCGTTATGCGGAGAGCCTGGTTCGCTTTCTCGATGGCATGGGCGTCCGGCGTCCCGTGCTCGTCGGTCACTCCTTCGGAGCGGCGGTCGCCGTGGAGCTTGCCCTGACCTCGCCCGAGCGGTTCCCAGCCATGCTTCTCCTCAGCCCCACTCCCCTGGACGGCCTCTACACTCCGGAGTACCTCTACCCGGTGCTCCAGAGCTACAGGTTCGACTGGCACGGGCTGCGCCAGTCTCTCCAGTACGTGATGAGTCCATGCAATCCTTCGTACCTCGACGACCTCGTTGATGAGGCGAGGAAGATGCATCCCGCGAACTTCACCGGCAATGCCCGCATCCTCGCTGAGTGGAGGGTGAACGGCAAAGCCCGGCTCTACGGCGGGCCGGTCCTGGTAGCGTCCGGCCAACGGGATAACCTGATCTCTCCTTACTCGGCCCAGGCCACGGCCCGCGCATTCCATGCCGGTAAGTACGTCTCCCTCGGGAACGTCGGCCACAGCCCGCAGATCGAGGCTCCGGAGAAGGTGCTGTCCCTACTCGATGTCCTGTTGGATCTCACGGAGGGCGATGCTTCCCTCTAGAGGGAAGCATCGCCCTGAGCCGGATCTACTCGTCCGTCTCGCCCTCGAACACGGCGAACACCGCGCCCTGCGGGTCGCTCGCGACAGCGATCCTGCCCGCCCCCGGCTCCAGCGGCCCGGCCAGCACCTCTCCGCCCAACTCCTTCACGCGCGCCACGGCCCCGTCGCACGAGGTCACGATGAAGTAGGTCATCCAGAAGGGCGGCGCATCGCCTTGCTGCTCCGTCACCGGCATGATTCCGCCGTTCATCCAATCGGCCTGATTCTTGATTGTCATGTAGACCGTCGCGCCGTCTTGCTCTATAGGCTCCGTAGTCCAGTCGAAGAGCGCCGAGTAGAAGGCAGCGGCCGTCTCGGGGTCGCGCGTCTGTAGCTCGTTCCAGCCCATGCAGCCGGGGTCGTTGACCCGGCCCGCGCCGATGTGCTCCCGCGGCTCCCAGACGCACAGCATGGCGCCGCTCGGGTCGGCGAGTACCGCCATACGACCGGCTTCCATCACATCGAAAGGCTCCTCGAACACGTTGGCGCCCAGTTGCTTCGCCTTCGCAGCGGTCTCGTCAGCGCTCGTAACGGTGACGTAGTTGTTCCAGTGTCCAGGCTGCTCGTTCTGCTGGACTATGGCTGCTACCGTGTCGCCCTCAACCTGGCACATCGTGTAGATACCGCCGCCGGGGATCTCGTTGTCCTCGAACTCCCAGCCGAACAGCCCGCCGTAGAAGGTCTTGGCGCTATCGGCGTCGCTCGTCGACAGGTCTGCCCAACTGAAAGTTCCCGGCTCGTAACGCTTTCTCTTGCCCATCCTTGCCTCCTCGATAACGCCTTCGCTCTTAGCAAAAGTCTACGGGCGAATGGGTGATTCCCAAGTAGCAAAACGAGTATCAAGAGCGTGCGGGCAACAAAAAAGGCGGGGAGGCATCCCCGCCCAAAAGTCCTGATATTCGAGAGCCCTAGATCACGGAGCTGGAAGGCCCGCCCGCGACGTAGATCGTCTCGCCGCTGATGTACGAAGCGTCATCGGAGACCAGGAACGCCACGACGTTGGCGATGTCATCCACCCGCCCGAAGCGCTTGAGCGGGATGTTCTTGGCGAACCGCTCCTTCATGTCCTCCATCGTCATGCCGACGCGCTCGGCAGCCTCCTTGGTCATCTCCGTCTCGATCCAACCCGGCGCAACCGCATTGACGTTGACGTTGAACCGCCCGAGCTCCAGCGCCAGTGTCCGCGCCAGAGCCTGAAGCCCCGCCTTAGCCGCCGAGTAGTTGGCCTGCCCCTTGTTCCCGAGCGCCACGATAGAGGAGGTCATCACGATCTTGCCGTACTCCTGCTCGACCATGTACTTCTGGGCCGCCCGCGAACAAAGGAAACTGCCCTTGAGATGCACGTCCAGGACCTTATCCCAGTCGTCCTCGCTCATCTTGAACGACAGGTTGTCCCTGAGAAGCCCCGCGTTGTTCACCAGGATGTCCACCCGGCCGAACCTGTTCACGATCTCCTCGAACGCTTTCTCCACCTGCTGCTCGCTCGACACGTCACACGCCACGGCGATAGCCTCCGCCCCGTGCGCCTCGATGGCCTCGACCGTCTCCTGACAGGACTCCGCGGAAAGATCCAGGACCGCCACATTGGCACCGTCCTGAGCCAGCCGAATCGCCTCCGCCGCCCCGATTCCCCGGGCAGCACCCGTTACGACCGCTACACGCCCACTGAGTCTTCCCACGAATCCACCTTCCTTGCTAGACATACCTACCATTCCACGCCAGAAGATGTGGAATACGTTGCATATTCGTTAATTGTATACGAATCGAATATAAGTGTCTAGCGTAGATATGTGCAGAAAGCGGGAGGTTAGCTTACGAAGTAGATCAGGCACGCAGTATAGCGTATTGGCGAGGTGAGCAGATGTTTTGGCTGACGCGCCTTGCGCCACTCATGGCGAAGATATAGCCCCCTCTCCAGAATTTGGGAAGGGGGCTCTCTGGGCTGTTCGGGGCGGGTTACATGTAGATACCGCCGTTGATGTTGAGTGTCTGGCCGGTGATGTAGTCGCCGTCCTCGACCAGGTAGCGGACGGCGCGGGCGACCTCTATGGGGTCACCAATGCGCCCGAGCGGTATGCGGGCCTTTATCTTCTCCCGCACGTCCTCGGAGACCGCGCTGAACATGTCCGTCTCCATAAAGCCGGGGCAGATGGCGTTCACGCACACGTTGTAGCGGGCCAGCTCCAGCGCCGACGCCTTCGTGAAGCCGATGATCCCGGACTTCGCCGCCGCGTAGTTGGTCTGGCCGAAGTTACCCGCCTGCCCGACGAACGAGCTTATGTTGATGATCTTGCCGGACTTCTGCTCGGTGAACCCGGCCAACGCCGCCTTGACAGTGTAGTAGCAACTGTTCAGGTTCGTCTGCACGACCTTGTCCCAGTCCTCGGGCGAGAGCTTCTTCATCGTCTTGTCTATGGTGATGCCGGCGTTGTTCACCAGCACGTCTACCTGGCCGAACTTCTCGATGGACTGCTCGATCAAACTCGCCGCCTGTCCCGCGTCGGAGACATCGGCCTGTATAGCAACCGCATTGTCTTCGCCGAGACCCTGAACCACTTCCTCCGCAGGCCCCTTGCTGTTGGCGTAGTTGACTACGATCTTCGCCCCACCCCGCCCTAACTCCTCGGCGATGGCGCGCCCGAGACCTCTCCCGGCCCCCGTTACGACAGCGACAGCTCCTTCTAGACTACTCATCAAATTCTCCTTTCCCCTGGTTTGGTCCTCTCCTCTACCCAAGTCTAGCGATAGGTAAAATTCGGAGCAAACTATATACAATAGGCATATATAGACGGCTATGGGCGATCTCGTACCGAAATATGTGCTCTGGTCATCTAGATGACCCTTAAGATTTGAGGCGCAAAGAGTTACAATGTCAAAATAATAATTTCGTCAATATCCTTGACGTTGCAGTATATATATGTAAAATGCACATAGAGTATGGAAGAGAGAGTGATGAGTAAAGACGAACGGAAGCCGGAGTCGGCGCTCCGCGGCCCTGAGGGTCGGGTAGCCGAAGCGAGGCCGAGGAACTGGCTGGTGCCGGTGATCCTGTTGTCGCTCAAGGACTGGAGTTCCTACGGGTATGAGCTCATGGAGCGGGCGTCGACATTTGGGTTCGAGGCCATGAACCCTGGGACGCTGTACCGGACGTTGCGGCAGATGGAGAAAGAAGGCATCGTCGAGTCCACCTGGGAGACATCCAAGGGTGGTCCGGCGCGCCGGATGTATTCCATCACGGACGCGGGGAAGGCTTACCTCGACTTCTGGGCCAAGTCGCTGGAGCAATACCAGCAGACCATGGACACTTTCTTCCGGCTCTACACCGGCCAGCCGCTGAGGCCGGAGAAGAAAGGCGAAGAGAAGAAGTAGAAACGGTAAAGCAGGCGGCGGTAAAGCAATTTCGCGGGAGTACCGCGAGGAAGGAGTTGGCACTAATGGCTAACAGAGACAAGGCTAACAAGGCGGCGGAGCGGCTCGCGGAGACCACGCGGGACTCCTATCTGACGGTTGTGGATCACACCGTTGGGCTGCAGGAGCGGAATGTTCGCTTCGCGCAGGGACTGGTGGACAGCTCGATCAAGGAGCTTCGCTACCAGGCCGAGAGCAACCGGGCCATGACCCAGGAGCTCGTCGAGCGCGCCGAGAAGCAGCGCGACGCTTTCCAGACCCTAGTGGAGGAGTCGGTGGACGCTTACATGGACTTCGTCTACGCGCCCTTCAGCTACTACAAGGAGGGTCTCCAGGTCGCCAAGAAGGCTACCCGGTAGGCTCCCGCAAGTTTTGGAGGTACAAAGGAGCGGGCTTTGCGGCTCGCTCCTTTTGCTTACTCCAGGGGTCACACGGATAAGCGCAATAGCAAAGGCTTGAGGTAGAAGTGTAGAGAGGCTTCCAGGTGGGTATAGAGACTAGTTGGAAGTTGAAAGACAGAGAGGAGTAGATCATGGATCAGAAGCAGCAGAAGCAGGTAAACGAGGCGGCGGAGAAGTTCGCCAACGCGATAAAGGAGTCTTACCAGGCGGTCGCGGAGCGGGGTGTTTCGGCTCAGGAACTAAACGCGCAGCTCACGCAGGACTTCTTCAACGGCGTCATCAACAACCTGAGGACGCAGGCGGACAAGAACCGGGACCTGGCGCAGGATCTGATCGCGCAGCAGCAGAAGCAGCGCGAGGCTTCTCAGGCGCTCGCCCAGGAAGGCGCGAACGCCTACATGGATTTCCTGAACTCCATGTTCTCCTACTACCAGGGAAACCTGGAGCAGGCCAAGAAGAGCGCCAAGCAGTAAGCAGTAACAACTACGTAGCAGAGAGTTAAGGCCTGAACAGGTCTTTTTAGAGGGTCGGGCCATTTGGTCCGGCCCTCTCGTTTTTGGTGTATTCTTTTACAAGATCAAGCGGGAAAGGAGCAGCATGAGTTTTGGCAATGGAAACGGCACGGAGATCGTGATCTCTACGCCACTCAGGACGGCTATAGGCACGTTCGGCGGTTCTCTCAAGGATGTTCCGGCGACGGACCTCGGGGCGACGGTTGGCAAGGAGGTCATCTCCCGCTCCGGCATCGAGGCCGAGCAGGTCGATCAGTGCATAATCGGCAACATCCTCTCGGCCGGACAGGGTATGAACCCCGGCCGTCAGGTCGGCATGAAGAGCGGACTTCCGGTCGAGACGCCCGGCATGACGCTGAACCGGATGTGCGGCTCGGGTCTTCAGGCCGTAATCTCCGCCGCCCAGGAGATAGCCCTTGGCGACGCCGACGTGGTGATGGCCGGCGGCATCGAGAATATGGACCGGGCGCCGTTCCTTCTGGATAAGGCGAGGTACGGTTACCGGATGGGTATGCCGAAGGCGGATATGTACGACCACATGGTCTACGATGGCCTGTGGGACGTCTTCAACGATTACCACATGGGCGTGACGGCCGAGAACGTCGCGGAGAACTACGGCATAACCCGCGAGGAGTCCGACGAGTATGCCGTGCGCAGCCATCAGCGGGCGGCCAAGGCTCACGAGGAGGAGCTTTTCGACGGCCAGATCGTACCCGTCGAGATCAAGCAGAAGAAAGAGACCGTGCAGTTCACGAAGGACGAGCACATCCGCGAGGGCGCGAGTGTCGAGGGCCTCAGCAAGCTCAGGCCGGTCTTCAAGAGGGACGGCGGCACTGTTACGGCCGCCAATGCCAGCGGCATCAACGATGGCGCGGCGATGATGCTCGTGACCAACTCCCGCAAGGCCGAGGAACTGGGGCTTCCAGTCGCGGGCAGGCTCATCTCCGCCGCAGTGGCAGGAGTGGACCCGTCGGTGATGGGGACCGGTATGATCCCCGCGTCCCGGCTGGCGATGAAGAAAGCCGGGCTCACGGTGGATGACCTGGACGCCGTGGAGGCCAACGAGGCTTTCTCGTCCATAGCGATAGCAGTAGGGCGCGAGCTGGAGGTGCCGGAGGAGAAGCTCAACCCGGTGGGCGGCGCGGTGGCCCTGGGACACCCAATCGGCGCCACGGGCGCGGTGCTTACGGTCAAGATCCTGCACCACCTGGAGCGGACGGGCGGCCGCTACGGTCTGGTAACGCTCTGCATTGGTGGCGGCATGGGTATTGCGGCCATCTTCGAGCGCATCTAAGCCGGCAGTCAGCTTGCGGAACGTGGGCGGCCCTTCGGGGCCGCCTTTTGCGTCTACTGCTGTGAGAGCGACCAGTTGACGGTCACGGCGCCGGCCTGGGCACTGGTCTCGGATCGTTTGACGACTTTGCCCTTGTAGGCGACCTCGACCCGTAGCATGCCTTCGGTCTCGTCGAGGAAGTCCTTGGAGAAGAAGCGTTGATGGAGTCGAGGTCCAGCTCGCCGGTCTTGACCTGAACCTCGTACTCTCTGGGATCGTACCTTCCACGCTGCGTTATCGCGGCAGCGAGGAAAGCGGCCACGCTCAGGCGACCTGATCCGGTCGAAGGTAGATGTCTATATGCTCGACGCCGTCCTCAAAGCGCTGTTTTTCCGGCAGTTCCAGGCTCTGAAGCAACTGGAGCATCCCGGTGTTTTCGTGCAGGACGAGAGCGCAGAGGCGCCGCAGACCGTTCTGTCGGGCAGCTTCTATGACCCTGCGGGTCAGGCCGATCCCAACACCCCGTCCCTGCCAGCGGTCCTCCACGAGGGCCGCATACTCGGCGGTGTCACTCTCACCCTCGCGGTCGTAGCGCACGACGGCGACTATCTCATCCTCGTCCTCCGGGTCCAGGGCCACCAGCGCGAAACGGTTCCGGCCGTCAACCTCGGCGAAGTGCCGGGCCTGCTCCTTGGACAACTCCTTCATCGGCCCGAAGTAGCGCAGATACACGGAACGCTCACTCGAGCGCCCGACCAGCCGCCTGAGAGCCGGAGCATCCTCCGCCCGGACCTCCCGTACCGGCACGACCGTGCCATCTCGGAGCGCCAGCATCTCTCGCTCTACCGTCACCGGAACCAGGGCCTCTCAAATCTCTCGGAGACTGCTTGTCTATGTGCAAAATACATATAGCGGTATTCTAATGCCCTTGAGGGATGATGACAAACGAGGCCGTGATAGACCTCACTTTCGTGAGACTTTACGCTCGCCGCAATTACCGGTGGATTGTTATTAGTGGACATAGAGGTAGAGTTCCCGCTCCGAGAACACCTGCTCAAGCAGCACTCTTAGCTCCTTCGGCGAGGGTAGATCGGAGTGCGCCCTCCAGTATCGTCAAAGCATCACC
>DASSMB010000249.1:0-5232 GCA_035689095.1 Rubrobacteraceae bacterium | reverse complement strand
TCGTGAATGGCTGCCGGAGATCCCGGACGATGCCATCGCGACGCTCGGCGAGGGCGAGACGCCCCTCATAGAAGCCACGAAGCTCTCCGAGCGCGTCGGCGCCCGCGTCTACCTGAAGTTCGAGGGGATGAACCCGACGGGCTCGTTCAAGGATCGGGGGATGACGGTCGCCCTCTCTCGGGCGGTCGCTGCTGGCAGCCGGGCCTGTATCTGTGCATCCACGGGCAATACGGCGGCGGCTGCCGCCGCCTACTCCGCTCGGGCCGGCATCAAGTGCTTCGTAATGGTCCCGGCAGGTAAGATCGCGCTCGGCAAGGCCGTCCAGGTGCTGGCGCACGGCGCGGAGATCATCCAGATAGACGGCAACTTCGACGCGGCCCTGAAGCTCTCGATCCAGGCCGCCGAAGAGATGGGCAACGTCGCCCTCGTAAACTCCGTTAACCCGGACCGCATCGAGGGCCAGAAGACGGCCGCCTTCGAGGTCTGCGAGGTGCTGGGCCGCCCGCCGGACGCCCTCGCCATCCCCGTCGGCAACGCGGGCAACATCACCGCCTACTGGAAGGGCTTTTCGGAGTGGCGGGCGGCGGGCTACTCAGACGAGTCGCCCCGGATGCTCGGATTCCAGGCCGAGGGAGCCTCGCCACTCGTCGCCGGACACGACTTCGAGAACCCGGAGACGGTCGCGAGCGCCATCCGCATCGGCGCTCCGGCGAGCAAGGAAGGCGCTCTGACCGCCGCGCGCGAGTCTGGCGGCGCGATAGAGAGCGTGACGGATGAGGAGATCCTCGCCGCCCAGACTCTACTGGCTCGGGAGGAAGGCGTCTTCTGCGAACCGGCCTCGGCGGCGGGGATCGCCGGTCTGCTCAAGCTCGCCCGCGAGGGCCGGGCGCCGAAGGGGACGGTCGTGAGCGTGCTTACAGGGCACGGTCTCAAGGACCCGGACGTCATCCTCTCGCGGGTCGAGTTGCCAGAGCCCGTGGAGGCGACGTTCGAGGCGATAGCCGGGCGGATGGAGCTGGCTACCGCCCAGTCGGAAGCTTCGGCGAAGCCGTGATCTCCGTCCGCGTCCCGGCGACCTCGGCGAACCTGGGACCGGGCTACGACGCGGTCGGGCTGGCGCTCTCGCTCTCGATGAGGATCAGCCTCGACCGCTCGCCCACGCCGATAGTAGAGGTACACGGCGAGGGGGCGGACCTGATCCCCCACGGTCCCGAACACCCGGCCTACCGGGCCGCCCGGTTCGTGGCGGAGATGGTGGACGAGTCCGACGCGCAGTTTCACCTGATCCAGGAAAATTCCATCCCCCCAGCTCGCGGCCTCGGCGGTAGCGCGGCGGCCCTCGTCGGCGGGGCTGTCGCCGCCAACGACCTCCTCGGCCGCGCTCTGGCTCCGCCCGACCTGCTGAACCTCGTCTGCGACCTCGACGGCCACCCGGACAACGCCGCCCCGGCTCTGCTCGGAGGTCTCGTCATCGGCACCCTCACGCCGACCGGCGTGAGCGCCGTGCGCCTGGAGCCGAAGAACCTCAAGGCCGTCGTCGCCGTCCCGGACTTCGAGGTCTCGACGACGGAGGCGAGGCGCGCGCTACCGGAGCAGGTCCCCCACCGGGACGCCGTGTTTAACGTGGGCCGCTCCGGGCTGCTGCTCGGCGCCCTGGCGACCGGCGAATACGACCTGCTGCGCGTCGCCATGCAGGACCGGCTGCACCAACCCTACCGCTCGCACCTCATCCCCGGCCTCGAAGACGTAATAGAGGCGGCCATCTCCAACGGAGCGTACGGCGCGTGCCTCTCCGGATCCGGGCCGACAGTGCTGGCCTTCGCGCCGGAAGCTCCGGCCCGAAAGATCGCCGCCGCCATGCGCTCCGCCTTCGAGGCGCGAGGCGTGCGAGCTAAAGCCTGGGCGCTCGACGTGGACCTCAGAGGGGCGCGGGTCGAACCGCCGGAGGAGGTTCCAGCCCCAAGCGTCGTGCCGGTGATCTAGTTTCAATCGAATGAAGAAAACGGGAGAGCCTGTGACAGGCTCTCCCGATAAAGCGCGGCTCTCTACAGGCCTCTTAGTAGAACGAGGCGTGGACGTGATCGTAGTGGTTCGCGGTGATCGAACCTCGGTCTTCCATCGGCTGCCAGCCGGAACCGAAGTTGATCCGCTGCTGCCAGATGATGTAGCTGATCCCAAACTCGCTCTGGTTGGCGAGCAGGTACTCTGCTACCTGATCCCCAAGCGCCGAGTCGGAATAGACCATGAAGTCCAGCGCCCTTCCCGTGCCGTGATCTCCCGGGTCCCCCGCCCTGTATCCATAGATAGTCTCCAGCCCGAACTGAGCCCGCACCGCGCAGCCCACCTCGGCCACGTACGGCTGCACACCACCGAACGTATCTCCGCAAGACCCGCCCCCCGTGCTCGGCGCCGGTTCTGGCGCCGGTGTAGTGGCCTCCGGAACCGTGCTCTCTGGAGCGGTCGTCTCCGGGGTTGTAGCCTCCGGGGTTGTCTGCTCTGCCGCAGCTTGTTCGGCCGCTGCCTGATCCGCCGCTGCTTGCTCGGCGGCTTGTTGCTCTGCTGCTGCTTGCTCTGCTGCTGCTTGCTCTTCGGCGGCCTTCTTCGCGGTTTCCCGCTGAGCCGCCCTCTCTGCTGCGCGCTCGGCGGCTGCCTGTTCGATGGCTGCCTCTTTTGCCGCCTGGCGGGCTGCTTCGGCCTGGGCGCGTTGCTCTTCGGCGCGTTTCTGAGCGGCTTCCCGCTTCGCCGACTTCTTCTCCGCGGCCTCCTTTGCGGCAAGCTCCGCCTGACGCTCGGCCTTCTTCGCGGCGGCGTCTGCCGCGGCGCGTTTGTCGGCGCGTTCGGCGGCTCGCTGCTCTGCGGCCTTGCGCTCGGCCCGCAGGTCGGACTGTGACGCTTGCGGAGCGACCTGCGCCACCTGCGCCATCTCAGGGGCGGGAGCCGGCCCGGTCTTCTCGACTGCGGCCTTCTCGACCGCGGCCTCCGCAGCCGCCTGGGCGTCCGCCGCCCGCTGCGCGGCCGCCGCCTGGATCTCGGCCCGCAGATCGCCACTCAACGACTGAAGGTAGTCCTCCGCCTCGGAGGCGGCGTCTTCGGCCTGCTCTTTCTCCTTTACGGCCGACTTGAGCGTGGCGACCCGTCTATCGCGCTGCTCCTCGAGCTTTGCCTGATCCGCCTTCAGGTCGTTCCTGGCCTCCAGCACGACCTCGAAACGGTCTCGTTCCTCACCGAGCAACCGCACCCACAGCTTCAGCCGAGAGGCGAACTCCGAGAAGTCTTCCGAGCCGACGAGCACGTCTATAAAGCCCACGTTGCCGCTCTTGTAGACCTGGGCGGCGGCGTCTTCCAGGTTCTTCTGCGCCTCCGCCACCCGTTCTTCGGCCTGCGTGAGGTCCTTCTTGGAACCGTCTATCTTCTCGTCCAGATCGTTCAGTCCCAGCAGGGCGCTGTTGTAAGTCTCATAGGAGACGCTGGCTTTTGTCTGGATCTCTTGCAGCCGCTCCTGGGCCGCCTGGATCTCGGCCTTCTTCTCCTGCACTCCATCCGGAGCGGCCCCCGCCGGCATGCCCCCGGCAAGGGTCACGATACTCAAGACACCAAATATAAAAGCAAACCTTACCCTTCGAGACATATGGCCCCGGCTCCTTCTAACTATCGTTTGTCCCGTAGGGGAATCTGCTTAGGAGAATCCCCCCTCCTAAAAATCCGCTACACTTTAGGAACCATCCTAATCACGCGCAATACCCTATATGTTGCATGATTGGCAATCACAACCACTATATATGGCTTAAAACCGGACAAAATGTGTTTCTTACACGAAACGAAATTTTAATAAATTTTAATCTACGTAACGTCTAACGAAGGACAGGCGTTTGACGGAGGATCACATGCGGGTTGATATTTTAGTAGAGGATCCGGCAAGAAGCCCTTCTTGCCTTGACAAACCGTTGCAAAGTGTCATACCCTTCACGCACTTGTAGTCGAGTGAGTAAGGAAAGTCCTTGAGCACAGTTTCACATGGAGAGCAGATCGAGATCTCCGGTCTCAAGCTCGCGGCTGCGCACCAGCTCACTCCACCCATTCACCCACGAGTATCCACGGTAGCTGTACCCCTGCCCCTACGGCGACTAATTAGCCGGGCGGGCCGGGACAGCGTCATCCGGTCCGCCTAGAGCCGCAAGCCTGGGGATATTCCCCGCTCTTCGGCAAGGTCGGTACACAAGTCTTCTCTACTAACTAGAACGAGGTAAACCGTGGAAAATACCGCTCTCAGGATCGAATACAAACCGCGCACGGGCAGCGAGGCGATGTGCGAGGCGCTACTGGACGAAGGGGTCGAGTACCTCTTCGGGTATCCGGGAGGCGCGATCATGCCGTTCTACGACACCCTCCCCGACTACCCGCTGAAACACATCCTGACCCGCCACGAGCAGGCCGCCGCGCACGCCGCCGACGGATACGCGAGGTCTACGGGCCGCGTCGGCGTGGTCGTGGCGACCAGCGGGCCGGGGGCGACGAACCTGGTAACCGGACTCGCTACGGCGCAGATGGACTCGGTGCCGCTCGTGGCGATCACGGGCCAGGTCGGTCGTCCGGCGATGGGCAAGGACTCGTTCCAGGAGACGAACGTGATGGGCATGACGCTGCCCTTCACCAAGCACTCGTTCCTGGTCGAGAACCCCGATGAGCTTTATCCGACGATCCGGCGGGCGTTCGAGATCGCGCGCAGCGGAAGGCCCGGTCCGGTCCTCGTGGACGTGCCGAAGGACGTGCAGTTCGCCGCCTGCAACGACAACGGCTACCGCAGGCTGCGCGAGGCTCCGGCCCCGGTCGAATCACCGGGCCTGGAGCGGGCGGCGATGCTTCTAAGGAACGCGAAGCGCCCGATCATCCTGGCCGGACACGGCGTTACGCTCTCCGGCGCGGAGATGGAACTGCGCCTCCTGGCGGAGCGCACCGGCATCCCAGTCGTCACAACGCTGCTCGGAATCAGCGCGTTCCCGGAGGATCACCCGCTGTACCTGGGCTGGCCGGGGATGCACGGGCAGGCGAGCGTCAACCGGGCCATAGACCGCTCGGACCTCCTGTTCGCGATCGGAATGCGATTCGACGACAGGATCACCGGCGCCGCCCACAAGTTCGCCCCGAACGCGAAGGTGATCCACATAGACGTGGACCCGTCGGAGCTTGGCAAGGTCATCAAGCCGACCGTCGGTATAGCGGCGGACGCGAAGG
>DASSMB010000248.1:0-4420 GCA_035689095.1 Rubrobacteraceae bacterium | reverse complement strand
GACCCTGATCGCGCTGGGCATCCTGGTCAGCTACGGGTACTCGGTCGGCGCGACCTTCTTCTTCGAGGGCGAGGTCTTCTACGATGCCGCCGCGATGCTCACGACTTTCTCTCTGGTCGGACACTGGCTGGAGATGCGCAGTCGCTTCGCCACCGGACGCGCGGTTGAGGCACTATTGCGGCTGGCTCCCGACACCGCTCGCGTCAGGCGCGGCGGCCAGGAAATGGAGATAGCCCTGGATCAGGTAAAGGTCGAAGACGAAATCCTGGTGCGTCCCGGCGACCGGGTACCGGTGGACGGAGTCGTGATCTCCGGCTCCAGCTACGTGGACGAGGCCATGATCACCGGCGAGCCCGTCCCTGTAGCGAAGAACGAAGGCGATCGGGTAACGGGCGGCACCGTGAACCAGACCGGCGCCTTCGACTTCCGCGCTACCGCCATCGGCGCGGACACCGCTCTCTCCAGGATCGTGCAGCTCGTTCAGGACGCCCAGGCTTCAAAGGCTCCGGCCCAGCGTCTGGCGGACATCGCCGGCAAGTACCTGGTATTCGTGGCGTTGAGCGCGGGTTTGATCTCTTTTCTCGTCTGGTACTTCGTCGGCTCCGAGGGGCTACTGTTCGCGATAACGGCGGCGGTCTCGACCATCGTGATCGCATGCCCGGACGCCCTGGCGCTCGCCACGCCAACCGCCATCACCGTGGGCGTCGGTAAAAGCGCGAAGGAGGGCGTTCTCTTCAAGAACGCCACCGAACTGGAGACGACCGCCAGCGTGGACACCGTCGTTTTCGATAAGACCGGCACGCTCACCGTCGGCAGGCCCGCTCTCACCGACGTGATCCCCACCGGAGGCATGGCCGAGGAAGAATTGTTGCGCCTCGCCGCTTCCGCCGACTCCCGCAGCGAACACCCGATGGCACGGGCCATCGTCGAGGGGTCCGAGGCACGCGGGATACAGCTCGATCCCGCCGAGAGCTTCCAGGCTATCCCCGGTCACGGCGTAGAGGCGAACGTTGATGGCAAGCGCGTGTTGATCGGGAACAAGGCCCTGATGGACCGTGAGGACATCCCGTTGGACGAACTCGAAGCCCGCGCCGCGGCGTTAGCCAACGACGCCAAGACCCCGATGTACGTCGCAGTAAACGGCGAAGCCTCCGGCCTGGTCGCCGTGGCCGACACCATCCGCGAGAGCGCCCGGCGAGCGGTGTCTGGGCTTCATGGTCTCGGGGTGAAGACGGTCATGCTCAGTGGCGACAACCGGCATACCGCTGAAGCGGTCGCGCGCCAGCTCGGCATAGATACCGTACTCTCCGAGGTCCTGCCGGGAGATAAGGCCTCCGAGGTCAACAAGCTGCAAGAGGCGGGCGGACGGGTCGCGATGGTAGGAGACGGGGTCAACGACGCGCCAGCGCTCGCTCAGGCCGACGTGGGCATCGCCATCGGCGCGGGCACCGACGTGGCGGTCGAGACGGCCGGGGTGGTGCTCCTCAAAGACGATCCGGCGGCGGTAGCGATAGCCGTCGCCATGGCCCGCAAGGTGCGCGGCAAGATCAAACAGAACCTGTTCTGGGCCGCGATCTATAACCTCCTCGCTATCCCCGTGGCGGCCGGAGCGCTCTACCCCAGCCTCGGCATCCTCCTCCAGCCGGAATGGGCAGCCCTCGCCATGAGCGCCTCCACCGTCACGGTTACGCTGAACGCCCTCGCCCTGAACCGCATCCGGTTCACCAACCCCTCCTGACACCGGAGCGACCAGGGGCCACACGAATTTAAAATATACCCCCTACGGGTATATAAAAGCCGTTCTGCACCAAAGTTACGGAAGGAGTGTCATGGCTGGCAGGGACGACTCTCTCAACCGCACGGCGTTGAGCGCGACGCTGCACTGTCTCACCGGCTGTTCCATCGGCGAAATTCTGGGCATGGTCAGAGGTAGCGCGTTCGGGTGGAGCAACTTAGCGACCATAATCGCCGCCATCGTGCTCGCGTTCTTCTTCGGTTATTCGCTGACGATGTTGCCGCTCCTGCGGTCAGGCATGGCGCTCGCGGCGGTATTGCCGCTAGCCTTCGCGTCGGATACGCTCTCGATCACGGTCATGGAGATAGTGGATAACCTCGTGGTGGTCGTTATCCCCGGCGCCATGGATGCCGGGCTGCTCACCTTCCTTTTCTGGGGGAGTCTGGCGCTCGCGCTCGCGATAGCGTTCGTCGCGGCCTTCCCGGTAAACCGTTGGCTGATAGCCCGTGGCAAGGGTCACGCCGTCGTCCACCAGCACCACGGCGGCCACCAAGCGTAGATGCCGCGTCACGGAGGGGGGCCGACCTGCCCTCTCGTTTCTCCGCCAGAGCCGGCTGTAGAATGGAAGCATGAGCGTTCGGATACTGATAGTGGACGACGAGAAGAACCTCGTGAACCTGCTTCGCGGGTACCTCGAACGGGAGAGCTTCGAGGTCCACGAGGCTCTCGACGGGCCGTCCGCCGTCGAGGTCGCTCGCCGGGTCCGGCCGGATCTGATCGTGCTGGACTGGATGCTGCCGGGCCTGGACGGGACGCGGGTCCTGGGCGAGGTCCGGCGTTTCTCCGACGCCTACGTCATCATGCTCACCGCCCGTTCGGAGGAGGTGGACAAGATCGTCGGGCTCTCGGCTGGCGCGGATGACTACCTGACCAAACCGTTCAGCCCCGGTGAGTTGGTGGCCCGCATCCGGGCGATGCTGCGTCGCCCGCGAGGCGGCGATTCAGCGGCGGACGCGCCGCTGGAGTTCGGCGAGCTCACCATAGATTCTGCGCGCCGCGAAGTCCGTCTGCGAGGCGAAGAGGTGAGCCTGACGGCTCTTGAGTTCGATCTCCTGTCGGCTCTGGCGTCCCGTCCGGGGCTGGTCTTCACCCGCCGACAGCTACTGGAGCGCGTCTGGGACGAGACCTACTTCGGTAGCGATCACGTGGTGGACGTACACGTGGCGAACCTCCGCAAAAAGATCGAAGAAGATCCCGCGAACCCCCGCTACGTCCAGACCGTGCGCGGGGTAGGCTACAGGTTCGCTCGGTGAACCGTCCGTCCCGTCCTCCACTCAGAAGCCTCGGCACCAAGCTCTTCGCCTCCCACCTGCTCGTCGCCCTCGTCGGGACCCTGACCTTCCTCGCGGCCGTCTCCTTTATAGCGCCCGCTCTCTTCGGAAGGTTGATGAGCGGCGTCATGAGCCCCGAGCACCTGATGACGATGGGAGAGATGATGGACTCCGTCTCCCGCGCCTTTATGCAGACGCTCCTCTACTCGCTGCTCATCGCGGCGTTGGCGGCGGCGGTAACCGCCGTCGCCGCGAGCCTGTTCACGGCGCGCAGGATCTCGAACCCCGTGCGGCACATGCTGGAGGCGACCCGGAGGATCTCGTCCGGCAGCTACGGCGAGCGCGTGCCGGCGGGAGAGAACGATGAACTGGGCGCTCTCTCCGAGAGCCTGAACACCATGGCCGCCGCGCTGGAGGCGACCGAGCAGCGCCGCCGGGAGTTTATCGCCGACGTCTCCCACGAGCTTCGCACGCCGCTCTCGACGCTCCAGGGTTACATGGAGGGTCTCATGGACGGCGTAGTCGAGCCCTCGGAAGAGACCTGGGCCCTCCTCTACGCCGAGGCCGAACGTATGCGCCGGCTCGTGGACGACCTCCAGCAACTCTCCAGCGCCGAGGCCGGGCAACTCACGCTGCGTCTGGAGCGAATCTTTGCCGGAGAGATCGTGGATACCGCCACGGAGAGTATGCTCCCGCTGTTCGCCGACAAAGGAGTCGAACTGGAGAGGTCCATCCCAAAAGACCTGCCGGCAGTGACGGCGGACAGGGACCGTTCCGTGCAGGTATTGACGAACCTGCTCAACAATGCCCTGCGCTACACCCCGGCGAAAGGCAAGGTCACGGTGGAGGCCGGGAAGCGGGACGACGAAGTCCTCTTCAGCGTGCGGGACACCGGAGCGGGCATGTCCGCCGAGCACCTGCCGCACGTCTTCGAGCGGTTCTACCGGGTGGAGAAATCCCGCTCGCGCGAGGGCGGCGGTTCCGGGGTGGGGCTCGCCATCTCCCGCGCGCTCATCGAATCTATGGGCGGCAGTATCCGAGCGGAGAGCGCCGGACCGGGCAAGGGGGCGACGTTCAGCTTCACCCTGCCGATGGCACGAACCAGGAAGTAGAAGGGACCACGCTTCCCTCCCGGAAAGCTGTAGCGATGCGCCAGCCAATCATCACATTTAGCTATACGAATGAGCCAATCTGATCAAGCCAGGTCACCCTTTCCGCTTTACATTGTTCTTGTAGAAGGAAAGGAGTTGAAGCTATGGAGATCGTGTTGACCTTACTGGCCGTGACCCTGCTCGTCGTCCTGCCGGTCGCGTTCTTGCTGCTCATGGTGTGGGGCCTGTTCCACGGCATATCC
>DASSMB010000247.1:0-8415 GCA_035689095.1 Rubrobacteraceae bacterium | reverse complement strand
GACCCCGGCGGTTCGCATCAGCCCTTGCGAACATCAATCCTCCAAACGCAACTTTCAGCCGGCGCCACTTTCGTGCCCCAATGTCCCTTCCCAGCAGTGCAGCGAGCGCGTTGCAGTACGGTTGCAGTAAAGAGCCCCCGGACCGAAAGCCGGGGGCGTATCTTTTCCTGCCATTTGCAGGTACTTCGTGGTGGGCGATGCTGGTTTCGAACCAGCGACCTCTGCCGTGTGAAGGCAGCGCTCTCCCGCTGAGCTAATCGCCCTTGCGGACGGAAAATATACCATCGGAGAGGCGCGTTGTTAAGGTGCTGGCCGCCGCTCGGCGCCGGGAGGGAGCGGGAGACGGGCATCGGATATAATCGACGGTCGAGCAGGGATCTCTGGGACGGGAGGAGCGTGCGTGGCTACGGAAGGTAATACCATGACGAACGAGGGTCTGGAGAGGGTGGTGGGAGACCTTCGGGCTCTCTCCGAGGATATGAGATCGCTGGCTGTGCTCTCGGCGGACGGCAGTCTTCGTTCGTCGTCGCACGCTCCGGGGGTGGATCGGGAGCGTGCGGGAGCTATGCTCGCGGCCCTCTCCAACCTGGCCGAACGTGCCGCTCGCGAGAACGGCAAGTCTCATGTCTCCCAGGTGCGAGTGAAGACCGAAGAAGGGTTCCTGCTGCTGGTGGCGCTCGAAGGCGGCGGGGCGCTCGCCGCCACCACCGGCCCGGAGGCGCGGGTCGGGCTCGTCCTCTACGACATGCGGAACGCGCGTGGCGAGGTCCAGAAGGCTCTAGGAGAGGGGAGGTAGCCATGAAGAAGATCTTCGGACGGCTGGTCTTGTTGGGCGCGCTCGTCGGGGGCGCCGTCGCCCTGGGAGGCTACCTCAAGAAATCCGGCCCCTCCGGCGAGGAGGTGGTTCAGATCACCTTCGATGACAACACCACCCAGTCACTCCCTGCGAGCTCCATGGAGAGCCAGGAGTTTACCGACATTGCCCGTAAGCTCGTCGGGATGGGCGTCTAGGAGAACCTAGGAGAGCGCAATCTCCGGCGGGAGCCCGCGCGCTTCGAGGATGCGCCCGATAGCCAGACCTATCTGCGAGTTGGGGGTCGAGGCGCCGGCGGTCAGGCCGATGCTCACGGGACCATCGGGGAGCCAGCCACCCTCTTCGATCTCTTCGCGGGCGTCCAGCGGCGTGCCGGGCGGCTTGTGCCGGATGAGGTCTCCCGTAATGCAGTCTCCGCTCGCTATGTGATAGCTCCTCGGGACCCGCTCCTTGGCGATGATCGCCAGGTTGTTCGTGTTCGAGGAGTTGTATCCGCCGACGATGATCACGACGTCGAGCTCGTTCTCCAGCAGCTCGAAGAGGGCGTCCTGCCGGTCCTGGGTCGCCGAGCAGATGGTGTCGAAGAGCTCGAAGTGCTCCGGCAGGGTCTCGGCCCCGTACCGCTCGACCATCGCCTTGCGCAGCTCCTCTCCGACGGCCATCGTCTCGCTCATCAGCATCGTGGTCTGGTTGGCGACCCCGACCCTCTGGAGGTCCTCCTCCGGGTCGAAGCCGGGGCTCATGCCGTGGGCGAGCTTCTCGCAAAGTTCCTCCGCGCTCATCCGGCCGAGGATGAAGTCCGTCACGAACCCGGTCTCCTTGAGGTTGCGGACGATCAGGTACTTGCCGTTGCCGCCCTCCCGGAGCGTCTGCGAGGCGGTCGCCTTCGTCTCCTCGTGGTAGTACTTGCCGTGAATGATGCTGGTGAAGCCCCTGCTCGCGTAGCGCGCCACGCGCTTCCACACGGAGAGGACCGAGCCGCACGTGGTGTCCACGACGATGCAGTCCTGCTCGCGCAGCTTGTTCACCCAGGTGATGGGAGCGCCGAAGGCGGGCAGAAGAACCACGTCCTCGGGACCGAGCTCGTCGAAGAACGCATCCGGGTTACCGTTAAAGCCCTCTGAGAGGAACTGGATGCCCATCTCGCGCAGCCGGTCGTTCATGGAGGGATTGTGGATCATGTCCCCGGTAATGTAGATGTTCTTATCCGGGAACTTCTCCCTGGTCTGGAAGGCGTAGTCAACCGCCCTATCCACCCCATAGCAGAACCCGAACTCGTCGGCGAGCCTGAGCGTCAGGCCGTCGGCGGTAAACACGTTGCCGTTCTCCCGGACGCGGTCCACCACCTCTGAGCGGTAGTCCCGGTCGAGGAGATGCTGGACATTGCCCCGCAGCTTGAAGCCCCGGCGGAAGTATTTTTCCTGCTGCACGCTCACCTCTCGCACCTACGATATGGACAGGTCTTGCGCGCTGAGTTTAACGCATCGGGGACGGGGCGTCGGCGAGGATATTCCTGGGACTACCCAACGTCGCGCGCGGGTGTACAATATCCCATCGTGGAAAGAGGACGCCCCCTCATAATGCTGGCCGACGATGACCTCGCCGCGTTACAGACCTCGACCGACGCCCTGACCGGCGCCGGGTTCAAGGTCGTCAGCGCCACGGACGGTCAGCGGGCCCTGCAGGAGGCACTCGGCCGGCGGGTTGACCTGATCATCATGGACGTCTCGATACCGCACGTCGGCGGGATCGAGGCGTGTCACTGCCTCAAGGCGATGCCGAAGACCCAGAAGATCCCCATAGTCCTCACCGCCGCGAAGAAAGACCCCGCCGCGAAGGCCATCGCGGACCGCACGCACGGTTCGGTCCGGGTGCTACGAAAACCATTCACCTCCGAAGATCTGGTATCGCTGGCGCGGCAACTCGTCCGGCCGAAGTCCCTGATCTAACAATCCCCTATCCGATATTTGTCTCTGATCGTGGGCGTGCTCACGGGTCCTTCACCGCTGCGGTGCTAAGATCCACCTTTCGCAAGGATCATTCTATAGACCGTTCTACAGGCAGGTAGTAGATTGGGACTGAGCAGACGCCGCAAGGCGCTCATAACGCTGGCTACGCTCATAGGGACCTTCCTGGCGGCGCTGGATTCGACGGTAGTCGGGACGGCGATGCCGACCGTGATCGGGGACCTCGGCGGGCTCTCGCTGTACTCGTGGGTCTTCGCCGCCTACCTGCTGGCCGCTACCGTAACCGGCCCCATCTTCGGCACCCTCTCGGATACCTACGGCCGAAAGCCGGTTTACCTGGCCGGTATCTTCCTCTTCCTGCTGGGCAGCGTGCTGGCGGGAACCGCGGAGAGCATGACCGGGCTCATAGCCTTCAGGACGTTGCAGGGGCTCGGGGCGGGGGCGGTGCAGCCGGTGGCGATCACCATAGTCGGCGACATCTTCGAGCTGGAGACGCGGGCGCGGATACAGGGACTCTTCGGGGCGGTTTGGGGGATCTCGGCGGTCGTAGGTCCCGCCGCCGGCGGCCTCATCACGGACTACATCTCCTGGCGGTGGGTCTTCTTCGTGAACGTCCCGTTCGGCGTTATCGCCGCCGTTCTCCTGACGCTCACCCTGCGCGAGTCTTTCGAGCATCGGTCCCGCGGCATGGACTATCTGGGCACCGCCCTCCTGGCCGGCGGTCTGATCTCCGTCCTCTTCGCGCTGCTCGGAGATGGCGGCGCTCCCACTTTATCCGCGGCCACACTGGCGTTCTTTTTCGGCGGGCTTGCCACGCTCGCGCTCTTCGTTGTCGTGGAGAGCAGGGTGGACGACCCGGTCGTTCCGCTGGGCCTCTTTTCGGAGCGGCTCTTTGCCGTGGCCGCGCTGGGGAACCTGGCGGCGGGAGGCGTCTTGCTCGGCGTCTCCGTATACGTGCCGCTGTTCGTGCAGGGCTCTCTCGGCGGCACGGCCCTGACCGCCGGGGCGGTCGTCGCGCCGCTCTCGATAGGATGGCCGGTCGGATCGTTCGTCGGCGGAAGGATGCTCTTGCGGACGGGCTACCGGACGACGCTCTTGCTCGGGGCCGTCCTCATCGCCGCCGGGGCCGCGCTGTGCGTCCCGATGAACGCCGGGACTTCGCTCGCCTACGTGGTGTTCGCGGTCGTCGTGATCGGTCTGGGCCTGGGTTTCACCAGCACGAGCTACCTGGTGGCCGTCCAGAATGCCGTCCCCTGGCGGCGGCGCGGCATCGCCACCTCTTCTATCGTGTTCTTCCGCACCATCGGCGGGTCGGTCGGCGTCGCCGTGATGGGCGCGCTCCTGAACTATTCCCTGGGCGACCGCTACCGGGCGGCCGTAGAGCGGGCCTCCGGCGGTGATTCATCCCTCACCCGCCTGCTCTCCGACCCGAACGCCCTCTTGCAGCCCGCCGTCCGCTCCCGCATCCCCGAGAGCGCCTATAAACAACTTGCCGGAGCCCTGGCCGCCGCTCTCTCCCCGGCCTTCCTGGTGCTGCTGGTCTTCGGGGTCGCGACGGTGGCCATCGCCGCACTCTTCCCGCGCGGGGGAGCGAAGGACCTCGTGAGCCGGGAGGAGCATGGCTGAGTTCGGACGCGAGCTGACGCTCGAAGACCTGCCGCGACCGCCGCTCTTCGGGCTCGCGCACCCGGACGGCCGCTACGGGCGCGCTGAGGCGGAAGTCGGAGGTCAGCCCGCTACCGTCGCCGCCCTGTTCGCTGACCGGGAGCTTGCCGGCGAGTTCTCCTCCGGGGCCGCCGAACAGGGACTCTCCGGTCTTGCCGGGCTGGACCCGCGCGAGCTATCCGGCTGGCGGGACGTGGAAGAGTATGCTCTATCCGGCCCGGACTACGTGCTCGTCGTCTCGCCAGAAGGGGCCGGGCTCTTTCACGCCGGGGACGTGGCGCGGGTTGCCGCGGAGAAGGCTGGCGAGATTCCGCTGCCGCTCTACGTCATCTCCGACCCCGGCGGCGAGGCGCCGCTCGTCAGCGTAGAGACTGGAGAGGGGATGGTCCTCGTCGCCGTCCTCTTCAGCGCGCCGGAACGGGCGAGGGCATTCCGGGAGCGGGCTGCTCATCTCGACCTGCCGGACCGGCTCGCCGAGATAGACGACGCCGACGGCCTGCGCCGCCACGCGCTCGTGGCGCGGCGGGCCGGGGCAAGCCACGCCGTCATAGACCCAGAATTCGGGTCGGTAGAGGCGATGCCGGTGGAGGATTTGATCTCCTGGCGCCCATGAAGCGTATCCTCGGAGTTGACGTGGACTCGACCATCTGGGACGTCGAGTCGAAGGTCCGCGAGGCGGTCCTGCGGGTTACGGGCGACGAGCTGGACTCGGGATCCGTCTCTACGTGGACCCATCTGCTGGATACCTATGGGGAGGAGACGACGACCCGGATCTTCGATATGGTCCTCGCTCCCGAGCGCATCCTGGAACGCGAGCCCTATCCCGGCGCGCGGGAAGTCCTGCGGAGCTTTCAGGAACGGCACGATCTAAGCGTCCACTTCGTAACCCGTCACCCGTTCCCCGGCGACATCGCGCCCGCCTTGCGGTCCTGGCTGAAAGAGAACTTCGGCCCGGAGGTGGGGTTGTCGGTGACGCCCGCAGAAAAACTAGGCGTCCTGCGCGAGCTGGGTGCGTTCGGCATGATCGACGACCGTCCCGACACCCTCGCTGCCGTCGCGGACGCCGGTCTGTGGACGGCGGCGAAAGTACAGCCGTGGAACCGGGTCTTCCTCGAAGGGAGGCCGGATATCCTTCGTTTTATGGACTGGCGGGAAGTGCCCGGTCTGCTGCCGGACGCCGGCTGAGGCGCGATAGAGTGCAGGATGTTATTCTGGGATCGAGCAATGGGGAGATCCCGGAGAGGAGCGCTCTAATGCGGCGTCTGACGGTCCTTCTGGCGGCTGTGGTCCTGGCTCTCTGTCTGGCGGGTTCCGTCCCGGCGGGAGCGGCGTCATCCGCGGATACGCTGCTCGGCGTGCGGTTCGGGGACCACGGGACGTATGAGCGGGCGGTCCTGGACCTGGGGATGGGGAAGAGCCCCGCGCAGTTCGTCCCGTACTACGAGTGGGACAGGATCAACGGCGACACCGTAGTCCGCATAGAGCTGCCGTCGGTGGACTCGACGATGGCGACCGGCGGCAAGGGGCTCGGGCTGAGCATCTCCCGCTACTACACCGTGCGCGCGATGGATGGCGACCACCTCTTCGTGGACCTCTTGCTGAAGAACAACGCCGGACCCGTCACGGTCTTCTACCTGAACGACCCGGCGCGCATAGTAGTGGACGTACCGGTGAACGGCGCGAGCTCGTACCCTCCGGCGGCCACGGGCGAGCGGGCGGTCGTCATGCGGCCCCGCGCCGGCTTCAGCGCCGGTCCCGGCGAGGTCCGTGTAAAGGGCTACGCGCGGCCGTTCGAGGGTCAGGGCAGGTGGCGCATCAAGAACAGCGCGGGCAAGGCAGTGAGCGAGGGCTCCTACAGGACGACAGACTGGTCGACGACCTGGGGCAGGTATCGCTTCACCGCGAGTTACCCGGACTCTCTGAGTGGTGAAGAGGGCGTGCTGCAGGTGGGGGAGAACTCCGCGCGCGACGGGAGCTTCCAGGGGGTCTCCGTGCCTCTGGCTTTCAGGTAGAGTCCGGGCGCGCCGGGCGCGCGATGGTGTAACCTTGGGTCAAAGGCACCGGGATTACGGAGGAGGACTTTGGAGAGCAGAGACGCGAGAAACAGGCGGCAAGGGCTGGACGAGGGAGCGCCCAGGATCCCTGATGTACTGGCGCGGGGCAAGTTCGTATCGGTGTCTGCCAGGATCGGCAACGACCTAATGGGCCACGTCTGCGACTGGAACGAGACCGGCCTGCTCCTCGACGCGCAGGACCCGAGCGGCGACGCTACCGGACACGAGTTCCTCCCGTGGCACAGCATAGAGCGGGTGAGCATCGAGGAGCGGTGAGGGGCGCGGAAGTTTTGAGGGACCTGCCGCGGTTGGAGACTGACAGGCTCGTCCTCCGCAAGATGCGCCTCGAAGACGCCGACGCGATGTTCGACTATGCCTCCGACCCGGAGGTGACGCGGTACGTGATCTGGCCCACCCACCGCACTATGGAGGACTCGCGCGCCTTCCTGGAGCTGACGGTCAGCAACTACGCCACCGGCGAGGGGTTCGACTGGGGCATCGTCTACAAGGGCGACGAGAAGTTCATCGGGACGTGCGGCTTCGTGAGCCGCAGTCCGGAGCATGCCCGCGCCGAGGTCGGCTACGTCATCTCCCGCCGCTACTGGGGACGGGGCCTGACGGCCGAGGCCCTACGCGCCATAATCCGCTTCGGCTTCGAGCGGATGGAACTCAACAGGATAGAGGCCCGCTGCATTGCCGGGAACACCGCCTCCGCCCGCGTCCTGGAGAAAGCCGGAATGACCTGCGAGGGGACCCTGCGCGAGCGAGAGAGGATCCAGGGCAAGCTCCGGGACATGAAGATGTACTCGATACTCAAGCGCGAGTATCTCGCCGCTAGAACTCCCTGACGGCCGGGATGACCTCCTCGCCGAAGCGTTCCAGCGGCTCTATATCGTGGACGTTGGGCATGTTGAAGATGAGGTGCTGGATGCCCGCGCCGTTGAGCTCGCGGCACATGGAGATCACGTCGTCCGCCGTCATGCCGTCCGGCGCGAGGTTCGCCGTGCCCAGGGCGGTCTTCTCGATCTCTTCGTAGTCGCGGCCCACGTCCTCGCAGTGTCCGCGCAGCACGTCGAGCTTGTGGCGGATCGTCTCCGGCCCGCCGTAGGCGAAGAGGTTGCAGGCGTCGGCGTAGAGGGCCACGAGCCGGAGGGTCTTCTTCTCACCGGAGCCGCCGATCATGATCGGCGGGTGCGGCCGCGATACGGGCTGCGGGCTGTTGAGCGTCTCGGCCAGCCGGTAGTGTTTGCCCTCGTAGGTCGCCACCTCATCGGACCACATCTGGCGGGTGATCTGGAGCGCCTCCTCCAGCCGCTCGAACCGCTCGCTCGTGGTTGGAAACGGCACGCCGAGGCCCGCTGATTCCCGCTCGTACCAGCCCGCGCCGATCCCGAGGTACGCCCGCCCGCCGGAGAGCACGTCGAGCGTGGTAGCAGTCTTCGCCAGGATGCCCGGATAACGGTAATGCACGCCCGTCACCAGAGTGCCGAGCTTCACCCGTTCGGTCACGCCCGCCAGGTAGCTCAGGGCGCTGTAGCCTTCGAGCATCGGTTCCTCGGCCTCTCCCACCATCGCGATCTGGAAGAAGTGGTCCATCACCCAGAGGCTGTCGAAACCGGCGCTGTCGGCGGTCCGGCCGATCTCCGCCAGCTTCCTTCCCAACCCTTCTGTACCATCCGGCCAGGTAAAACGCGGGACCTGCAGACCGATTCGCACGGCGCGACTCCTCTCGTGGGCTGACGGCGGCTCTGAGACCGGCTCAGTATATCGCGCGGTCCAGCGCCTCGAAGAGCCGGTCCACGTCGCTCTCCGTGTTGTACAGGTGCGGAGAGACGCGCACGCTACCGCCGCGCACGCTGACGAAGACGTTCTCGGACGCGAGCCGGGCGGCGAGGTCTCGCGGGACGCCGGGGCC
>DASSMB010000246.1:0-9876 GCA_035689095.1 Rubrobacteraceae bacterium | reverse complement strand
GAGCTGCGCCGGCTCCCTCACCTGCACCGCCCACTTGGTCACGGGCTTGGCGATCTCGACTATGTCAACCGCCTGGAACGCCTCCTTGTGCAGCACGTTCGTGGGGGCCTGTCCCGTGATGCAGATCTGGGGTATCGAGTCCGCCATGCAGGTGTAGAGGCCGGTGATCATGTTCGTCCCAGCCGGGCCGCTAGTCCCTATGTTGATCCCGACTTTCCCCGTAACCCGCGTGTACCCGTCGGCGGCGTGCGTGCCGCCCTCCTCGTGCCGGACCGAGTAATGCTTTATCTGTTCGGACTTGCTAAGTGATTTGTACAGCGGCAGTATCGCCGCCCCCGGCACCCCGAAGGCGACCTCTACGCCCTCATCCTCCATCACCTTAACGACCGCGTCCATCACGTCCATCCGCGCCATGCTTTTTCTCCTCTTTCCCGTGGCCCCTGCGGGCTTCCCCTGCTCTGTCCGAACTAGCCGATCTCGTGCTGCGACAGGTCCTCGATGATCCGTAGCAGCGCCGAGTGGTCCTCGCCGCCCCAGCCCTTCTTCCGCATCGCGAGTAGCATCTGGTCTACTATCGCCGTAACGGGTAGCGCAACACCATACTCCCGGCCCGCCGCCAGCGCGATCCCCAGGTCCTTGTGGTGGAGCTCGGCGCGGAAACCGGGGTCGAAGGTGTGGGAGAGGAACTTCTCCCGCTTCACCTCCATCACCTTGTTGCCCGCCAGCCCCCCTCCCAGGACGTCCAGGATCTTCTCCGGCGATACCCCGCCCTTCGATCCCAACACCAGCGCCTCGGAGACCGCCTCTATCGTCAGCGCCACCACGATCTGGTTTGCCGCCTTGGCGACCTGCCCCGCCCCGGTTGGCCCGACGTGCGTGATGGTCTTGCCCATCACATCGAACAGAGGTTTCGCCCGCTCGAAGTCGTTCTCGTCGCCGCCGACCATGATGGAGAGCGTGCCCTCGATGGCCCCCACGTCACCGCCGGAGACCGGCGCATCCAGCATACTCGCGCCCTTCTCCTTCACTTTGGCCGCAAGCTCTTCGGTGACGACGGGAGATATGGTGCTCATGTCCACGATCAGGGCGCCCTCTTTGATGCCTTCGAGAACACCGTTCTCTCCAGCGACTACCTCGTTAACCTGCGGCGAGTCCGGGAGCATGGTGATGATGATGTCGCTGTTTTCGGCGACCTCTTTGGGGTTGCCACCCACCGTCGCGCCGTCTCCGGCGAGCTCTTCGGCCTTCTCCGGGCTGCGGTTGTAGACGGTCAGCTCGTAGCCGGCTTCCAGCAGGTTCTTCGCCATGGGCTTGCCCATGATCCCGAGTCCTATGAATCCGATCTTCTCCGCCATGCCTGACTCCTCCTTCTAGAGCTTGAGGTCCTCTACGCTAACGTCGCCGCCGCGCAACTCCTTCGGGAGCCACCAGAAGCTCGCCTCCGTGTCGCCTTCGGACGGGTTGTACTCCAGGCCGACGTAGCCGTCGTATCCGAGCTTCTCCAGCTCGCCGAGAACGTAGGAGTAGTGGATCTCCCCGGTACCAGGCTCCCCGCGTCCGGGAGAGTCCGCTATCTGGACGTGCCCGATCACGCCGATGTGCTCCCGCAGCGTCGCCACCAGATTCCCCTCCATCCTCTGCATGTGGTAGAAGTCGTGCTGTATCTTGACGTTCTCCCGGCCCACGCTCCGCACGAACTCCACGGCCTGCTCCGTCCGGTACAGAAGGTACGGCCCATTCTCGAACGTGTTGACCGCCTCCACCACTACCTCGACCCCGGCATCCTTCGCCGCGTCCGCCGCGAACGCGACGTTCTCGCGGGCGAGGTCCAACTGCTCCTCGCGGCTCATCCCTTCTTTCTCGTGTCCGGCGAGTATGTTCATCCGCCCGCAACCGAGCGAGCGGGCGAGATCCAGGGCCACCGGAACGTTCTCCCGGAACTGCTCCCGGCGGTCCGGGTCGCCAACCAGCCCCCGCTCACCACCCGGCATGTCCCCCGCGTCGAAGTTGAAGAGCGCAACGCGGAGACCAGCGTCCTTTATAGCCTTCTCCACCTTGCCGAGATCCTCCCCCGCCGGCCACCAGAACTCCACCGCCGAGAACCCGGCCTCCGCCGCCCGCCCGAAACGCTCCAGAAACGGCGACTCCTTGAACAGGATAGAAACATTCGCGCTGAACCTCATCTCTGCCACCTTTCCATTTTCTACCATTATTCAGAATTTATATTTCATTTCGCGGAACTCAGTATAGAATGAGGACATGAACGATGTCAAGAGCGAAATACGGTGCCTGTCGCTGTCGGGTGAGATCCCGCGGGCATGGACAGGAACGTATGAGCCCCTAGGCTTCGGCAATCGTCGTCCGGCGGGGCGGCGAGGCACGTAATTGAAAGATGTGGCTGGCAAGAAGGCGATCCTGCTTATTCTGCTTCTATGGGCGCTCTCGTGCGCGGCGTGCGAAGCGGCGGCCGAACGGTCCATCGAACAAGAAGTAAATCAACCCTCAACATCCGCGAAAGGTCCGGCGAACGACGAGCGGTCGGATGCTCTCGGAGGTTCGGCGACGGGTTCGGCGGACCGTGGGCGGGATGGCATCGAGGCGGACCTCGTGTTTACCGGCGGCACGCTGGTGGACGGGACCGGCGGACGGCCGCTGGCCGATGCCGCGGTGGCTGTTCGTGACGGCCGGATCGTCGCCGTCGGCAAGGCGGATAAGGTGACCGTCGCGGACGGGGCCCGGACGCTGGACGTGAGCGGCAAGACCGTACTGCCCGGCTTTATCAACGCCCACGTCCACAGCCGGTACGTCGGCCTGGAGGAGACGAGGGCGTGGACGCGCGCGGGGGTCACGACGGTCCGGGACCTCGGCGGTCCCCTGGAGGAGATGGTCGGGCGCAAGCGCGACTCGGAGGCGAGTGGGGACCCGCGACTGCCGGGGTTGCTGGTCTCGGGGCCGATGATCAGCGTTCCGGGCGGGCACCCGTTCGCTATCTACGGCGATGACTACCCGGCGCTCGCGGTGCGCGGTCCCGATGGCGCCCGAACCCAGGTAGACCGGCTGCTCGACGCCGGCGTGGACCACATCAAGTTCGCCGTGAGCGGGAGGACGGAGACCGGGTGGCCCGAGCTTTCGGACGAGGAGATCCAGGCCATAGCCGATACCGCCCACGCGCGGGGCGCGCGGGTCAGCGCGCACGTGGACGCGGCCGCCGGGCTGCGGCGGGCCGTCGAGAACGGCATAGACGACGCCGCCCATTCGCCCCGCGACACCATCCCGGACGACCTTATCCGGGAGATGGTCGAACGCGACGTGGCGCTCATCCCGACGATAGACGTCTACCAGAACATCGCCGAGGAAGGCGGGACGGTGGCGGCGTGGAACGCGGCGACCCTCCCCGTCGTGCAGGATAACCTGCGCCGGTTCGTCGCGGCCGGCGGGACGGTCGCGCTCGGCGACGACTTCGGCAACCCCGGAGTCGAGATCGGGATGCCGATGGACGAGATCGAGCAGTGGACCGCCGCCGGCCTGGACCCGATGCGGATAATCGTCGCCGGAACCCGCGACGCGGCGAAAGTGAGCGGCGTAGAGAAAGAGCTGGGCACGGTGGAGAGAGGCAAGACCGCAGACCTGCTCGTCGTGAGCGGCGACCCGCTCAAGGACCCTCGCTCGCTGGAGCGCGTGGAGCTGGTCGTCCACGAAGGCAGACTCGCCTTCCGCCGGTAGAAAAGACCGCGAGACAGAAAGGCAGTGAGGCATGAAGATCCGGCAGACCGCCGTCTGGCTAAGCCTCGGCATCCTGGGATTGCTGGCCGCGTGCGGCCCGGAGGACCGGCCCCGTGCACCCGACACGACATCGGAGTCCGCCTCGAAAAGCGGCACAGCCAGTAGAGAAGCGGACGCCGCCCTGATCTCGGCCGCCCAACGCGGCGACGTGGGAGCCGTCGAGCGGCTTCTGGACGAGGGCGCGAGCGTGGAGGCCCGCGACGACGGCGGCCGGACGGCCCTGGTCGCCGCATCCTACGGGAACCACCTGGGCGTGGCGAAGACGCTCATCGAAGCCGGGGCGGACATAAACTCCAAGGACGACACCGAGCAGAGCGCGTACCTGATCTCGACCGCCGAAGTCGGCGACGACCCTCGCCTGCTGGATCTCACCCTCGAAAACGGCGCAGACGTCCGCAGCCTCGACTCCTACAACGGGACCGGCCTGATCCGGGCGGCGGACCGCGGCTACGTGCGCGTCGTCGAGAGGTTACTCGAAACCGACACGGATATAGACCACGTCAACGACCTGGGATGGACGGCCTTGCTCGAAGCTATCATCCTCGGAGATGGCGACGCCCGACACACGGAGGTGGTACGAACGCTCGTCGAAGCCGGCGCAGACGTGAACATCGCCGACCGGGACGGGGTCACGCCGCTCCAGCACGCCCGCGAGCGCGGCTACGGCGCGATGGTCGAGATACTGCGCGACACCGGAGCGCGCTAGGCGCCGCTCAGGCTCTTCGAGAAGTCTTGCGCTATGCGCTTGATGTGCGGCACGATCTCCTCAAGCCTCCCGTCGTCGAGCCTCCCCGCCGGCCCCGAGATGCTGATGGCCGCGACCACCTTGCCCTCGGCGCCGGAGACGGGCGCGGCGACGCAGCGCACGCCCTCCTCGATCTCCTCGGAGTCCGTCGCGTAGCCCTGCTCCCGGATGTGATCCAGCTCTTCCCGCAGCCGATTAATGTCGGTGATGGTGTTGGGCGTAAAGCGGGTCAGACCCCCGCGGCCCAGGATCGCCGTTACAGCCTCCGGCGGCTGGTAGGCGAGCAGCACTTTCCCCGTGCCGCTGGCGTGCGGCGGGACCCGGTTGCCGGGCTCCGTGAACATGCGGACCATGCGCGGCGCCGCCACCTGCTCGAGGTAGACGACCGAGTTCCTGTCCAGCGCGGCCAGATTGGCCGACTCCTGGCTCACCTCCATCAACTCCCTGAGAAACGGCCGAGCCAGCGGACCCAACCTCTCCCTCGCCGACGAGGCGAGCGTTATGGCCTTCGGACCCAGGGTGTACTTCCTGTTGCCCGAGACCTGGCGGGCATACCCTCGCTGTGTCAGCGTCGACAGCAGCCGGTGAACCGTGCCGTTCGCCAGCCCAACGGCCATACCGATCTCGCTGACCCCCAACTCGCCTTCTGAATGGCCCAGCACCTCCAGGATGTCCAGCGCCCGCTCCAGAGACTGAACCCCGCCAGCCTGCGGAACCGACTTGCTTGCCGTTGTCTCTGCCACAGACTCACCCGCTTTCTAGAATATCTCTTCCCTATATCGGAATGCTTCGCAGAGTATACCCTAGCGGACGCGATGTACTCGGGTGAATCAGGCGCGTTCGAAGAGTATGTCTTGAGCGCCTTCCCAGAGGCACAATTCTCCAAGCGCGCGAAGGTTCTCGCGGCCCTCGGTGATCGTCATGAGGTGATTCGCGGCGAGCTCGCCCAGCTTGCTCTTAAAGACCGTGCCGTAATAGGGAAACAGGATCTCCGTCTCCGAGTAGCCTCCGGGGTAGAACAGGATCTCCCCGGCCTGCGGCACGCTCGTGGCGTCCTCCCACGGGACCCCGAGGTCGTAGTCGCCCAGAGGAATCCAGCAAGCTTCCCCGCTCCACCTTACGTGGATGATCTTCTGCCGGTAAGGCAGCAGCTTCTCGAACGCCTCCACGGTCTTCGGACACCGCTCCCTCTCCCACCGCGCCAAAAACTCATAGGGCCCGGCCGTTATCTTCACGTCGCTCACCTGTAACTCCTTCTAGCTCGGATTCTATTCCTCTTTTTCGGCGACCGACTCCAGGAACCGGCCCATCACATCCAGCGCTACGGTCACATCCTCCTTCGTGACCGACTCGGCGGGGTTGTGGCTGATCCCCTCCTCGCAGCGCACGAAGAGCATGGCTATCGGGGCGAGATCCGCCATCTGCGCCGCGTCATGGCCCGCGCCGCTGGGCAGCCGGTGCACCTTTATACCTGCGCCCTCGACAGCCGCTTCGAGCGCCGCGCTGAGCTTCTCGTCCGCGGGGACCGCCGGGGTCTCCTGGCGCAGTTGCCACTCATGCTCGCAGCCGCGGGCGGCGGCTATCTCGCCCGTCCTGACTTCGAGATGGTCGCGCAGCCGCACACGCGCCGCGTCGTCCTGATGGCGGATGTCGAGCGAGAGTTGCGCCTCGCCGGGCACGACGTTACCCGCTCCAGGGAGCGCGGATATCTGGCCGACCGTGCCCACGGCGCCGCTCTCCGCCTTCGCTGCTCGCTCGACTTCGAGGACCAGCTCCGCCGCCGCGCACAGGGCGTCTTTACGGCTCTGCATCGGAACGGTCCCGGCGTGTCCGGCCTTGCCGGTGAAGCCGGCCCGCACGCGGCTCTGGCCCGCGATGGCGGTGACTACGCCGACGGGCAGGTCCAGTTCTTCCAGCACCGGACCCTGCTCTATGTGGACCTCGAAGTACCCGATCAGGTCGTCCGCGTCCCGGCCACTTACCTCCAGGGCGCAGGGGTCTCCGCCGAAGGCGCGGACCGCGTCTTCGATGCTGACGCCGTCGGCATCCTTGAGGCTCAGACGCTTCCGGTCGAACGCTCCGGCGAAGACGGAACTGCCCAGGAAGGTCGTGCCGAAGCGCAGGCCCTCCTCGTCCGCGAAGGCGACCACTTCTATGGCGAAGGGCAGCCGCTCGTCGCGGTTGTGCAGTTGCTGGACGCAGGCGATGGAGGCCATAACGCCCAGGATGCCGTCGTACCTGCCGGCGTCGCGGACGGTGTCTAGGTGGGAGCCGAGGATAAGAGTCTTGTCCCCGGACCCCTCGTAGCGGCCGATGAGGTTGCCGATCTCATCGCGCCGAACGCTCATTCCGGCGCCACGCATCCAGCCGGAGACGATGTCGTTCGCCTCCCGCATCGCCTGCGACCCGAAGGGACGCACTATCAGGCCGGATTCCTCACTGATGTTGGCGAGCAGGTCGCAGCGGTCCATAACCGTCGCCGCGGTATCTTTCAAGCCGCCGTCTCCGGGGTACGTTCCACGCCGCGCCGCGCCAGCGCCCAGTACATGGCCCCCGAGAGACCGGCCCCCACGAACCATGAGAAAGGAGCCAGGGCGCTGAACGCCGGGACCAGCGCGATGAGCGCGGCCACCGCCGCGGAGATCACGAACACCCCGACCGCCAGACGGTTCACGCCCCCCTGATACCAGTACGGCTCGGACTCTCCCGCCCGATATAGAGCCTCCACGTCTACCTGGCCTCGCCGGACGAGGTAATAGTCGACCATGAGGATGCCGAAGAGCGGGCCGAGGAACGCGCCCAGACCGCCGAGGAAGTAGTTCACGGCGACGGGGCTGCTGTAGATGTTCCAGGGCGTCACGAGGAGGGCGAGGAGGGCGGTGATCAATCCGCCACGCTTGAAGTCTATGTACTTCGGGGCGACGTTCGAGAGGTCATACGCGGGCGAGACGAAGTTCGCCACTATGTTGATCCCCACCGTTGCGACCGCGAACGTAACCGCGCCAACGATCAGGACGAATGTGTTCGGGATCTTCGCCACTAGCTGGACCGGGTCCGTGATGGCCTTCCCGTAGACGGCCACCGACCCCGCCGTCACGATGACGGTAACCAGCGAGAAAGCCGTGAAGTTCACCGGCAGGCCCCAGAAGTTTCCGACCTTGACCATCCGCTCCGAGGGCGAGAACCGCGAGAAGTCACAGAAGTTCAGTAGGAGCGTCGAGAAGTACGCCACGACCAGAGAGGCGGCGGTAAAGAACGCCAGGACTGCTCCTCCGGCGGAGAGGTCCTTCGAGCCCAGGCTGAAGTCTATCTTGCCGCCGGCTTCGATCAGGATCCAGATAGCCAGCGCGAACATGGCGACGTAGATCGCCGGCCCCGCCCAATCCACGAACCGGCGGACGGTCTCCATCCCGTGCCGCAAGACAAATAGCTGCGCGCCCCAGAGAGCGAGGAAGCAGATCCAACCCAGAGTCGAGAGTCCCAGGATAGAGTTCTGCGTATAGGGTTCGAGCCCCGGAAAGATCCTGAGCAACAGTATGACCACCGCAACGGACGCGAGCCAGGTCTGTATCCCATACCAGAAGATGGCGATGATCGCCCGGATAAGAGCCGGTATGTTGGCCCCGAAGACCCCGAAGCTGATCCTCGCCAGCACCGGATACGGTATCCCGTTCCTCTGCCCCGCAAGCCCCGTGAGGTTCATCAGGAAGTAGACGGCCGTTATTCCGGCCAGCAGCGCCAGGAATACTTCCCAGCCCGCAAGACCCAGAAAGAACAGCCCCGCCGCGAACGTGTATCCACCGATGCTGTGTACGTCGGCCATCCACATGGCGAAGAGGCTGTACCCCGTCCATGTACGCTCCGTGACCGGCGCGAGATCCTCGTTATAGAGGCGATCGCTGTAGCTCGCTGGCAACGGTCTCTCACTCATGACTCTATCTTCCTTTCCCTTGCTTGACTCCCACCATCAAGATTCGTACCTCTAAGAGATATCCCTTCTACGCATTTAGTCCGTTCGCCCACCGCTCTTCATCTGACCCAAACCGCCAATCAATGCCGTATGTCATGCCGGGACATCAGGTCTCACCAGCCGCCCCTTCGGCTCCGAAACTACCCTCCCTTCTGAAAAGACCGGATTACCGCGAAGCAGCGTATGTACGACTTTCCCCTTTAGCTCTCTGCCGACGTAAGGACTTTGTTTGTGTCTGTAGAGCAGGTCCTCTGCTTTAAAAGTCCCGCTGTGGTCCAGGTCAACCAACGTGAGATCAGCATCGTATCCAGCTTCGATCCGTCCCTTCTTCGATAGTCCGAACCGCCCGGCGACAGCCTCCGATGTAACCGAAGCCAACGTCGGAAGCAGCACTCCACGCTCCTCACCCCCGGTTAGCAGCACCTGCATGGTGGACTGACCACCCGAGATACCTCCCCACGCCCGGAACATGTCGTTCCCGGACTTCATCTCCGGAGGACAGGGTGAGTGATCCGACGTAACCATCGGTATGCGACCATCGAGGATACGCTCCCATAACGCCTCCCGTTCCTCAGCCGTTCGCAGCGGCGGGGCGCACTTGGCGACGGCTCCGAGCTCCTCAAGGTCGTCCTCCGTCAGCATCAGGTAGTGCGCGCAGGTCTCGCACGTAACGTCCACGCCGCGCTCGCGGGCGTCATTCACGAGGTCCACTCCGCGTCCGGTGCTCACGTGGACGATGTGCAGCGCGCAGCCGGTATCCTCCGCGAAGAGGATGGCGCGGCTGATCGCCTCCAGTTCCGCGATGACCGGACGGGAATCCAGATAGTCCCTCGCGGAGACCCGGACCCCGGCCAGCGCACGCTGGGTCAGGCGGCTCGTGATCGGCTGGCTCTCCGCATGCACACCCACCAGCAACCCCAGCCGCTCGGCCTGGACCATCCCCTCGTACAGCTCAAGGTCGTCCACGTTCTTGAAGTCCTCGGTGCCGCTCGCCGACATGAACGCCTTGAACCCCACGACGCCGCGCCCGGCTAGCTCCTCCATGCCGCCGAGGTTGTCCGGCTGGATAGCTCCCCAGAGCGCGAAGTCCACGAGCGCAGACTTTTCCGCCGCAGCCAGCTTGAGGTCGAAGCTCTTCCCGTCCACGGTCGGCGGATAGGCGTTGAGCGGCATGTCGAAGACGGTCGTGGCCCCACCCGCCGCGAACGCCCGCGACCCGGTCTCAAACCCCTCCCAATGGGTCCGTCCCGGCTCGTTGAAGTGAACGTGCGCGTCTATGAGGCCAGGGAACACATGCAACCCGGAAGCGTCAATCTCCATACCGGCGGAGCCTTCCAACTCCGGCTCGACCGCGGCCACCACGCCGTCGGAGATCCCC
>DASSMB010000245.1:0-12895 GCA_035689095.1 Rubrobacteraceae bacterium | reverse complement strand
TAGTCCTCGTGTACCTCGCGCACGACCTCCGGGTGCGTAACGAGCGCGGCCGCGCACCATGCCGCGTCGTCCATCGGCACCCCGCGCCTCTCCAGCTCCGTCCCCGTCGCCCCGTCCAGGACGATGACCTCGCCGCTCTCTATCCTCCGCTCTAGCCCGGACACCCTTTCCCTCTCTTCCGGCAAAGACTCATGATAATAGGCCCTCCTATGCGGAGACAAGGTGCCTGCCACCGTCCCTGCGGGCAGACTCCAGCGTCCGCTCACCGAGCGGGACGGATCTCGCGCCATAGCGAAGCTCCGCCTCCGCGGCGAACGCCTCGACGACCTCCTCGACCGACGCGGGGCTCCCCGCCCGGCGCAGGCTTCCGACGCTCGTGCTTCGGAATGGGAGCCGCATGGCGCCGTAGACGCCTTCGAGGACGCACGCCAGGTCCTCCTCCCCGTGGACCAGCACTATGCCGCCGACGCTCGTCGCCCGGCTCGTCAGGCGCTGCGCGATGCCGACGACCTTCATCCCGCTCTCGTGGCCTCCGATGCGGATGCTGTGATCTCCGGGGCAGAACTCGTCGCGGACCTCCCCGACCTCCGCCCGCACTCCCAGCCGCGCGAACGCCGCGAGCGCCAGGGCGGCGACCTCATCGTAGCGTCTCTGGATGCCGCTCTGGGACCCTCCGCTCTCCGTCGGACGGATGATCGAGAACCCGAAAGTGCCGCTATCCGCCGCGGTCGCGCCCCCACCCGCGCCGCGGACGAGGACCGGATACCCCAAACAGTCCGCGGAGCGCACCGCCTCATCGAAACCGGGACGGAAAGTGTCGCGGCGCGTCACCCCGACGTGCCGGGTGGAAGGCGTGATGGAGATCGTCGGCGGGCGGACTCCGGAGGCGACCTCCTCGAAGACGGCGCGCTGGTAGCCGTAAGCCGTGGCGGCGTCCTCGAACCTTCCGGGCATGAGCAACTCCATCGCGCCTCTCCCTCCTTAACGGTCCCTGACCCCCGGATTCTAGCAGCGCGGAGACCGGGACGGCCGCTCGTAGTCCGTCCCGGAGGTGTGTCTTTCGAGCCCGCTGTAGCAGTCGGCCGTTCAGTCCTGGGGTTCGAAGACCAGCCAGGAGCCCTTGATGCCCGCCTCTCTCGCGTGGCTGCCGCGCCGACCGGGGACCACCCGCACCAGGCAGTCTCTATCGGCGGCGAACTCCTCCAGCGTCCGGGCGACCTCCTCGGAATGCGCCACGAAAACTACCCGCTGCTGGCGCGTGATCTCCTCCAGAGAGTCCCGCGCGGACTCTTCCTCGTTTATCGTCTCCCGGAGCAACCGCTCCCGCTCTCGGGCCTCTTCCCAGAGGCTGTCCCTGTTCGCCTCGGCTGCGGCCTTGAGGGCGGCGTCCTCCCTGCGCCACTCCTCGACGCGGTCCTCGATCCTGTGCAGTATCCGCTCTATCGTCGGGATACGCTGCGTCTTCATCTGTGCGCTCCTCTCCAGTTCCGGTAGTTCTGCCGTGCATTTACTGTAATCTGGAGCGGCAGCGTCTTACTGACCAGGATGCGCTATTTGTATAATCAGGATTGACCAATACCACCGGAACACAGCCTACCGGGACGCGGAAGACTTCTTGTGGCGTCCATACCGGCGGTAGACCCACCATCCGAGCAGGATCGCGGCCAGCACCACGACCATGACCCACGCCGGGACGCTTTGGGAGAACCCGTTCGCCCACTCTTCTGCGGCGAACGCCGCATCCGAGGCGCCGTTCGATTCGTAGAGTCCCGCGAGCGCCGAGGTCCCCTCGTAGGCGATGAAAGCCACGCCCAGCAGCACGAACATCGTCCCGGAGATCAGGTTAGTCGTGTGAAACCGTAACCTTCCCAGACTGACCTCCCGGCCACGGAGCCAGCGGCGACGGCTCAGGTCCAGCCGCTCCCAGAACAGCGCCATCAGGAAGAGCGGGGCGACCATCCCGGCGGCGTAGACGGCGAGGAGCGCGGCCCCCTGAAAGGCTCCTCCGGATGAGGCGGCGACTGTCAGGACGGCGCCCAAAATAGGGCCGGAGCAGAACCCCGCGAACCCGTAGACAGCCCCCAGCGAGAAGACGGCGCCCGCGGAATCTCCCCGTATCCGGCCCCGCAACCGCTCCAGCGGTCCGACCGCGAAACCGCGCCCAAGTATCTGCATGACACCAAAAGCGATGAGCAGACTCCCCGAGAGCATGATGAGCAGGCTCCGCTGACCGTAGAAGAGCGCGCTGACCGCGGAGATCCCCATCCCCAGCGGCACGAGCGTCGCCGCGAGCCCCAGGTAGAACACGCCGGTCTTCTTGACAAGCTCTCCCCCGCCCCCGAAGGCGTAGGCGAAGAACGCCGGCAGTAGCAGGGCGCTGCAGGGACTGAGGAGCGAGAGCACGCCGCCAAGGAACGCCGCCAGATAAGAGACTTCCACCAACTAGGAGCTGTCCTCGGCCTTTCGCCGCTCCTCTTCTATCGCCTGCTCGAAGGTCTCCAGCGGCTGCAAACCGATGAGAGCCCGGTCGTTCACGATGAACGCCGGCGTGGCCGAGATGCCGCGCTGCTGCCCCTCCTCGAAGTCCGACTGAACGGCCTCCTGGTATCGGCCGCTCCGCAGGTCTTTCTGAAACTGTTTTACGTCGAGCCCCGCCTTGCGCGCCAGTTCCGTAAGCTTCTCGTCGCTGAAACCGCCGCTATTGGTCGAGGTCTGGTTCTCGTAGAGCAGGTCGTGATACTTCCAGAACTTCCCCTGCTCCTGCGCGGCCCGCGCCGCCAGCGCCGCGTTCACCGATTCCTGCCCCAGATAAGGAAAGTCCCGCCACTCTATGCGGAGCACCCCGCTATCCACGTACTTCTTGACCAGTTCCGGTTCCACCTCACGGGCGAACTTGCCGCAGAACGGTCACTGATAGTCGGCATACTCGACCATCACGACCGGCGCCCCTTTCTCGCCGAGCGCGGGATGCTCCAGCCGGCCGCCCGTCCGGCTCTCCCTGGCGGCCGGCTCCGGCTTCTTCGCTGACTGCTCGGAGGATGGCTTCGATGCCTGTTTCTCCTCCGCGGACGATGATCTCTGAGCCTGTCCGCAACCAGCGGCGAAAAGGACGACGAGCCCCAACAAAAAAATCGGCGTCAGGACTGCGATGGGAGTCCACACGCCTCTTCTCGCGGATTTTCGGGTGTCGGTCAACAGGCTACCTCCTTCGGGGCGTACCCTGGAACTTACGCACGGGTAATACGCCTGGATCATATACCCCGTCTTCGAGGCAAGCCCGCGGAGCGAGGCAAGCCCGCGGAGAACCGAACCTACAGAGACTCCAGCGCCCGCGTCAGCCGCCCCTGCACGTTTTCGGCGATAGGAACGAGTTCGGGGTTCTGAGCGACGCCGAGCATAGCGCGCGGCTCGACCGCCGAGACGACGCTGCCCGCGCCACTTTCATCCGCGTAGACGATGACGTTGCAGGGTAACAGGAGCCCCAGCTCCAGCTCCGCGTCCAGCGCCCGCTTCGCCAGCGGCGGGTTGCAGGCCCCGAGAATGATGTAGGGCCGAAAGTCCGCGTCGAGCTTCTCCTTGAGCGTAGACTTCACGTCTATCGTGCTCAGGACGCCGAACCCTTCTTCTTTTAAGGCTCCGGTAACCTTCTCGACGGCCTCGTCGTAGGGCACGGCTTCCAGATGGGTCTGAATGCTATAAGTGCCTCGTTCTCGTACCTGACTCATCATTACCTCCTCGTTCTCTTCTACTCTCTTCTACTTCATATTCTCTTTGAGAGCTTCGGCGAGGTGGTAGACGGGATCGAGTTTCTTGGGGTTTTCGAGGTCCATATACTCGACGAACTCTTCTTCGGAGGCGAAGTTCATCTTTCCATTCTCGCGCTTCTCATCGCCGAGCGTGGAGCAGTCCCTGCCCTTGTAATCGTGGCCGGGATAGACGAGCAGATCGTCCGGCAGGGCGCGGTAGGTGTAGTAGAGGGTATGGTACTGGCGGGTCGCGTTGCCGTTCAGCAGGTCCGTCCGGCCGCAGGAGCCGATCAATAGAGCGTCCGCGCTGAGTATCCGGCCCGGCAACACGACCGAGACGAGGTCTTTGGCGTGGCCCGGAGTATGCAGGAACTTGAGCGGCAGCTTGCCCAGGTGTAGCCGGTCGCCGTCCTCGACCCGGATGTCCACGCTTCTTGAAGGAGCCTCCTCGTGCATCACCAGCTTCGCGACGGTCTTCGCCTTGAGCTCCCTGGCGCCGGAGACGTGATCCGCGTGCGTGTGCGTATCTATTATGTAGGCGGGCCTCAAACCGTGTCTGAAGACAGCATCGAGTACCGGCTCCACCATCTCCAGCTCCGGGTCCACCACGGCGGCGAGCCTCGTCTCCGGGTCCGCGATCAGATACCCGAGACAACCTCGCGGGACCCGGAACTGCTCGAATATGTAATCAAACTCCAGCCCCTCTTCCGCCTCTAAACTCATCTCGACCTCTCCAACCCTGAACCTCGTATCACTTACCATCTTGCGGCCTCCTTACCTCCCGTACAACCCGTCTCAATCCTTCACCAGCCGTCCTCTCCAGGCCTCGATCCCTCCTTCCAGGTTCCAGACCCCGGTGTGCCCCATCCGAACGAGCCGCTCCACCACCCGCGCGCTGCGCCTCCCGCTCCGGCAGTAGACCACGACCTCCCGCCCCGCAAACGACCGCGACACCTCTTTCCCAAACTCGCTCAACGGCGCATGAACCGCCCCAGGGAGGTGTCCCTCACGCCACTCCTCGTCCTCCCGCACGTCAACCAGCAACACCCCGCCACCAGTCATCCGCTCACGGACCTCCTCGAACCCGATACCAGGAACCGTCATACAAACCTCCTTTTTATTACTACATAACCAGATAGTATATTAGTGTGATGCGGTGTCAAGGAAAGTGAGGTGGCGGTGTTAGACTATTACTATATGTACATTTAATATCTTATTTTGGAGGGTTAGCATGCCAGAATACCGGAAGGAAAACCTGAGTGACGAGGCTTTCGAGATGTTGGGGGAGAGGTTTCGGGCGCTGGGGGAGCCGATGCGGCTGCGTTTGATCTACGCTCTGATGGATGGAGAGAAGACTGTCTCGGAGTTGGTCGAGGAGACCGGCGGACTTCAGGCCAATATCTCCAAGCATCTCAAGCTGTTGCTCGATGCGGGGGTCGTCGGGCGCAGGAAACAGGGCCTTCACGCCTACTACCGGATCTCCGACCCGACCATATTCGAGCTGTGCGACTTGATGTGCGGCTCCATCCAGGATCAACTGGAGTCGAACCTCGGCAGGTTTTCGAGAAGCTCTTAAAAGAAGGCGCCCCGGTTCTCGAACAGTATGAACGCGCCCATTACCACCAGAAAGACAGAGAACCCTCGCCCGAGCGCCTTCTCCGGGATGAAACGGACCAGGTAACTGCCGGCAAGACTCCCGGTTATCGCCACCAGTGTAAAGGCGGTCAGGACTCCCCAGTGGATCTCCACGCGCCCGAGATATCCGACGAAGCCGGCGGCGGAGTTCAGGGCGATCACCAGCAGAGAGGTGCCGACCGCTTCCTTCATATCCACCCCCCCGAGCAGGACCAGCGCGGGGACGATCATGAACCCTCCGCCCACGCCCACGAGTCCCGTCAGCACCCCAACCGCGACCCCGGCCAGCATGACCAGCGCGAGGTTCATCCTCCCGTTCTCACCCGCCGCGCCAGAGCCCCGTCCGTTGCGGAACATGACGTAGGAGGCGGCAAACATCACCAACGCGAACAGGATCAACTGCGCCGGTCCGCTGAAGAAGACCGCCACCCGCGCCCCCAGATACGTCCCGCCCATCGCAACCGCCCCGAAGACCGCCGCGGCCCGCAAGTTCACGTTGCCGGACCTCCAGTGCCCCACCGCCCCGAACAGGCTCGTCACCCCCACCAGCGCGAGGCTCATGGCTATGGCCCCCTTCACCCCGAAACCCATCACGTACACGAAGACCGGGACCGTGAGGATGGATCCCCCACCCCCAAGAATCCCGAGCGAGAGCCCGATCACAACCGCCATCAAAAGACCAGCAGTCACAGCCTCTCTCCACATCCCTCGTCCATGACCACATCGTATAACTATATTACCAATTGGTCAATAAGTATAATTATGGAGCCGGACGGCAGTGGTGGATTAGAGCCAGCCGGAGCGTTTGAAGCCGAGGTACAGGAGTCCGGACACGGCAAGCATGAGAAGGAGTGAGAAAGGGTAGCCGAAGCTCCAGGAGAGTTCCGGCATATATCTAAAGTTCATGCCGTAGATGCCGGTGATGATCGTCGGCACCACCAGGATGGCGGCCCAGGAGCTGACCTTCTGGACCTGTTCGTTCTGGCGCACACTCACCATCGTGAGGTTGACGCTCAGGATGTTGGTGAGCAGTTCGCGGAAACCCTCGACCTGCTCCGTCGCCCGTAACAGGCGATCTTGGGTAACGCGAAGGCGACGCTTGAACTCCGGGTACTGGTCTTCGGTATCACTCAAGTGTTTCAGGGCAGCCGCCAGAGGTTGGGTCGCCCGGTGGAACTGGATCACCTCGCGCGACAGCTCGTAGATCCTGCGCGACACTCTGGAGTTCCCGCCGAAGACCTCGGTCTCGATCTCGTCTATGTCGTTCTCAAGACCCTCGACCACCGGACCATAGTCGCTCACAACCCGGTCCATGACGGCATACAGTACCGCCATCGGCCCCCGACGCAGCGTCTGTGGCTCACCCTCCAACTGATGCCGCAATCCAGAGAGCGCCGGAGCCTCGCCGCGCCGGATCGTCACAACGAAATCCGGTCCTACGAAGGCGAGGACCTCCCCGAACTCGACCGTCTCGGGTATTTCGAGATACCGGGCCGCCCGCAACACAACGAAGGTGAGGTCTCCATAGCGCTCTACCTTCGGACGCAGATGCTCCCGGATGGTGTCCCGGATCATGTCCTCGCTCAACCCGAGTTCCCTCGCTACCGAGTCGAACTCTTCGGAGCTTGGGTCATGCAGCCCGACCCAGGCGAACCCGCCGCTCTCGCGGCAGGTCTGCCGGATCTCGCCCAGAGGACAAGCCGCGCTCCGGCGCCCGTCCACGTAGACGGCGCTATCTACGATCATGGGAGCCTGTCATCCAAAATCCCACACGTTCGAGCAAAGATCCCTGCACGAGGCTAGTCGTCGCGCACTTCAATAGTTCCCGTGTCCTTCAGACCCCGCTTCAGGTCCTCCCTGGACTTGCGAGCCAGCGACTCGTAGTGGCGCTTGATCTTGTTCAGGTCCTCCTCCGTCAGGTCTTCCAGGTCCAGCATGGCATTGTGCGCGCAGTTCATCGCCCGGATCAACTCGTCCAGCTTGAGCTGCATGGCTTCGCTGTCCCGGTTCTGAGTGTTCTGGATGAGAAACACCATCAGGAAGGTGACGATGGTGGTGCTCGTGTTTATGACTAGTTGCCAGGTATCGCTGAACCCGAATATCGGACCGGTGACAGCCCAGGCCACTATGATCATCAAGGCGGCGACGAAGGAGACAGGGTGTCCCGTGGCGCGTGAGGTCCACCGGGCGAAACGGATGAAAGGAGAGCTATGGTACAACCTTGGTGACCTCCTCTTGAACGAGCTCTACGCGCGCTCCGAACGGACTTCCGAAACAAGATCCCCGGCCGCGTTCGACTGGAATCATACGCCCACTTCGAAGGGATGCCAAAAGCTCTCTAACGCCTCCGTCCGAAGACGAAGTATGAGACTGGACCAACGAAATTGACGAAGGAAGCCGCGGCCCACAACCACTTGTTGCCCCGTATCCCGTCCGCGGGCCGGCGGTAGATGTCCGCAAGCGCAGCTCCCAGCAGTCCGAGCTGCACCGCACCCGCCAGCATAACGCCAGTCCTCTGTGGGACGCTCAATTCGCTCCAGTTTCGTTTCGCCACTATGCTCTCCTTCCCGGAAGGCGCCTTATATTATCCGTCATGAAGCTCGTGCTGGATCAGTACGGGCCACAGCGGGATCTCTCCGCCTCTCATCGCCGCTCCGACCTGCCGCCTCAGACCGTTCGGCGAGAGCCAGGCCCGCAAGACCGCCTCCTCGACGCGCGGGATGCTGCGGAGCCCCGTGCGCGTCATATCCTCAGAGACGACCGCCACCGAGCGGCCGCCGATCTCGGCGAGCGCGGCTCTTATCACACCTTTCAGCTCCTCCTTCAGAGTACATCTCCTGTATCTTCGGCGCAGCGCCTGCGCCAATTTGCGGACTTCGGTCCCGTCTCCGCAGGCCAGGAGGTCCCAGGCGAGTCCGCTCGACTCCAGGAAGCTTCGGTGACACTCCTCCATCAGCACCACGCCCTCCGCGATCGGCAGCCCCGAGCGGGCCAGCGAGTTCATCACCCCCACGCGCCCGGACTCCGGACCATAGGGCGCGTCACCGAGCCTCAGCGCCAGCGGAGACTGCCCCCTGGAGGCGTTCCGGAATGGGTCGTATTGTCCGCCGATCTCCATATGCGCAAAAGTTAGCACTCCTGACAAACTACCGGATGAGCAGTACGGTCCAATCATTTGACAAGGATTGATCAAAAACAACGCGGAGGGCTCGGGCACTCAGCATGCCGAGCGTCCGGGCGTCACCTCCAGGTACCCCAACAAACACCGTGCCCATCAGGCGTTCAATTAGCCTGGAGTGCCCAGCTCCGCCCATCATTGCCGGACACCGTGCTAAAATTCGCCGCTTGCGCGGACCCTTTCCGCGACCTCGAGATCAGAGTACGCAAGGAGACGATTTTTCGATGGACCAGCAGAGAGTTCTGATAACCGGCGGAGCGGGGTTCCTGGGGATCAACCTCGCAAGACACCTCCTCTCCCGCGGCTACGCCGTAACTTCCCTGGACGTGGAAGACTTCGACTACCCCGAGCGCGACCGGGTCGCGACCATAAAGGGCGACATCCGGGACAGGGCTCTCCTCGACCGAGCGATGGAGGGCGTGGATTTCGTCGTCCATACAGCGGCGGCCCTCCCGCTCTACTCCCCGGACGACATCTACACCACCGACGTAGAAGGGACCCGAAACGTGCTGGACGCGGCACTGCGCCGTGGCGTAAAGCGCGTCGTCCACGTCTCCTCGACCGCTGTCTACGGCATCCCGGACCACCACCCGCTCTACGAGACGGACAAGCTGGAGGGTGTCGGGCCTTACGGACAGGCCAAGATACAGGCCGAGATGATCTGCCTGGAGTACCGGGCGAAAGGTCTCGTCGTCCCCATCATCCGCCCCAAGTCCTTCGTCGGCCCCGAACGACTCGGCGTCTTCGCGCTGCTCTACGACTGGGCCGTTACCGGCCACAACTTCCCCATGATCGGCTCCGGCAACAACCGCTATCAGCTACTAGATGTCGAAGACCTCTGCGACGCCATTGCCCTCACCCTCGCGCTCCCGGAAGAGAAGGTCAACGACACCTTCAACATCGGCGCGAAGGAGTTCACTACAATGAAAGAGGACTACCAGGCCGTCCTCGACTACGCCGGTCACGGCAAGAAGGTCGTCGGCTTCCCGGCGCTGCCCGCCATTCTCGGTCTTCGCGTCCTAGATAGGCTCGGCGTCTCTCCCCTCTACAAGTGGGTCTACGAGACCGCCTCGAAAGACTCGTTCGTCTCCATCGAGAAGGCCGAACGCGAGCTAGGCTACACCCCGAAGTTCTCCAACAAGGAGGCTCTCTTGAGAAACTTCCGGTGGTATCTGGATAATCGGAAGAAGTTCGAGAACGCCTCCGGCGTCTCGCACCGGGTGCCGTGGAAGCAGGGCGCCATCGGGCTGCTGAAGAAGGTTTTCTAGTTTTCTATGCCGAAAGGTGTAATCTTTAGGGGAATTTTGCTCCTGGCGTGATCCAGACCAGCAATTGTTAGCGTAAGATATGCAAGCGGGTCGGCACGGCTATCGCGCTTTGTCGCTCTTCAGAGCTGCTTTCACGTCAATGAAGCGCCGACCCGCTCTCCGTGCGCTTAAGTCGTCGATATACACATGCACGTACCTATTTGACCCCCCGAGAGGTGTAAACCATTACACCCTGAAAACCGAGTCAGGAGCCACAGGAACCATTAGACTCACAGCGAGAGTAGTCCGGATAGCTTCCAGAAGAACGCACAACGCCAGCAACACACACTTCGAAACAAACCGGTGTAAAGGATGTAGCTGTTCGTCCACAAACGTAGAGAGACGGGGCTAAAAGGCCCCGTCTCTCTACAAAATTGTCTATCTTGTGGGTTTTGCCTTACTGGAAGACAACTATGTTGGTGCCGCCCAGGACGTTGGCGTTCACGGCCACGTTATTGTTGTTCAGCACGTTGTTCACCACAACAGAGACATTGTTTAGGGCATTGACGTTGTTCAATGCGTTGACGTTTACTCCGACAAGATTGCCTGCGTTAACCTGGGGTGCCTGATTTACTTGCTGAGGCACGTTGACCTGCGGGATGGTCACCTGCGCCATCGCCGGCGAGGCGAAGACGAGCGCCATCATGGTTGCGGCTAGTAGCGCCGACAGCCGTACCTTCCACTTCCTCATGTCTATCCTCCAGAGAGGTAGCTTTCACGTCGTGGCAAGCGTTACCCATAAGCTAGTAACCGGAAACCCAAACTCGCGATTTTGAGAAGATTGCTCTAATGGGGCTTGAGGCCGCTCTCTACGAGAGTCGGACCGAAGCCGAGCGATCCACCATCCATACCGCTCCGCCCGCGGGTTGTACGAACTTCGCAGGATAATCGTGCGGGTCTACTTCTCCCTCAAGTATTTCGCGCAATGCCTCAGCCTTGCCCTCGCCGGCGACCGCGAACACGACCGCCCGCGCCGCGTTGATAACCGGCTTTGTGAGCGTCAGGCGCACGGTGTCCAGCTTCTCGACCGGGTTCTCGACTACCCAGTGGTCGGTGACGTCGAGCGCCGGGGTGTTCGGGAAGAGGCTCGCGGTATGACCGTCCTCCCCGATGCCGAGCATTACGAGGTCCAGGCTGGGGAGATTACCTCCGAAGAACTCGCGCAACTCATTCTCGTATGAGGCAGCGGCTTCTTCGGGCGAGAGTTCTCCGCGCATCCGATGGACGGAGCCTATCGGGACGTGATCCAACAACGCTTCGCGGGCCATGCGGTAGTTCGAGTCCTCGTGGTCCGGCGGGACAGTCCTCTCGTCGCCGAAAAAGACGTGGACGCGGCTCCAGTCGACTTCGTCAGCGTAGTCGCGAGCCAGGATCTCGTAGGTCGCCTTCGGTGTGGAGCCGCCGGCTAAAGCAACGGTGAACCGGCCTCGGTCCTCGATAGCCTCCGCCGCGCGCTCGGCGAAGTCTCGGGCGGCGGCCTCGGCCAGTTCCTGCTTGTCCTCGTAGACCCGGACGCTCAATGGTCCAGGATCTCCACGGCAACCCCGAGGGCAGCTTCATACGCTCCGTCGCGGCCCCGGTACTGGAGTTCCTCTCCAACCAGGACACCGAGATCGAAGGAGCCGATGTGCACGGTCCGCTCGGCAACCAACTCGTCACCGTGCAGCACGGTCGTCCGGACGTCTGACATCTCCCGATGGCGCGAGACCTGGAAGCTGTACTCCGCGGAGTGGATGCGGATGCGGCGCAGCCGGGCGTCGGGAGAACTGGACGACATCTCGAAAGATACGTCGCCGGACGGCCCGGCAAACTCGACCTGTAGACTATCTCCGTCGCGGTTGACGCCCTCCACACTCCAGCCCAGGGTAGAGGCGAGCCAGCCCGCCAGCAGCAGAGCCCGGCACTCGCCGCCGGGGGCGTAGACGACCTCGACGCGCTCTATCTTCTCCAGTTCTCCCGCCCGTTCGGGGGCGCTGAACGTGTCTGCTAGTAGTGAGCGCCAGGGCGATAGCCCGACCCATTGAAGATCTCCTACCGCCGGGGTCTCAGGGTTCTCCAGCAGCGTGTGGATACCACGCAAACAAGCTTCGTAATCTCCCGAACGGGCGGAGTCGAGGATGACACGGTCGGAGATATCGGTCATTCCGGCGAACTCCGGCGAGTGGGGCGAGAACACACCCGGATACCAGAGAAAGACTGGAAGATCGGAGATGAGTAACGGTCCGGCGAGGCTGTCGAGGTGCTCGGCGGGCGGGCCTTCGGCGTGAATAGTGATCTGCTCGGCGCAGACCTGGGCGCCGCCCCCGCCGCGCACGTTGCAGAAAGCCGAGAGTTGCACGTCCACGTTACGCTCGCCTTCCGGGTCTGAGATCAAGACTATAGCTCGCGACGGGTATCGTCCCGCGAGGTTGGAGACTGCGCGCGTCACCTCGCCGGCGGACTCCTCATCCGTAACGACGACCAGGTTGAGGACGCTGGAACGCAGAGCCAGCGTACCGTCCTCGTTCATGCGGAGTTGCGCCAGCTCGTGCTCTATCTGCTCGACGCTCATCGGGCCGCCGCCGGGAGCGCGCCGGGACTCCCCGATCATGGCCGTCTCCACTCCCGTCCGTCGTGCCGGAGCAACTCCTCCGCGTCCTCCGGCCCCCACTCGCCGGCCGCATACATCGAGACCTCTTTCTTCTCCGACCATGCCTGCATCACCGGCGCGAGGATGTCCCACGCTCCCTCCGCCTCATCCGCCCGGATAAACAGCGTCGGGTCGCCGAGCATCAGGTCCAGGAGGAGCCGCTGGTAGGCGTCCGGGGCTTCTTCGAGGAACGCCGTCCCATAGAGGAGGTCCATGTTCACGGAGCTTACCTCGAAGCCCTGGCCGGGGACCTTCGCCCCGATCTTGAGCGAGATGCCCTCCTCCGGCTGCACCCGGACAACGAGCACGTTCGGGTCGAGGCTCTTGGTGTCGTCGTGGGCGAAGGGCGTGTGTGGGGTCGGGCGGAACTGGATCGCGATCTCCGTCGCCTTCTTCGGCA
>DASSMB010000244.1:0-6190 GCA_035689095.1 Rubrobacteraceae bacterium | reverse complement strand
TTGCCCAATTCCGTCATGCCCTCTCTCCGATCATGGTTTTCTCGCAGCCTAATGCGTTTGTGGAGATCGTCAACCCGTAACTTTCCCGAGACCGCGCAGCACGTCCTCATCCAGGACCACGCCGAGGCCCGGCAGGTCCGGGACGTTCAGGCAGCCGCCGGCGTCTATGCGGAGCGGCTCGGCGAGCATAAAGTCCCGGCGTTCGGGGGTCCAGCCGGGCGGGTCGTAGGGGAACTCCAGGTACGGGCCGCCGCTGACGCCTGCAGTGACGTGCAGGTTGGCGAGCACGCCGATGCCGTTCGTCCACGTGTGCGGCGTGAAGTGGCGGTTGCGGGCCATCGCCAGCTCGGCGACCGTGCGGGCGCGCATCATGCCCACCGCCAGGACCACGTCCGGCTGGTAAACGTCGAGGGAATCCGCCTCGATGTACGCGAGAAGCTCCGGCACGGTGCGGGCCATCTCGCCGCCGGCGATCCTCACCCCGCTCGCGGCGCGCAGGTCCGCGAGCCCCTTCGCGTCCGAAGCGTCCAGCGGCTCCTCCAGCCAGAACACGTCCAGATCGCGCAGACGGCCGGCGATCTCCCTGGCGGTCACAGGGTCGATGCTCCTCCGCGCGTCCCCCGCCATGCGCCACGCCTGGTTGAGGTCCACCATGATCTCCATCGAGGAGCCGACCGCCTCGCGGGCCGCCCGGACGCTCGCGATACCCTCCTCCAGACGTTCCGGGTCCACCCGGATCTTCATCGCCCGGAAACCCTCTTCCCGCAGGGCGAGAGCCACCTCCGCACGTTCCTCCGGCGGCTTCAGCTCGCCGCATGAGGCGTATGCCGGGACGCGCTTCACTGCGCCCCCGAAAAGCGTCGCCACCGGCTGTCCGCAGACCTGGCCCGCGATGTCCCACAGCGCGGCCTCAAGCGGCCAGTAGCGTCCGGCGTGGAAGTTGATGCTCTCGATCGCTCTGACATGACGGACCATCGCCAGCGGGTCCTCCCCGACGAACAGGTGCTCGTAACCCTCGAAGCCCGCCATCGTGTCCCCGGAGCCGACGCCCGTAATCCCCTCGCTGGTCTCCACGAAGACGAGGGTCGCCTCAAAGGTGCGACGCGGCGTCGGGTCCCAGGCGGCGTGGAAAGGAGGATCAAGCTCGCGCGCGAGGCGCAAGATCCTGATACCGGTGATCTTCACCCGCTAGGAGCTTCCGTAGAAGGGGTTACGCGGATCATCGCGTTCTGCGAGCACGTCCTCGACAGCCGGGAGCCGGTTCACGGCGGCCTCAATCGCTCCGCGCGCCGACTCCCGGTTGTTGGCGAAGACCTCCTCCTCGCTCTCCGCCTCCGGGTTGACCCAGACTGCGGCGATCAGGAGCAGGTCGTGTACCTCATCCTGCGGTATCAGGCCGTCGGCTACGGCGGCGGCGACTCCGCTCGCAACGCCGGCCTGCGCCGCGCCCCACGTCAGGTTGCCGTGAAGCTCGCTCTCCATCGCCGCCTTGTTGACGAACAGGGTCAGCGGCAGGACCGGCAGACCGGGCTGGAGCACGGCCACGAACGGAGTGTGGCCCATCCTCGGTGTCGCCAGGGCGGTCGTCCAGGCGGTCTCAACGGGTCCGCCCCGGCGCCCGATGACGACGTTGATGTGGGCGGCGTTAGCGCCGTCTCCGACGAAGGACTCTCCGATCAGGGCGTGCCCGGCGAAGCTCATCGAGCGATCTCCTTGAATTGTTGGATGTACTCCCCGGCGAGAAACGCCTTGCTTACTGTTCTCGCCGGGGAGCCTGTTATCGCTGGTCTAGTCGACGAAGCCGTTCTTCTCCAGCCAGTCCTTGGCGACGTCCTCCGGGAGCTGGCCCTTGACGTCCACCTCGGCATTCATCTGAGTCATGGTCTTGGTGTCCAGCTTCTTCGCTATCGGCGTGAAGATCTTGTCGAGCTGCTTACCGTACTCCTTGTAGGTCTCCTCGCGGACCTCGGGAGCGGGGTTGTAGATCGGGAAGAAGTTCTTGTCGTCCTGGATGAGCTTCAGCTTGAGGGCCGAGATGCGCCCGTCAGTCGTAAATACCTCGCCGAAGTTGCAGGGGTCGCCCTTGTCGGTGCGCTGGTAGACCACGCCGGTATCGAAGAGCGCGATGTTGTCCTTGGGGAACTGGAAGCCGTACGCCTTCTCCATGCCCGGCAGGCCGTCGTCACGGGAGTTGAACTCGCTCTCGACGCAGACCGTCGCCTCGTCCGGGTTGTCTTTCACCAGGTTCTTCAGGTCCGAGAGCTTCTTCACGCCGACCTTGTTGTAAGCCTCCTGGCGGATGGCGAGAGCGTAGGTGTTGTTGAACGGGGCGCGCTCCAGCAGCTTGAGCTTGTTCTTCTGGAGGTCTTCCTTCGCGGCCGCCTCGTACTGCTTCTTGCTGTCAGGGATGGGCTTGGTGTGCTTGAGGTGGTTGATCCAGATGGTGCCCGTGTACTCCCAGTAGATATCTATGTCCTTGCTCAGGAGCGCCTGCCGGGTCGCGTCGGTGCCGGAGAGACCGATCTGGTCATCCACGTTCGCCCCGGCCGCCTCCAGGGCCTGCAGCGTGATCTGGCCGAGGATCAACTGCTCGGTGAAGTCCTTGGAGCCTACGGTGAAGCTGGCGTCCGAGAGGTCCACGTCGCTGGCGCTGCCACCGCCGCCTCCGCCTCCGGCCCCGCCGCACCCCGCGGCGACCATCACCATCACGACCAGAAGCCCCACCATCCGCAACACAGATCTACTCAAGGTTCCTCCCCTTTTTGGTTCCGTTCCGACGGCCAACCCGACGGCTAACGATTATGGATAACCCCGCGCTCACAATCCACGGGGCTTCAGGACGTCCTCCGCGATCCCGGCGATGTAGTCCACCCCCAGCGCGAGCACGGCAGTCAGAAGCGAGCCTGTAATAAGGATTGGCTCGCGGCTCGTCTTGATCCCGGTGTTGATTATGTCGCCCATCCCGCCCGCGTTTATGAAAGTCGCCAGCGTCGCCGTTCCCACGACAATGATCAGGGCGGTCCTGATACCCGCGAGCATGATGGGTATGGCGAGCGGCAACTCTATGCGGAACAGCACCGCCGTCTTCGTCATCCCCATCCCCCGCCCAGACTCTATGACGGCGGAGTCCACCTGCCGTATCCCCACCATCGTGTTCCGCAACACCGGCAGAAAAGCGTAGATGACGAGCGCGGCCACCGCGATCTTGAACCCGAACTGGTCGAGCAGGATCGCGCTCAACACGAGAACGCCGATGGCTGGTATCCCCTGCCCGGTGCTCGCCACCGCCGCTATATAGGGTGCCACCTTCCGCATCGCGGGACGGGTTAACAACACCCCTGTGGCGACCGCCAGCACCACCACGATCACGGTCGCGACCGCCGTGATCTCCAGGTGCCGCGTGAGCTTTTCGGTGATGACCTCCCGGTTGAGCGAGCGCTGCTCTATGCTGTCGAGGTTAAGGCTCCCCACCCAGAGGTATAGCCCCGCGCATACCGCCGCGAGGATCACCGGCATCACCAGGTATCGGGCAAGTGTCCTCGCGGTACCCGGACCCTTGCCCTCCACGGGCGGACCGCTGCTGACCTCCGGCGCGCTGGAGGAATACAAATCCTCCGAGATCGTCGAAGGTCTATCCTCCTCCGTGCTTCTCATGCTCTCTCACGCAGGGGACGGCGGTCGTCGTGAGGCCGCATGTCCTCTATCGCATTGAGCACCGTCTCGAAGTCGACCACTCCCTGGTAACGGCCGTCTCCGTCCACGACGATAGCCGAACCCTTGTACGACGTGATCATGGTGTCCAGCGTGTCGTAGAGGCTCGACCCGCCATCCACTATGGCGACCGCCGGCCAGCCCGCCTCGGAGAGCGGCACGCCATCGTGCTCGACGTCCGACAGGCTCACCCACCGCTTCGGCTTCCGTTGTTCGTCCAGCAGCAGCACGTACTCCTTGCCGGACCTCCGCATCATCTCCCGCACCTCGCCGTGACCGGCGTCGAGACCCGCCACCGGCCAGTCGCTCGTCTCTATGTCCCGCACCTTGCTCAGGCTGAGGCGCTTCAGGGAAGCCCCGGAGCCGATAAAGTCCTCGACGTACTCATCCGCGGGGTCGGTGAGAATTCGCTCCGGCGTGTCGTACTGGGCGATCTTGGACTGGTCGCGCAGGATGGCTATACGGTCGCCCATCTTTATCGCCTCGTCTATATCGTGGGTGACGAAGACGATGGTCTTCTTGATGTCCTGCTGCAGCCGGAGGAACTCGTCCTGGAGCCGTTCACGGGTGATCGGGTCGACCGCCCCGAAAGGCTCGTCCATGAGCATGATCGGGGGGTCCGCCGCCATCGCCCGCGCCACCCCGATCCTCTGGCGCTGCCCGCCGGAGAGCTGTTTCGGGTAGCGGTCGCGGTACGTCTTGCTGATGTGGACCGTCTCGAGCAGCTCGTCGATCCGGTCGGAGATGCGCTTCTTGTCCCAGCCGAGCATCTTCGGGACGGTGGCGATGTTATCCGCGATGGTCATGTGCGGGAAGAGCCCGATCTGCTGGATCACGTACCCGATGCGGCGCCGGAGCTTGTCCGGGTCAGCCTGTGTAACGTCCTCGCCCTCGATGTAGATCTTGCCGCTCGACGGCTCGATGATGCGGTTGATCATCTTCATCGTCGTCGTCTTGCCGCACCCGGAAGGCCCGACGAAGACCACGATTTCACCCTCGTAGATCTCCAACGAGAGGTCGTCCACCGCCGGCTCGTGCTGCCCCGGAAACGTCTTCGAGAGGTGCTCCAGGCGGATCATGGTCCCCGCGTGCGTACTATCTACGTCCTTAGCGCCGTCCATCAATAGAGCCCCTTCGATGTAGTGAGCCTGCCAATCACCGAGAACAGCACCTCGAACAACAGCGCCAGCACGATGATCCCAAGAAATCCTCCGAGCGCCAGGTTCAGCGCGTTAGCCCCCCCGATGCGGCTGAGACCGGAGAAGATGTCCCCGCCGAGCCCCGGCCCATTTACGTACGCCGCGATGGCCGCGATGCCCAGGATCAAGAGCGCCGAGACCCGGATGCCGGCGATTATGACCGGCCACGCGAGAGGAAGTTCGATCTTTACGAGCTGCTGCCAGTTACTCAGTCCCATCCCCTTCGCGGACTCGGTGATGGCCGGGTCCACCGAGCGCAGGCCCGTGATCGTGTTCCGCAGGATGGAGAGCACCGCGTAGGCCGAGAGAGCGACGACCGTCGGCTTGTACCCGAGCCCGAGCAAGGGGATCAAGAGCCCGAACAGCGCGAACGATGGAATAGTCAGGATCGTCGAGGCGACAGCCAGCACCACCTGAGCCGCCGCCGGACGCCGGTAGGTAAGGATTCCAAGCGAGACCCCTATGACCGTCGCGATCAACAACGAGATCAACACCACCTGAACGTGCTCTATCGAAAGCTCCAGGAGGTCATCCCAGCGCGACGCCAGGTAGTCCGGAAAGCTGAGACTGTTCATACCGTTACCTGATGCTCAGTGCGGCGCATAAATGCAATCCCCTCTAGCGCTCGGTGCTGTACATCGTCTCTTCATGGTCGCGAAGCGTAGCGAACAAGACGAGGCCTGCGCGCCTTATTGCCTGCCCCCTCATCCCGCCGATACCATCCCCAGCGCACAGTGAATTCTGACGAATGTGTGGCCAACTGTCAATTCACGCGTCTCTTTGACGCTCACAGGCATCCGGCGCCCCGGCGAGCCCATCATTCCCAGAACCCCAGACACCGGGATATCTCGTCGGCGGCCCCGCGGGTCAACTCGCCGATGTCTCCGGCGCCGTCCGGCGGGAACCGGAAGGCCGGACCGGAGACCGATATCGCAAGGGTGATGGCCCCTCTCGCGAACCGCACCGGAGCCGCGATCACGTTCAGGCCGGTCTCCAGTTCCTCGAAACAGATAGCGTAGCCTCTGGCCCGGATGTCCTCCAAATCCTCCCGCAGCCGCGCAGGCTCTACCACAGTATGCTCCGTGAAGCGCTCCAGAGGGTCTGCCATGATGCTATCTAGCTGGTTCCCCGGCATGTGCGCGAGGAACACCTTTCCCGCGCCCGTAGCGTGTATTGGCGTGTGCCTCCCCGTCCAGTCAACGCTCAGCGCGGAAGAGTTCGACTGCGCCTGGTGGATCACGACGGCCTCGTTGTTCTCCAGGACCGCGACCGTAACCGTC
>DASSMB010000243.1:0-2393 GCA_035689095.1 Rubrobacteraceae bacterium | reverse complement strand
CATGGTAGACGCCGTCCACGGTGTCGGCTTCCCGCCGCTCCGCGAGCTCGTCCAGAAGGTCAGGGACTTCGAGATACCAGTCTACGTCTGAGGGTCTTGCGCGGTCGCCCGTGGGGTGACGGAAGAAGACCTGACCTCTCTTGGAGCGAAGTTCACGGACCCGGTCGGCTTCTCGGAGATGGCCTCCGAACGCAGCATCGTATCTTTTCTAGGAGCCGCCAGACCAGATCGAGGACAAGCCTGCCGTGCCGCCACATGTCCTGGCAACTCCAGAGGCGTAATGTTATTATAATCACAATGCTTCGTGGGGAAGCGCGAGGGACGGAGGTAATAATGGCGTGGCGATTGGAAGGCACCTACTTCGAGAACTGTTCGTGCGACATGGTGTGTCCGTGCGGTACTTCGGCGTTGACGATGCCCGCCGACTATGATCGCTGCCAGGTAGTGCTGGCATTTCACGTCGACTCGGGTGAGGTTGACAGCGTCGACGTGAGCGGCCTGACGGTCGCCATGCTCGCTGACACGCCGCCGGTCATGGGCGAGGGGAACTGGAGGGTCGGCCTGTTCATGGACGAGTCCGCCTCCCAGGAGCAGTCGGACAAACTGGGCGCCGTCTTCTCGGGACAGATGGGTGGCCCCCCCGAGTTGGTCGCGAGTCTCATCGGGGAGAACCTGGGCATGGAGGTCGCTCCCATCGAGTACGTGGACGACGGCCTGCGGCACTGGGTTAAGATCGGGGACTTCGTGGAGATGGAGATCGAGGACTTCGTCCCGCCGCAGACGCCGGGAGCCGAGCCGACGAAGATAACGGGTGTCTTCCACCCGGCCAACTCGACGCTGACCGTCGCTCGGGCGACGAACAACTCCCAGGTCAGCGCGTTCGGGCTGGAGTTCTCCAACGCGGAGAAGAACGGGCACTCCGCGCCTTTCTCCTGGTCGGGATAACCACGCCGGGCGTCGTCTCCGAGGTAGACCTTCGGCGGAGGAGGGAGTTTGCAGCAAGCTAGTTCGTTCTCGCCCGCTGTGCTTCAGCGGTGGCGCAGGCGCGAAAACCTCTTGCCGGGCCTTACCCTCCTGGCGCTGGCCGCTGCGGGGTGGGCCTATACGGTCCGTCGAGCGACCGAGATGGATAATATGGGCGGCGCGATGCCGCCGGTGGCGACAGGCGACATCGGAGGGTTCGCCGCGTTCGTCTTCGGCTGGACGGCGATGATGGTAGCTATGATGGTGCCCGCCACGCTGCCCATGATCCTGCTCTACCGCACAATCTCCCGCAAACGCCTCGGCCTCGCGCCGGCGCGGGCTGGCGTGTCGTTCCTGCTGGCTGGATACATCGGGGTCTGGGCCGCGGTGGGACTACCAGTCTATGTCGGCTTCCTGCTCGGCGAGCCCCTGGGCTCCGCCGGAGCGTTGTTGCCGGGGCTGCTCCTCGTTGCCGGCGGCGTCTACCAGTTCACGGGGCTAAAGAAAAGTTGCCACGCCCGGTGCGCCAACCCGCTGTTCTTCCTCATGCGGCAGTGGCGTCCAGGCGCCGGCGGCGCGCTGCGGCTGGGGACGTTGCACGGGGCCGACTGCCTGGGCTGTTGCGCGGGTGTAATGCTCGCGCTCGTGGCGCTGGGCATGATGAACCTCGCCTGGATGCTTACGGCGGCCGTCGTGATCTTTATAGAGAAGACGATCGGAAGCCACCGCATCGCTCGGCCTCTGGGTGTTGCGATGGTCGCCGCCGGGCTGGCCCTGCTGGGGGCGTCCTGGCTCGACACTACGCCTCCCGGAATGGGTCTCATGTAAGACGACCGCAAGCCGGTGTAATCCGGTATGCCGCTACAGTTCTTCTAAAGTGCGCTCGGTCCCTCCAGGTCGAGAGCGGGCAAGCCCTTGAGAGTGTCCTCACCCACGACCTTGTCCACCGTATACGCTCGCGGAGGTAGATCATGGCTATGCCGTCTTCTTCGTAGTAGATGGTCCTCGTAGCAGATGACCTTGACCGCAGTAACCCCGTCACAATGGCTACGGAGGTAGCGAGACCAACATTGTCGGGAAAACTCCGGCTCAGGGGGGAGAGCTTCGCAAATCCGGGGCGCGTGCCGACAGCCCATGTCCTCTTTGGAGGCCCGGGGGCCGGGACGCCCCGATCCCTCGTAAGCCCATGCCACCGCCGTCCACGCGGACACTCGGGACGAGAGCGCCGGGCGGCGCGATGGAGCGTACCCTATACTTCCGTTCCGCACGGTCACGGAACCGTAACAGAACCAGGAGGAGAGGCATGGAGCAACAGGGCACGGCCGAGAAGAAGCGCATCCTTTGCTACGGGGACTCCCTGACGTGGGGCTGGATCCCCATGGACAACGCCGTCCCCACCCACCGCTACCCCTACGCCCAGCGCTGGACGG
>DASSMB010000242.1:0-23131 GCA_035689095.1 Rubrobacteraceae bacterium | reverse complement strand
ATCGTGATGATCGGGACGACGGACGTGGTCTTCGCGGTTGACTCCATCCCCGCCATCTTCTCCATAACTTCGAGCGCCTTCGTGGTGTGGTCGGCCAACGCTTTCGCCGTGCTGGGCTTGAGGCCGCTGTACTTCATGCTCGCCGGGATGATCGACCGTTTCGTCTACCTGAGCCTCGGCCTCTCGATAATCCTCATCTTCGTGGGGGCGAAGTTTTTCTACTCCGGCATCTTCGACGCGAAGGTCCCGATCTGGGTGTCGCTGCCTTTCATCGCCGTCGTGGTGGCGGCCTCGATAGCGGCCTCGCTGTGGAAGACCCGCAACGGCAGGACCCCGCCGGAAGAGACCCGGCAATGACGAGTACCTATCAGAAAAGAAATCAGAAAGGAACCCCTTGTACACGATAATAGAGTTCGTACTGGCACTAGTGGTCATCCTGCTCGGCGCAGCGTTTTTTACGAACGCGGTCGAGCTTCTGGGCGGGCGGCTGGGGATGCAACAGGGAGCGGTAGGCAGCCTGCTCGCCGCCGTCGGCACCGCGTTGCCGGAGAGCATGATCGCGGTGGTCGCCATCCTGCAGCCCGTCATTAGCGGCGACACTTCCGGCGACGGCGCCTCGATCGGGATCGGCGCGATCCTGGGCGCCCCGTTCATGCTGGCGACGCTCGCCCTGTTCGTCGTCGGGGCCTCGGTCCTGGTCTTCCGGCGGCGCCGCTCGCAGGGCTCGGCGGTGAGCGTGGACAACGCGACCATCGGCCGCGATATCGGCTTCTTCCTGGTCTTCTTCGCCATCGCCGCCGGGGTTGGTATGGTGGACCTGCCGCTCGTCCTGAAGGTCGTCGTGGCGCTGGCACTTGTGGCCGGATACGCCTGGTACGCGAAGCTGACCCTCTCCTCCGGCGGACACCTGGAGAACGTGCCGGAGAGGCTCCTGTTCCTGCCCCGGACCCAAAACCCGCCGACGTTCGCCATAGCCGCGCAGGCGCTGGCGAGCCTGGGAGCCATCGTCGCGGGAGCGCACTTCTTCGTGGACGCGGTCGAGCACGCGGCGGCGGGCCTGGGGCTGCCGGCGGGCCTCATCGCGCTGGTGCTCGCGCCGCTCGCCACCGAACTGCCGGAGAAGTTCAACTCGATCTTCTGGGTCAGGGACGGCAAGGATACGCTGGCTATGGGGAACGTCACCGGGGCCATGATCTTCCAGAGCACCATCCCGGTGACGTTCGGCATCCTGTTCACGGAGTGGGACCTGACGGGGCTGGACCTCTTCGCTGTGGCGCTGGCGCTCGTCTCGGCGGGGATCGCGTACCTGGTGCTCAAGAGCTCCGGGAAGCTACGGGCGGGACACTTGTTGATCGGGGGCGTTTTCTACGCGGCGTTCGTGGTCGGGGCGGTGGTGGCCGTCTTATAGCGACGGGGAAAGGAGCAGGAGATGGGATACTTCCCGACGAAGATACTGCTGGCGACCGACGGGTCGGAGGACGCCGCCGTTGCGAGGCGAGCGGCGACCGACCTGGCGGGGCGGAGCGGCTCGGAGCTGCACGTCGTACACGCCTTCGAGTTCATCCCGCCGCGGGAGTACATGAGCGTCGCGCTCAGGCTGCGCTCTCCGGAATTCACGTGCCACGGACAGCGGCTGCTGGACGAGCAGGTGGAGCGCATCGAGGAGTCCGGGGGCGTGGTCGCTGAGGCCCGGCTCATGATGGGCTCTCCGGTAGATCAGATCCTGACCGCCAGCGAGGAGATCGGGGCCGGGCTCTTGATCGTGGGTCGCAGGGGTCTGGGCGGCGTGAAGCGCCTCCTGATGGGCAGCGTCTCGGAGGGCGTCGTCCACCACACGCGCTGCCCGGTACTGGTTCTCCGCTGCGAGGACGACGCCTGGCCGCCCTCGCGCATAATAATGGCGGACGACTCCTCGGATGACGCGGGGAAGTCGGCGGAGTTGGCGGCCAGCATCGGGGCGCTCTTCGGGGCGCGAGGCTCTCTGGTTCAGGTATATCCACGTCTCTTGAAGTCTTCCCAGACGCACAGCCCTCTTGAGGTCCGGATGGTCGAGCAGGCCCTCAAGCAGGCGGAGGCCGAGCTACGGGAGAGAGCGGAAGACCTGGAGCGTATCCTGGGGAGCCGTCCCGACGTGAAGCTGATGGTGGATGAGGACGCGGACGGCATCGACGGCATAGCGCTGACGCTCCTGGACACAGCGTCGGAGACAGGAGAGCCGACCATGATCTCGGTCGGCTCCCGCGGCCTGGGGCGCATCCAACGGTCGCGGGTCGGGAGCGTCTCCACGAAGGTAGTCCGCGCCGCCGACGGGCCGGTCCTCATCTACCCGCACTCTCAAGACTAGCGAACTTCGCTTACCGGCCTCTCAGGCTCACGCCCAGCGCGACCGGAAAGATGACCGAGTAGACCAGGTACCGAAGCCTTCGCCGCCTCACCGCCCAGACGGCCGCGGCCAGGTAGTACGGTAAGAGAAGCAAACCGGGGATGCGGCTCGCGTCCAGGTCCGGCGAAGTCCCGTCCTCGAAGAGACGTTTGTGGACGTACACGACGCTCGCCACCAGCGAGATCCAACCGAGGTAGTTGATAAGCGGTACGCCGCTGCGTCCGTTGGCGCCCACTACCTCCGGCGCATAGACGCCGTCGGTAGTCCACTCCCAGAGACCGGCGTCCAGGCCGAACGGGTCCAGGATCAGGTCGAGGCTCGTCCCGACGAGCGCCGCGCCGAACGGCAGGGCCGCGTGTCTCCGGTCCTCATCTATCGGTAAACGCGCCAGAATCCGCGCCGTCACCGTGAAGGAGCCGTGGATAGCGCAGTACCAGCCGAGCAGGACTCCGAGCGGCACACCCGCTACTCGGGGCCGCGTGCGGTGACGCAGGAGACCCAGAGGAGCCGTGACGAGAAGCTCGCCCAGCGCCGGCAGGCCGGCGCCGAGCGCGAACAATACGAGAGCGCGGCGCAGACCGCGGTCCCTGCCCGAGAAAGCCAGGTTCAGCGCGGCGCCGAGTGCGGCATGGGCGAGGATAACTTTCGATAGTCCGGGGTCCGCGTCGTACACGGGCTCAGGATACACCGTAGTTCGGTGTGCGAGGTTGGGGGCTGACGGGTGGGGGATCGGGCCGTAGAATAGCCTCATGCTGGGACGCCACGCAGAGCTGAAAGCGCAACTGCCGCCGGGGACGATCCTCTTCTACCAGGTTGGTACTTTCTTCGAGACCTTCGAGGAGGACGCGAAGAAGATTTCGCAGGCCCTCTCCATCCGCCTGACGAGCCGTGAGGCCGCCGGCTACGACGGAGGCCGCGTCCCGCTCGCTGGAGTGCCCGGACACGCCCTGCAGGAACACCTTGCGACGCTGCTGCGCAAGGGCTACTCGGTCGCCGTGGCCGAGCAGCGCCCGCACCCGACGAAGCCGAAGCAGTTCACGCGGGAAGTGACCCGGATACTTACTCCGGGGACCGTCATCGAGGACAACGTCCTCTCCGCCGGAGAGGCGAACTACCTGGCGGCGTTCGTGGTCCGGGACGGGCAGGCGGGGATAGCGGTGGTCGAGGCGTCCACCGGCGAGTTCACCGGCACGGAGGTGCCGGAGGAGCAGTTGGCCGCCGAGCTGGAGCGCTGGCAGCCTCGGGAGCTGGTCGTGCCGGAGCGGACCGCCGCCGAGAACCTGCCGAAGGTGCGCGCCACGGTGAGCAGCGCGCCGCGCTGGACGTTCGAGCCGTCGGCCGGAGAGCAGGCTCTGAAGCGGCACTTCCAGGTGTCGGGGTTGAAGGGGTTCGGACTTGATGGGCGGCCCGCGCTCGTGGGGGCGGCTGGCGCATTGTTGCAATATCTTGCGTCATTGCGTGGCGGGCACGCGCCGGAGCAGGTCGTGACCTTCCGGCCTTACGACCCCGGCTCCGGGATGGTCCTCGACGCCGCCACCCGCCGGAACCTGGGTTTGGACGACCTGATCGAGACGATAGACCGCACCAGGACCCCGATGGGCCAGCGCGCCCTCAGGCGCTGGCTGGAGCGGCCGCTGCTGGAGGTGGACCGCATCGAGCAGCGTCTCGCGGCGGTGGACGCCCTCGTGCCGGACTACATGCTGCGCGAGGAGGTTCGCGAGCTGCTCTCTCGCATCCCGGACATCGAGCGCATCGCCACCCGGATAGTCCGCCTCTCCGCCTCCCCGAACGACCTGCTCTCGCTCAAAGGAGCCCTTGAGGCCATCGGACCGCTCAAGGAAGTGTTGGCTCCGGCGACCGAAAGAAGCTCGTTGCTCTCGCGAGTGCTGGCGGCGATGGAGGAGCCGCCGGGCGTGCGGGAGCTTATCTCGGCGGCGATCTCGGAGGAGAGCGGCGAGGTCATCCGCGCCGGCTATTCGAGCGAGCTGGACGAGGCCCGCGAGTTCCGGGACGGGGCGCACGATTGGCTGACCCGCTTCGAGGCCGACGAGCGCCTCAAGACCGGACTGAAAAGCCTGAAGGTCGGCTACCGGGATGGCGAGGGCTACTTCATCGAGGTGGCGGGCAAGGACACCGGCGCGGTGCCGGATCGCTACGAGCACCGCAAGGCGCTAAAGCACAACGCCCGCTTCGTCACGGTCGAGTTGAAGGAGCACGAATCGCGGATGCTCACGGCGCGCGACGAGGTGGAGCGGCTGGAGCGCCGGATCCTCTCGGAGATCCGCGCCGCCGTGAAGGAGGCCGCGCCGGAGCTGCAGAAGATAGCCCGAGCCGTGGCCGTCGTGGACGTGGTAGCCTCGTTCGCCGCCGCCGCGACCGAGCTTCGCTACTGCCGCCCGGCGGTGACCCAGAGGCGCGGCATCCGGGTCATCGGGGGGCGCCACCCCGTCGTGGAGCACAACACGGGGACACCCTTCGTGCCCAACGACTCGGAAGTGTACGGGGACTCGCGGTTACAGATCATCACCGGCCCCAACATGGCCGGCAAATCCGTCTACCTGCGCCAGGTCGCCATCATTACGCTCCTGGCCCAGACCGGCTCCTACGTCCCGGCGGATGAGGCTACCCTGGGTGTAGTGGACCGCATCTTCACCAGGGTCGGGGCGGAGGACCGGCTGGCTAGCGGGGAGTCCACGTTCATGGTCGAGATGACGGAGGCGGCGAGCATCCTGAACGGCGCGACGGAGCGGAGCCTGGTCATCCTGGACGAGGTCGGGCGTGGGACCTCGACCTACGACGGGATGAGCCTCGCTTGGGCCATCGCCGAGTACCTGCACGACGACGTGCAGTCGCTCACGCTCTTCGCCACACACTACCACGAGCTTACGCGGCTCGCGGAGATACTGCCCGGATGCCGCAACTACAAGGCGAGCGTCGAGGAGTTGGGAGGCGAGATCGTGTTCCTGCACAGGATAGAAGCCGGCGCGGAGTCGTCGTCCTACGGAGTTCACGTCGCGAGGCTCGCCGGACTGCCGCGCCAGGTAACGGACCGGGCCGGTGAGATCCTCACCCGCCTCGAAGCCGAGGGCGTCAAGGACTTCGCGGGGTGAAACTCTTTCCGCGTCTCATTGCCGAAGAGTTGGCGGAGTACGGGGGAAAGGTCCATGTCCTGCCGCCGGAGGTGGCGCACAGGATCGCGGCCGGGGAGGTTATAGAACGACCGGCATCGGCGGTGAAGGAACTGGTCGAGAACTCGCTGGACGCCGGAGCTTCGAGGGTCGAGGTGGACATCGAGGGTGGCGGGGTGTCTCTGATCCGGGTGCGGGACGATGGCTCGGGGATGTCGCCGGAGGACGCGGAGCGCGCGGTGGCGGAGCACGCGACCAGCAAGATCGAGACGGCCGACGACCTGGCCCGCGTCGTGTCTCTGGGCTTCCGGGGCGAGGCTCTGCACGCTATCGGTTCGGTCTCTTTGCTCGCTCTGACGACGTGCGAACGCGGCGCCGCCCGCGGCACGCGGGTGAGGGTCCTGGCCGGAGAGACGGTGGAGGCCGGACCCGCCGCCCATCCGTCGGGCACTACGGTCGAGGCGCGGGACCTGTTCCTGAATTTGCCGGTGCGCAGGGGCTTCCTGGGCACGGCGCGGGCCGAGGCGAACGCGGTGGCGACCGTGGTGCAAGCTCTCGCCCTGAGCCGCCCGGAGGCAGGCTTCTTCCTGCGCTCGGACGGGCGAGGCGTGCTGGCGCTGCCCGCGGCGGCAGACCTGCGGGAGCGTATCTCTCAGGCTCACGGTCTCTCGCTGGCGCGGAGCCTGGTAGAACTGGAGGACCCGGTGGTGTGGGGGTTCGTGAGCCCACTCTCGGTGAGCTTCCCTACCCGGCGCTACCTGCACGTCGCGGTGAACGGGCGGGTCGTGGATACGGACTCGTTCGCGCCGGCGGTGGCGAAAGCCTACGCGGATCTCTTGCCGAAGGGACGGCATCCGGCGGCGTTCCTGCGGCTGGATCTCGGACCGGGCGAGGTGGATGTGAACGTCCACCCGGCGAAGAGCGCGGTGCGGCTGCGGGGCGGGCGCTCGGCCTATCCGCTGGTGGTCGGGACCATCCGGGCGGCGCTGGCGGTGGAGCGCGAGGTCGTTGGTGGCGCGGCGCCGGACGAACGGAACACGGAGCTAAAGCTCATCGGGCAGTTCGCGGGCAGGTGCATAGTCGCTCAGGAGGGTGAGGAGTTGATCATCCTGGACCAGCACGGAGCGCATGAACGCATCCTGTACGAACGGCTCTCGGAGAACCCGAAAGGCGAGGCGATGAAGCTGCCGGACCCCGTGGTAGCGCGGCTTCCGGAGGACCTCGCGCCGGAGATATGGGGTCTGGAGGCGGAGTTGAACTCCATCGGCTTCCGGTTCGAGCCGTTCGGAGCGGATGCGGTACGCGTGCTCGCCGCGCCGGACCTGGTGACGGATCCGGAGGTGGCGCTCCTGGCGGCCGTCGAGGCGCTGGCGGGCGGGGAGGACCTGGCGAAGGCGCTGGCGTGCAAGGGGTCCACGAAGTTCGGAGAAGAGTTGTCGGTAGAGGAGATGCGGGCGCTCCTGGCCGATTGGTCCGACTGCGAGTTCGGGGAGGTCTGCCCGCATGGACGTCCGATAGTCAGACGGATCGCGCTCGCGGACCTGCTGCGGGATTTCGGGAGGGCCTGAGGCGGGGAGAACTTCCGGGTCTCGCGGTAGCCGGGTCATCGTGTTTTCAGATGGCTTTGCTATAGATGAACTTTGTGCGGTGGTGTATCCTTATTCCTGTTCCGGAATCAGGAGAACCTTTTGGCAAGCAGACTTTGCCACCTACAGCGCCGCCGCGAGCCGCACGGAAGGACCGTCGAGATCCTGCTGATACTCGCCACGCTCTGCGCCGCGATACTGCTGACAACCGGACAGGCGCGGGCGCAGACGCTAGACGACCCGTTGGCGAGCGCCGATCCCACCACCGATACAACTGTCAGTGACACCACCAGTGACGCTTCGCTAGACCCCTCTACGACGACAATGGAGCCCGCCCCATCGACCGACGTTACGCCTGCGCCAGACGCGGATACCTCTACGCCGCCCACCACGGACCCCGCGCCGACCGACCAAGCCTCACCGAGTCCGGCACCAGCGCCCGACCCGGCACCAGCGCCCGACCCGACGCCGACGCCGGCTCCCGACCCAGCACCGGCGCCCGTGCTAGATACTTCGCCGCCACCGGACCCGGTACTGGTCTCGGACCCTACGCCAGTGTCCGACCCCGCGCCGGAGCCGACTACAGATTCCGCGCCGTTGCCGACGAGCGATGTAGCGCCAGCCCCGAGTCCGGAACCGGCGCCCGCTCCCATTGTCCCATCGCTATCGGAAACTGCTGCGTCGCCGGAGGTGTCGGGGCCGGTCTCGGGAGCGCCGGTCGATTCGACCGCGCCTGTTGCGGACCTTGCACCCGCGCCTGTGGCTTCTGCTCCGGTGGCTGCTCAATCTCAGCTGGCCTCCGCGCCGGCTCCAATGGGCGCTTCGTCGCCCGTATCTCCGCGGGAGCCACCTTCGGGTAGCGGTGGCGTTTTGGCCGCGGAACTACCTTTGGCGACACCGATTACGGACGCGGCGGACCTGCCCGATGGTGGGTTCGAAACACATCAGACGTTCGCCGAGGACGGACGCGGAGCCGCGATCATGACACGGAGTCTCGCGGACCGGGTAATCGAGGCGGCGAATGTCCTGTTCGGATCTTATTCTAGTAAGGCGGCTCGTCTCGACCGGCAGGCTGACGAGATGACTACCAGCCTGCTCCGGGCGGCTGCCGGCCTGATCGGCAGTCTCGCGGGCAAACATGAGCGCTCCGCTCCCGCTCAACCTTCCAGGAACGCGCCTGCTCCCGCCGCACCAGCGTCTCCGGCCCCCGGTCCGGCTTCCGTTCCGATGCCGGCCCCCTTCCCGGTCCCTGCTGGCGGCGGCACTTCCTGTAGCTCTTCGAGCGGGTCGTGGCAGTGTCATAACGGCTCCACCGGCCTGATGCTCTTCGTGCTCGCCGGTATGCTGGCTCTCGGCGTCCCCAGAGGCTCCACCCGGTTCTTCCAGGATGTCCTGAAGCCGAACTCCATTATCCCCCAGGTCGCCGAGCGGCCCGGCTGACCTGCCTCCTTGCCGCGGGCCTCTGCCCGCGTCCCCCCATGTCTTCCGCGCTGGCGGAAGAGAACTACTCGGCAAGGAGGAATGCCTTGATGACGAAGACAAAGACGCGGCGTCTGCTGCTGATCGAGGACCATCTCTGGTTCCGTCAGGCGCTCGCCCTGTTTCTTGACGGAGAGCCCGACCTTCACGTGGTCGCGCAAGCCGGCACGCTCGACGAGTGCCATGGCGAACTGGTGGACGACGGTCTCGAAGATGTGGACGTTGCTATTGTAGATCTCACGCTCCCGGACGGCGACGGGATCGACCTGATCCACTGGCTCAGAGAGTACGCTCCGCATATCGCTGTGCTGGTGCTGACCGTGAGCCTGGAGACCGAACGGCACGACCTGGCCCTCGGTGCGGGCGCCTCGGAGGTGATCTCGAAGTCCGACTCGATAGAGAATATACTCGACGCCGTCCGCCGTCTCGCGGACTCTCCGGCTATCCCTCGCTCGGCGTGAAGCGCCGGAAGTGCCGGGACGCGAGAGTTGCTACCATGACGCGACGACAAAGAGGAGGCCGGAGAGACGCGCATCTTGGTAGCCTTCGAGGACGAGTACCGGGCCTATCAGGAAGCGCTGGCGTCCGCGCTACGGATGCTGCGCCCGCACGCCGAGGTCTCGACGGACCGCCCGGAAGACGAGACCAGCGCGTCCGCCCGACTTCGACCGGACCTCGCCATCCGCAACCGCGCCGACCCCGGCGAGGGGCTCGCCTGGCTGGAACTCTCGATGGAGCCCGGACTGCCGTCGAGGGTCCGCATAGGAGAGCAGAGCTCGACCGTCGTCAACCCTTCGCTGGAAGAGATCCTCTACATAGTGGACGAAGTCGAGCGTCTGACCCGCGCCACGACCGGCCCGGAGGACGAATAGGATGGTTAGAGCACGTATACGTGGCACTATCGCCAGACAACGGAAAGACGCCGTGCGAGAGATAAGAACCTCTCGCGGACGCCCGGTAGACCTTCTGACTCTTGGAGGTTCTAGCTCTCGTCGTCTATAAGTGTCTGACCCAGATTCAGGATGGTCGGGGCCCATAGCCCGACGAAAATTCCCGCCTCACGCCTGCCGGAAAAGTAGAGCGCCAGCGAGATCAAGATAGAGACCAGCGTCCCTCCGACGTAAGCACCTTTACCCACGAATACCTCCTCTGTAGTTCTGCAACTCTGTAGCTTGCCATGCTCGTCTATACTAACCTCCGCACCTGATACCAAACTGTAAGAGAGGTTCCAGACTTATGTTCCGAAGCGAAGAAGCGGCCACGAGCGTCCGGCGTCCGGATCAGGGCGGCCGCTCCACGGTCTTCGGCACGAAGGGCGCCGTCGCCTGCGAACATCCTTCCGCCGCCCTCGCGGGCATCCGCGCCCTCGACGCCGGAGGCACCGCTGCCGACGCCTGCGTCGCGATGGCCGCCGCGATGGCCGTCCTCGCCCCGATGACGACCGGTATGGGCGGCGACGCTTTCCTTCTCTTCTACGAGGCCGGGACCGGCCGCGTCCTCGGCGCCAACGGCTCCGGCCGCGCCCCGCGCGGAGCCACCATAGAGAAGTTGCGCGACCGGGGCATCGCCGAGATCCCCGAGCGCGGCGGACTCTCCATTACAGTCCCCGGCGCCGTCCGGCTCTGGGAGGACGCAGCGGACCGGCTCGGACGCCTGCCGCTCGCGGACCTTCTGGAGCCCGCCCGCGACTTCGCCGAGGAGGGACGTCCCGTCGCCGAGGTCGTCGCCCGCTACTGGGAGGTGGCGGAAGCCTTGCTGAGGAGGAACGAGGCCGCCGCGAGTACCTTCCTGCCGGATGGCCGGGCTCCGAGACCGGGAGACCTCTTCCGCCAGCCGGACCTTGCCGAGACGCTCGCCGCCGTCGCCGAAGAGGGGGCGGACGCCTTCTACAAGGGCCGGATCGCCCGGAGCATTACGGACGCCGCGCAGGAAGCGGGCGGCTACCTCGCCGGGGAGGACCTGGCCGCGCACGAGACGACGTGGGTCGAGCCGATCCACACCGACTACCGGGGCGTGCGGGTCTACGAGATACCGCCTCCCGGACAGGGCATAGCGGCGCTGGAGATGCTGAACATTCTCGAAGGTTTCGATATGTCGGCCTTGGACCCGCTCGGCGCCGAGCGCATCCACCTGGAGGTCGAGGCGAAGAAGCTCGCTTTCGCGGACCTGCACGCGAAGGTAGGAGACCCGGAGTTCGCGGGCGTGCCGACGGAAGAGTTGCTCTCCAAGGACTACGCCGCGAAGCTGCGCGGGCGCATATCGCGCGACCGCGTCGGAGTATCCGTGGGCCCGGCCTTGGGCGACGATACGACGTACCTCTGCGCCGTGGACGCCGAGGGAAACGGCTGCTCGTTCATCAACAGCCTCTACATGGGCTTCGGCAGCGGCGTCGTGGCCGGGGGCACCGGAGTATGCCTCCAGAACCGCGGCCACTCCTTCCGCCTGGACCCGGATCACCCAAACGTCCTCGTCCCCGGAAAGCGCCCGTTGCACACCATCATCCCCGGACTCGCCACCTGCGACGGCGCGCTCTGGAGCGTCTTCGGGAACATGGGCGGCCCGATGCAACCGCAGGGGCACTTCCAGGTGCTCTCCAACATGATAGATCACGGCATGAACCCCCAGGAGACCGTGGATCATCCCCGGCACTTCCACGACCATAACTCAAACGTCCTGCTCGTCGAGGGCCGGGTGCCGGAGGCGGAGGTCGAGGAACTGCGCTCCCTAGGTCACGAGGTGGAGGTCGGGGAGGACTACATCGTGCCGGTCGGCGGGGCGCAGATCATCCGGGTCATGGAGAGCGGCGCGCGGGCCTGCGGCAGCGACCCGCGCAAGGACGGCTGCGCCTTAGCGCAGTAGGCGAGGAGTTATAGATATGCTGAAAGGTAGTCCCGCAAGACGGGTCGCGATCGCCGGGGTGGTCGGGGCGCTGTACGTGGTGTTGAGTCTGCTGGTAGCGCCGCTGGCCTACGGCCCGATCCAGTTCCGTCTCGGCGAGGTGTTGAAGCCGCTGGTCATAAAGTACCCGGCGACGATACCGGCCTTCGCGGTCGGGGTCGGGATCGTGAACCTCTTCTCCCCGCAGGCCGGCGGTCTGGAGTTGATCTTGATGCCCATAGTGAACCTCGTCGGCGGAGCCCTGTGCTGGGTGCTGGCCCGGCGAATCGGAGGCGTATTCGCGACCTACCTCGCCAGCCTCGTCTTCGCCCTGATCATCGCCGCCGGCGTCGCCACGGTGCTCCACTTCGCCGCCGGACTGCCGTACCTGATCTCGTTTGGATCGGTCGCCGTCTCGGAGATCATACTGCTCCTCCTCGGCAACACCGTCCTGGTGCGGAGGGTCTGAACAACACCAGCCAGCTTACCGGCTTCCATTTGTCTTCCAGGCTAATTTAATGTCCAATGTAACGATTGGAGGCTTGGGAAGGGGGACGGATGACTGACGTTACCGGAGGCGCCGGACGGGAGTCCGTCGAGAGGAGGGAGGCTCCTTCGACGTGGGGGAGCCGCCTGAAGCTCGTGGGGCCGGGGCTCGTTGTTGCGGCGACCGGCGTGGGGGCCGGCGACATGGTCTCCTCGCTCACGGCGGGGACCGAGTACGGGACGGTTTTGATCTGGGCGATCATCCTCGGCGCGGCCCTGAAGTTCGCTCTCACCGAGGGACTCGGGCGCTGGTATATGGCGACGAAGACGACCGTCCTGGATGGATGGCACTCGATGGGCTGGTGGGCGACCGGGTACTTCCTGGTCTATCTGGCGCTGGTCACGTTCTTCTTCGGGGCGGCGGCTCCCTCGGCCTCGGCGCTGGCCGTCATGGCGATGTTTCCCGGCGTCATGCCGCTATGGGCGTGGGCGGTCCTCCACTCCGTGGTGTTCGGGTTCCTGATCTGCATTATCGGCAAGTACGGGCTCTTCGAGAAGGTGATGGAGGCATTCGTCGGTATCATGTTCCTCACGGTCGTGGGGCTGGCGCTGTTCCTCGGGCCCAACATCGGCGAGCTTGCCCTGGGGACGGTCGTTCCGCGGATACCGGAAGGTTCTTTACCCTACGCTCTGGCGGTCATCGGGGGCGTGGGCGGCACGTTCACGCTCGTCTCGTATACGTACTGGGTGCGCGAGCGCGGCTGGCGGCGGCCGTCCTGGATCCCGATGATGCGTACCGACCTCGCCGTCGGGTACATCATGACGGGCCTCTTCATGGTGGCGATGCTGGTCATCGGGGCCGAGTTGCTGTTCGCCGGTGGCAAGAGCATCGCCGACGAGGGCGGGCTCGTCGCTCTCTCGGACCCCATAGCCCGGCGTTTTGGGGTGGTGCCTAGCTGGCTCTTCCTCATCGGCTTCTGGGCGGCGGCGACAAGCTCCATCACCGGAGCGTGGAACGGCGGCGCCTACCTGTTCGGAGACTTGATCCGGACGATCCGCAGAGTGCCGGAGGAACAGGGCGAGGAGTACCTCTCCGAGAAGAGCGTGTGGTTCCGGGCATTCCTCGTCTGGGTTACGTTCCCCCCAAGATCCTTTTCACCCTCGATGAGCCGGTGTGGGTGATCATCACCTACGCCTCCCTGGGCGCGCTGTTCATGCCGTTCCTGGCGATCACGCTGATGTGGCTCCTGAACCGCCGCGTGGACCGCGAATACCGCAGCGGCCTCCTCTCGAACATAATCCTTGGCGCCTCCGTGCTGCTCTTCGCCGTGCTCGCCGTGCGGGAGATACTCGGACAGTTCGGAGGATAACCGCTCCCGGACAGGCTCCATGAGATGCGCCGCTCCCGATTTGTGCGGGGCAGCGTGTTCACGAAACTTAACGCGATCTTAAAGATATCTTCGAAATAACCCCGTCCAGGAGGACGCAAGCCGGGTAGTATGTCCGGCAATGCTATCGGGGCTGCTTCGCTTCCGGGATTCGCCGGAGCAAGGCCCGGCAGGATCTCTGTGGCAGCGTCCTGTTGCTTCCTGGTTTGTTTTAGAGCGTCGAGCGTTGTTGATGACAAGTATTAGAGAAGGGGAGTCTGATCATGCAAGTCTCCGCAGGACGAACGATGAACACGAGTCTATCCGCAGGCCGGGTGCTGGTGTGAGCGGAAACCCGACTGACCGCTGTCTGCACGAGATCTTCGAGGAACAGGCCCGCCGTACCCCCGAGGCCCTGGCCCTGGTGGACCAGCACACCTCCCTGACCTACGCGGAACTGGACCGCCGGGCGGACCTGCTGGCGATCCGCCTCCGGCGTTCGGGAGTCGGCCCCGGCGAGTTGGTCGGTGTCTATATGGAGCGGCGCGCCGAGTACGTCGTCGCGTGCCTGGCCGCCCTGAAATCCGGCGGCGCGTACCTCACGCTGGAACTGGCCTATCCGCCCTCGCTGCTGGAGGAGGTGATCTCCGACGCCGACCCACGCATCGTCCTCACCCGGGAGAGCTACACGGAGCGTCTGCCGGATGGAGTCGAGCGTTTCTGTCTGGACGAGGGATGGGAGACCGGGCTGGAGGAGGCTCTGGAGGATGCTCCGGCGGAGGACGCGCGGGTGAGCCAGGAGAACCTGGCGTTCGTGTCGTATTCGTCGGGGACCACGGGCAAGCCGAAGGGTATAGCGAACCCGCACCGGGCGCCGGTACGCTCTTACCTGTGGCGGTTCGGCGTGAGCGACTACAGCCCCGGCGACCGGGTCGGGTGCAACGTGTTCTTTATCTGGGAGATGTTGCGTCCTCTCTTGCGGGGCGCGGCTACCGTCGTCATCCCGGACGACGTGATCTACGATCCGAACGCCCTGGTCCGTTTCCTGCGGGAGTACGAGGTCACGGAGACGCTTGTCACTCCGTCCCTGCTCGAAGCCGTGCTCGATGCGAGCGGGCCGGAGATCGGGGACCGGCTCCCGGCCCTGCGGACGGTGTGGCTGAACGGCGAGGTCGTCACCCGGACGCTCGCGCGGCGCGCCATGAGCCTCCTGCCGGATACTCGATTCCTGAACGTCTACAGTTGCAGCGAGACACACGAGGTCGCCGCCGGTGACCTGCGGGAACTCGTCGAGAACCCGGACTCGACCTACTGTCCCGTCGGACTGCCCATGGACCCGGAGCGCCTGTACGTCCTGGACGAAGAAGGCCGGACCGTCCCCGACGGCGAGGCTGGGGAGTTGTTCGTCGGGGGCGAGTGCCTGGCGCGCGGCTACGTGAATTTGCCGGAGAAGACGGAGGAGAGCTTCCCGGAGGACCCATTCTCGTCCGTGAGCGGCGCCCGGATGTACCGGTCGGGGGACAGGGCGCGCATACTCTCGGATGGGAGCCTGGAGATCATGGGCCGGGTGGACTTCATGGTCAAGATTCGGGGTTACAGCGTCGAGCTGGGCGCGGTGGAGGCGGCCATCGAGAAGGATCTCGCGGTGAGGACGTGCGTCGCAATCGCCGAGGGCGGCGAGGGCGAGGACAAGCGCCTCGTTGCTTACCTGGTGCCGGACCCGGAGGACGGGGAGCGCTACTCGGGATGGGACCTCGACCCGAAGACCGGGCGGAGCCGGGGGATCCGGGCCGCGCTGCGCGACAGCCTGCCGCACTACGCGGTCCCGGCGGTCTTCGTGGAGCTTGAGTCGTTACCGATCCAGGCGACCTCCGGCAAGGTGGACCGCGACGAGCTGCCGCCACCGCCGCCCCGGCCCTCCCGCGCCGCCCCGGACCCGCATCGGAGCGCAATGGAGCTTCCCGCCGATGCTCCGCGCTCCGAGAAGGAAGCCCTGCTCGAGCGGGTGTGGGAGGAGGTGCTCCGACTGGACGAGGGCGAGGTGCGTCCCGAGGACGACTTCTTCGACCTCGGCGGGCACTCGCTCGCCGCCGCCCAGCTCTCCGGTCGCGTGGAGGAGAGCTTCGGCGTCCACGTCTCGATGCCGCTGTTCATGGAAGACCCGACCGTCGGCGGGCTGTGCGACAGGATCGAGTCGCTGCAACGCGGCGGTTCGAACGATGCGGCCCGGATCTCGGCTGACGACCTGCGCGCCGAAGCCGTTCTCGACCCGGAGATCATCCCCGAGCGCGCGGACGCGGGCGGCGCTAAGACTCTGCGCGACGCGCGGAACGTCTTCCTCACCGGCGCGACCGGCTTCCTGGGGGCGTTCCTCCTCGACGGGCTGCTCTCCAGCACGGAGGCTCGCGTCCACTGTCTCATCCGTCCGCGAGGAGACGAGGACTCCCTGGAGACCATCCGGGCGAACCTGCGGGATTATGGTCTGGATGGCGCCGCTCGCTCGGAGCGCGTCGTGGCTGTGCCGGGCGACCTCGGCGAGCCGCTGTTAGGTATTGACGAGAGAGACTTCGACGCTCTGGCGCGTGAGACGGACGTGGTGATCCACGCCGGCGCGGTCGTGAACCTAGTCTACCCGTACTCCGTCCTGAAAGCCGCCAACGTGGGCGGGACCCGCGAGGTCTTGCGCCTGGCCTGCCGCCACCGGGTAAAGCCCGTGCATTACGTCTCCACCAACGGCATCTTCCCGTCCGGGAGGGGTCTCTGCGAGGAAGACGCGGACCTGGATGCTCTCGCCGGTGGCCGCGAGGATGGCTACGGCCAGTCCAAGTGGGTCGCGGAGAGGCTCGTGCGGGAGGCGGCGGAGCGCGGTGTGCCGGTGAGCGTGTACCGGCCGGGGAACATCTCGGGCCACAGCGCGTCGGGCTCGTCGAACCCGCGCGATCTGCTCGGCGCTGTCGTCGTGGAGTCACTGAGGCTCGGGGCCGCGCCGGAGGTCGAGGGATGGCGGATGGAGATGACGCCGGTGGACTTCGTGGCCGCCGCGATCCTGCACATCGCCTCCGACTCGGAGGCTGTAGACGGCAACTACCACCTGGCGAACCCGGACCCTATCCATGCCTCCGAGTTCTTCGACCGGCTGGAGGAGCTTGGCTACCCGCTGGAACGACTCCCATACCCCGAGTGGCTGGACGCGGTCAAAGATGTGCCGCACCGGGATGACGACGTCACCGGCGGCGTCCTGCGTGGGGCCTCGCCTGAGGATGACGAGATCTGGGACGGCAATATCTATGACGACCGCAATACGCGGGAGGCTCTGCGTGGCGGCGGCCCACAGCGGCCGGTCTTCGATACGGAGCTGATCGAGACCTACGCCCGGTACTTCGTGGAGCAAGGATGGGTGGAGGCGCCCGCGGCTCTACAGGAGGCGAACCGGCGTGGATAACACTCTCCGGGGCCGGGCCGCGGTGGTCACCGGGGCTTCGAGCGGCATCGGCGCGGCCGTCGCCCGCGCGCTAAACGCCGAGGGCGCTCGCGTCGCGCTCGCCGCCCGCCGGGAGGACGCGCTGCATGAGGTTCGGTCCTCGCTGGGGGGCGGGGCCGAAAGCCTGGCGGTTCCCACGGACGTTACGGACCGGGCGGCGGTGAAGGCGCTCGTGGAGCGCGCCGGGGCGGAGTTGGGTCCGGTGGACATCCTCGTCAACTGCGCGGGGGTCATGTACTACACGCTGATGAAGAACCTGCGCGAGGACGAGTGGGAGCGGACGGTCGAGGTCAACTGCAAGGGCGCTCTCAACTGCGCCGGAGCGGTGCTGCCGGGGATGCTGGAGCGCGGCCGGGGACACATCGTCACCATCTCCTCCGACGCTGGCAGGAAAGTATTCCCCGGACTCGCCGTCTACTCGGCTAGCAAGTTCTTCGTCGAGGCGCTCTCCCAGGGGCTGCGGCTCGAAACGGCCGGGACGGGGCTGAAGGTCACCACCATCCAGCCGGGCAACGTGGCTACGGACCTGCTCTCGATGAGCAGCGACCCGGAGGCGCTCAAGCTCTACGGAGAGCCAACCGGAGCGCGGGTGCTGGACCCGGAGGACGTCGCCGCGTCCGTGATCCATGCTCTTAAGCAGCCGGATCACGTCGCCGTCAACGAGGTCCTGGTCGAGCCGCGCGACGAGCCTGTCTGAACCGGATCCCGGCTGCGGTAACATAGCAACATCATGGATCTCAGAGGCGAGGAGAAGACGGTGCAAGAGAATCCAGTTCTGGGCCGCGAGACGCGAGGCCCTATCGGGGCGGAGGGACTCGACACGGTCCCCTGGAACCACGCGGACACGGATGCGGTCGTCGAGTTCACGACGAACGAGTTGACCGCGATGTGCCCCGTAACCGGTCAGCCGGACTTCTACGACCTGAAGTTGAGCTACCGTCCGAAAGAGAAACTGCTCGAATCTAAGGCGATGAAGCTCTACCTGTGGGGCTTCCGGGAGAAGGGCATGTTCGCGGAGGACATGGCGGCCACGCTACTCAAGGACCTTGTCGCGGCCTGCGACCCGGTCGAGATGACGGTTGACCTGACGCAGCAGGTACGGGGCGGGTTAGAGATACGGACCGTCGTCCGTCATCCTTCGCGGGGATAAGCCTTCCTTGCCGTGCGCCGGGAACGTGTAGCTCTCCGGGGCCATCATCCCGGCTGCGGTTCCAAACTCCTCCCAGCACCGGAGCCAGTAGCCCCGAAAGTCCATCCCGCCGCGCCTCATGGCTTCGCCGTGGTTCTTCCACACCACGAGGCAAGCGCCGAAGAACAGCGTGCGGTGCGGCAAACCCGTGAGCTTTCTACCCGGCTCCGGGCGTCCCCGGCGGAGGACCGCCAGCCGCTCGGACTGAAAGCGGACGTGCGCCTCTTCGTCCCGGAGTATGCGCTCACAGATCCTCCGCAGGACCAGCGACCGGGTGGCTCCCTTCAGTCCTTCGTAGTAGACCTTGGCGATGACCTCCGCCGTGAGCAACACTCCGATGGAGACCTCCAGTCCGGCCAGGTTCCGCAGCCTCCTGAAGACTGTGTCGGTCCACCGATGTTTGATCGTCCCGAAACCTTCCAGGGCGAGGAAGTCCCGCAGGTAGCGAGCGTGCCGCTGCTCTTCGCGGATGAAGTACTCGATGGCTCGCAGGTAGTCTTCGTCGTCCGTCCGCCGCGCGTGCTCGGCGGCGAGCCGGTGCAGATGCCTGCCCTCCGAACTCTCGCCGAGCTGGAACTCCTGCACCGATGCGACCACCGCCGCCTTCTCCGCCTCCGAGAGCCGGGGCCCTTCTCGCGTCAGGACCTCGGGCTCCTCGTTGGCGCGGAAGTGTTCCAGCCAGCCCAGGGAACTTTTCGGGCCGCGGCGCACTCTCTGTTGCGGCGTGGTCACGGCGCGGGTCTAACCCGGCGTCGGCTCACAACGCCCTGGGCTAACCGGAGACGTCTACGTCGACGGTATCCACCTCAAGGACATCGTCGAGACCCATAAGCTCCTCGATAACGCTCTCCAGGTCCTCCTGCGTGGACGAAGCCCCCGTAAGCTCCACGACGCCGTCTCTGGCGGAGCGTACTGTAAGGCCCGTGCCGTCGAGGAGGTCAGCGACGTCGTCTTCCAGACTCTGGTTGTCTTTCAGGAGAGGGTCTGTCCCTTCCTCGCCCGTATCCGGGTCGACGTAGACGTCGTTGCGCGGGTAGCCGGAATCGGCGGTGTAGGACTCGTCTTCCCAGACCTCGCGCGCGAGGTCTTCCTCCGGTCGCGCTCCTTCCTCGTCGCTCTCGGGCTCGGTGACTAGCTGACCCTCGTGGCGCGAGTCTTCTTCGTCCGAGTCGCGGGGCGCGTAATCTTCCGGCTCTTCTTCGTCACCTACATGGTCGCCGGGTTCGTCGTCCGAGGGGTCGGCGTGGAAGGTGGCGAAGTCCGCGTCCGGGTCGAGTGAGACGGCCGTGATCGGAACCTCGAACTGATCCCCTTCCTGATTCTCCACGATTACGTGCGTCAGCTCGCCGCTCTCCTCGTCGGTGACGACCTCCGTGATGCGGCCGACCTCGTCGCCCGCCGCTGTCCGCGCCGTAAGTCCTACAAGTCCGCGCTCCTGCAAGCTGGCCTCCTCGCTCGTTCTGGATCGTTGAGGAAATATACCCCGATGACGCTACTCCGGCAGTTCTGCCAACACCTCGGCGATCTTGTAGAGGTCGGGGTCCAGTGGACGCTCCTTCCCGATGACGTCCTTTATCGGGACGCGCTCGACCTTCTCTCCTCTCAGCGCTACCATCGTCCCGACTTCGCCGTCGGCGAGCGCCTCTATCGCCGCCGCGCCGAACCGGCTCGCCAGTATCCGGTCCGAGGCCGTGGGACTGCCGCCGCGCTGGATGTGCCCCACGACCGTGAGCCGGGAGTCGTAGGTGCCCTCGTTGTTGAAGTACTCGTGTAGGTCCTCCGCCGAGACCGGCGCCCCCTCCGCCACCACGACGATGAAGTGCGACTTCCCCTGCTCGTATGCCATCTTGAGGAAGCGCAGCAAGCCCTCCGGCCGGGGCTCGAACTCGGGGACCACGGCCGCCTCCGCGCCGCCCGCGATCGCGCTCATCAGCGCCAGATACCCGCAGTCGCGCCCCATGACCTCGACCACGTGCGCCCGGCGGTGACTGCTCGCCGTGTCTTTTATGCGGTCTATGGCTTCGAGGGCCGTGTTGAGCGCCGTGTCCACCCCGATGGCCGTGTCCGTGCCCCATATGTCGTTGTCTATGGAGGCCGGGATGCCCACCACGGATACCCCGAGGTCCGCGAGCTTGAGAGCGCCCGTCAGGCTACCGTTGCCACCGATGACGATCAGACCATCTATCTCGGCCTCCGCCAGCTTTCCCGCCGCCTTGCGCTGCCCCTCGGGGGTGGCGAACTCCGCCGAGCGCTCCGTCCCGAGCACCGTCCCGCCCCGGTGGATGATCCCTCCGAGCCGTCGCCGGTCCATCGGGTAGATCCTGCCTTCCAGAAGCCCCCTGTAGCCGTCCCATACCCCCATGACCTCCCATCCCCGGAAGAACCCCGTACGTGCCACCGCCCGCAGCGCCGCGTTCATCCCCGGAGCGTCGCCCCCGCTCGTCAATACCGCTATCCTCAACTCCGTCTCCTCTCGCTCCGTCCTGAACGCCAATTATACGAACGCGCGGCCCCCGGATACTGCTCTTGATCTATCACTCTTGATCTATCAGTTTCCGGTAATAAAATATGAGCGTTGAAGACTTAGATTTCAGACAGATGGGAGATTCCGAGAGATGATCTGTGAGAATTGCGGGGTGCGGCCGGCCAGTGTGCAGGTGTTTCAGCAGCAGGGCGGGCAGCGAGTTGCGAACTACCTGTGCACGCAGTGCGCGCGGCAGCTCGGCCTGATCGGGGGCGGGCAGGGCGGAGCCAATCCGTTCGAGATGCTTCAGAACCTGATACAGCAGCAGAACCAGGGGCCGGGGAGCCTCTTCGACGCGCTCTCCCAGGAGGCGCAGGAGGCCGTGATGCGCGCCCGCGAGGCCTCGGCCGGGACGACCAGCACGGCGGCCATCGGGACCGACCACCTGCTCGCGGGCATAGTGACCGGCGAGAATGTGGCGACCGAGGCGCTTGGCAGGGCCGGCGCGGACGTTGACGGGATGCGGCGTCGTTTCTCCGAGTTCCGGGGGGACCCTGGCGAGCAGATCTACACGTTCACGCCGAGCGCCAAGCGGGCCTTGCAGCTCTCTTTCGCCGCCGCCCGGCAGATGGGCGCGGGGCAGGTCGGCAGCGAGCATTTGTTGCTCGGGCTGCTCGGCGAGGGGGACGGGAACGCATACCGGATACTCTCGGAGCACGGCGCCAACGACGCCGAGGCGCTGAGACGTGAGATCCTGCGCCTCATGCAGCAGCGAGGCGCCCAGGCGAGTCCCGGCGCCGGAATGCCGGGCGCGATGGCCGGAGGTCCCGGAATGGGTGGTGGTCAGCAGGGTCCGCCGAGCAAGACGCCGACCCTGGATCAGGTCAGTAGGGACCTCACCCAGATGGCCCGCGACGGCGAGCTCGACCCGGTCATCGGCCGCGCCGAGGAGATAGCCCGCGTCATCCGCATCCTGTCCAGGCGCACCAAGAACAACCCCGTCCTCATAGGTGAGGCCGGCGTAGGCAAGACCGCCGTGGCCGAGGGGCTCGCGCAGCGCATAGTCTCCGAGGACATCCCGGAGTCGCTCAAGGGCAAGCGTGTCCTGGCGCTCGACGTGGGCGGTCTCGTGGCCGGCACGCGCTTCCGGGGGGACTTCGAGGAGCGGATGCAGCAGATGATCAAGGAGCTGCAGCAGGAGGAGAAGGACATCATCCTGTTTATCGATGAGCTGCACCAGATCGTGGGCGCCGGCGGCGCCGAGGGCGCGGTGAACGCCTCGAACATGCTCAAGCCCGCCCTCGCGCGCGGCGAGCTTCAGGTGGTCGGCGCGACGACGCTGGACGAGTACCGCAAGCACGTCGAGAAGGACCCGGCGCTTGAGCGCCGCTTCCAGCCGGTGCTGGTGGACGAGCCGACCGTGGACGAGACGGTAGCCATACTCTTCGGGCTGCGCGACCGCTACGAGGCGCACCATCGGGTGAGGATCTCGGACGAGGCCATAATCGCCGCCGCCCAGCTCGGCGACCGCTACATAACCGACCGCTTCCTGCCGGACAAGGCGATAGACCTGCTGGACGAGGCGGCGGCCGAGGTGCGGCTGCGCTCTACGGTCCCGCCGGTTGACGTGAAGCGCATAGAGGAGGAGATAGCGAACCTGGAGCGCGAGAAGGACGACGCCGTGCGGGCCGAGGACTACGAGAAGGCCGCGAGCCTCAAGCAGCGCCAGGAGCAACTCAAGGTCGAGTTGCGCGAGCACCAGGAGGGCTGGGTCGGACGCCGTGAGACCGACGCTCCCGAGGTCTGCCGCGAGGATATCGCCCGCATCCTGGAGGAGTGGACCGGCGTACCCGCCACCAACATAGTCCAGGAGGAGGCCGAGCGGCTCCTGAGCCTGGAGGCCGTGCTGCACGAGCGGGTCGTGGGCCAGGAGAAGGCCGTAAAGGCCGTCGCCGAGGCTATACGCCGCGCGCGGGCCGGTATAAAGGACCCGAAGCGGCCGGTCGGGAGCTTCATCTTCCTCGGTCCTACCGGAGTCGGCAAGACGGAGCTGGCGCGCACTCTCGCCGAGTACCTCTTCGGCGAGGAGGATGCCATGATCCGGGTGGACATGTCCGAGTACCAGGAGAAGCACACCGTCTCCCGGCTCGTCGGGGCGCCTCCGGGCTACGTCGGCTACGACGAGGCCGGACAGTTGACGGAAGCGGTTCGCCGCCGCCCGTACAGCGTGGTTCTCTTTGACGAGATCGAGAAGGCTCACCCGGACGTGTTCAACATCCTCTTGCAGGTGCTCGACGACGGCCGCCTGACGGACGCGCAGGGCCGCACGGTCAACTTCGAGAACACGGTGGTTATCATGACCTCGAACGTCGGGAGCCAGCACCTCGTCTCGACGAAGCAGTTCGGGTTCACCTCGCGCGACGGCGTGGACTTCAAGGAGACCGAGCGGCGGGCGACAGAGGCGCTGGAGCGGGCATTCAGGCCGGAGTTCTTGAACCGCGTTGATGAGATCATCGTCTTCCAGCCGCTCACGAAGGAGGACGTGCTCAAGATCGTGGACATCATGCTGAAGCGCCTGAACAAGCACCTCGAAAGCCAGCGCGTCGCCGTAGAGGTAACACCGGCTGCGAAGGAGCTTCTGGCGGAAGAGGGTTACGACCCCAAGTTCGGCGGACGCCCACTCGCCCGCGC
>DASSMB010000241.1:0-2492 GCA_035689095.1 Rubrobacteraceae bacterium | reverse complement strand
TCCTGCTGGGGGTGGCGGCGTACCTGATCTTTATCCGGCAGCCCGTCGGCCAGTCCACGAAGCTCGGCCTGGACCTCCGGGGCGGGGTGAGCGCGCAGCTCCAGGGTTCGCAGACCGGGGGCGGCAAGGTTACGCGGGACGAGATCGAACAGGCCGCCAACCTCATCCGGGAGCGCATAGACCGCCTCGGCGTCTCGGAGCCGCAGGTGCAGGTGCAGGGAGACGACCAGGTTATCGTCCAGATCCCCGGCATCACGAACACCGAGCGGACACTCAAGATCATCGGCGACACGGCCCAGCTCGGCTTCTACCAGGTGCTGGCTACCGACGGCCGCCAGAGCGTCCCGGACGACCAGATAGACAAGACCCGGACCGAGATCCGCAAGAGTCTCGAAAAAGACTCCGCCTACAAGAAGGACAAGACCAAGATCCTCTTCGAGGAGAGCCCCGCTCTACAGGGCAAGGGCACGGACGTGATCGGCTACGTCGTGGACAAGAACCCGCAACTGACGGGCGACGCGCTCAAGCAGAACGGCGCGAACGTGGACACCGACCCGTCCACCGGCAAGCGCATCGTTACTCTGGAGCTTACCCGCGAGGGCGGGAACAAGATGAGCGAGCTGACGCAGAAGATCATCAACGCCAAGCTCGCCGGGAAGCCGGGGAACCTCGCCATCGCGCTCGACGAGGACGTGCAGAGCGCGCCCGTGGTCCAGGATAGGCTGAGCCAGCAGATCTCCATCTCCAACAACGGCCTGCCGCAGGGACTTCCGGAGCAGGAAGCGAAGCAGCTCGTGACCGTGCTCAACACCGGCGCGCTGCCGATCAACATGAAAGTCCTCTCGGTGACGACTATCGGGCCGACGCTCGGCACGGACTCGCTCAAGAGCGGCCTGCTGGCGGCGCTCGTGGGCTTCGGGCTGGTCCTGATCTTCCTGCTGGTCATCTACCGCGCCCTCGGGCTCGTGGCGGACCTGGCTCTGCTCATCTACGCGTTACTGTTGTGGGGCCTTATCGTCGCCATCCCGGTGACGATGACGTTGCCGGGCATCGCGGGGATCGTGCTCAGTATTGGGGTGGCGGCGGACGCGAACATCGTTATCTTCGAGCGGATCAAGGAAGAGGTCCGGCGCGGCAAGACCCCGCGCTCGGCCATCGCCCTCGGTTACGAGAAGGGCTTCCGGGCCATCCTGGACGGCAACCTGACGACGATCATCGTCGCCTTCATCCTCTTCGCGCTCTCCAGCGGCTCGGTTCGCGGGTTCGCGGTGCTGCTGGTTATCGGCGTCGTGCTCTCGATGTTCACGGCTATCGTGGTGACGAGGGCGCTTCTGGGCCTGCTCTCCAGCCGCGGCATCCACCTCTCGCCGGGCTTGATGGGCGTCTCGAAGGCCAGTATCTCGACGCGGAACGAAAGGGTGAGCTGATGGCTTTCGCGAAAGCGTTGAGCAGGGTGGACTTCGTCGGCCGGTGGAAGACGTGGTTCGTGCTCTCCGGCATCTTCCTGCTCATCGGTATCGGGTTCATCGCGGTGCGCGGCCTGAACCTCGGAATAGACTTCGAGGGCGGCGCCAAGTTCAACGCGGCGAGCCCGAAGAACGACCTTACCGTCGGCGAGGTCCGGGCGGCGATGCCCCCCGAGCACCGCCAGGACGCCGTGATCCAGCGGGCCGGCAACAACGGCTGGGAGGTCCGCACGCCGGTCCTGAGCCAGCCGGAGACCTCGAAGGTGCGGGACGCGCTGGCGAAGGCCCTCGGCGCGGAGATCAGCGTGCAGAGCATCAGCCCGACGTTCGGGGGGCAGGTCAGGGACCAGGCCCTGCAGGCGGTGGGGGCGGCGCTGCTCGTGATAGTGGTGTTTATCAGCTTCCGCTTCGAGTTCTCGTTCGCGATGGCGGCGATGGTCGCGCTCCTGCACGACATACTCATGACCATCGGGTTCTACGCCATCGTCGGACGGGAGGTGAACCTGGTGACGGTCGTCGCGGTGCTGACCATCCTGGGTTACTCGCTCTACGACACCATCATCATCTTCGACCGCATCCGGGAGAACACGCCCGCCGTGGGCTACAACAAGCGGCGCTTCGACGACATGATCAACACCTCCATCCGGCAGGTCGTCACGCGCTCGATCTTCACCTCCGTCTCGACCCTCATCCCGATCACCGCGCTCCTGATCTTCGGCGAGTCGACCCTCTCGGACTTCGCCTTCGCCCTGCTCGTCGGCATCATCGCCGGCACCTACAGCTCCATCTTCATCGCCTCTCCGATCCTCTCGCTCTACAAGGCGTGGCGGGCCGGAGGGAGCCGCCGCCCCGCCCGCGCTACCTGATCTCCGACTTCAGCCGGCCGGTTCTTCCTCGAAAATACGCTAAACGGGTGATACGCCTCGCCCGATAGGTGGATACGATGCGCTCAAGTGCAAAAGGTGGCGTTTCTCGTCGTCGTGCCGGAGCGCCTGAGAAAAGAGAAGAGGCCGATATGCCCGAAGA
>DASSMB010000240.1:0-10292 GCA_035689095.1 Rubrobacteraceae bacterium | reverse complement strand
CTGCGGTAGCGGTCAGATTGGCGTGAATCGTATCAGCCGGGACACCATCTAAAATCTTGGCTGTCTCTGTGCCGCTATCAAAACCAACCATCGAGACCCGCACAGCCGCACCGTTCAAAATCCAGGGCCGATCCGATTCGGCAAAGAAAATATCTCCAGACTCCTTGATGCGCTCCAACACACGCCGGTTCACTCCACCTCGAATAGAATTGGTCGCTAGGAGTCCGGCTCGCCGAACCTTGCCTGTCTCTATCTGCTCCCGTGCTCTCTCGAACCAGTAACAGACGAGATCCGCGAACGCTGGCACGCGACCTTTGTAAAGCTCGAACAGACTTTCGACGTACTCACCGCCGAGTTCTGCGCGAATCTTATTACCACCCAAAAACGGCGGGTTGCCGACGATCACGTCCGCTTCGGGCCAGTCGGGTTCGGTCGGGTTGCCGTCTTCGTCGCGGGCCAGGATCGCGTCCATCTCGACGATGTTGGTCATGTTGCCGAGGATGGGTTCCTGTCGGGTGCCGAATCCGTTGTCGTGCATCCACTGGAGGTAGCCGATCCAGACGGCCACCTGCGCCAGCTCGTGCGCGTAGGGGCTGGTCTCTATCCCATATAGCTGCTCCGGGCTGATCTCCGGGAAGAACTGCGTGAGCCCGATGGAGCCCGCGAAGGTGTACACCTCTTTCTCCAGGTCCAGCAGCTCCTTGAGGCTCACGTACAGGAAGTTCCCCGAGCCGCACGCCGGGTCGAGCACCCGCACGCGCCGCAGCCGCCCGGCGAACTCGACCAGCGCCCGCTCCGCGCTCCGCTGCGCGTTGGCCGCCTTCTGCCCGCTCGCCTTGCGGGCCGCCTCCGCGTCGGCCTCGGCCCGCTCGCGCACAGCGTCCCACTCTCGCCGCAGCGGAGCCATCAGCACTGGCTCCACAACAGCCAGGATGTCCTCGCGGCTCGTGTAGTGCGCCCCGAGCCGGGCGCGCTGCGACGGGTCCAGCGACCGCTCGAAGAGCGTACCGAAGATCGCCGGTTCCACCGACTCCCAGTCAAGCCGCGCCGCCTCCGCCAGCAGCCTCAACTCCTCAGCCGCCAGCGGCACCACCGCGCTCTCCTCGTCTTCCTCCGAATACAGCCCGCCATTGAAGCGCGGGATATCCTGAAGCGCGAACTCTCCCCCGTCGCGCATCGCCGCGAACAGGCCGCCGACGTTGGCGTTGAACGTCTCCGGGCGGCGCACCCCGCGCTCCACGACCTGCGTGAAAAGTCCCTTCGGCAGCAGCCCGATATCCTCCGCGAAGAGGCAGAACAGCAGCTTGTTCAGGAAGTGTGCCGCCGCGTGCGGCTCCACGCCCCGGCCGCGAAGGCCGTCGGCGATCCTGGCGAACTTCCCCGCCGCCTCTTCGGTTACGCTCTCGACCGTCCGCGCCGGGCGCAGCGAGGCCGGGTCCTCGAACATCGCCCGCAGCACGCGCAGGTTCTCCGATTCCGGCAACTCCGCGTTCGTGAAGCTGTAGACGCGGGAGACGGTGCTCTCGAAGTTCGTGTGGACCTCGAACCGCTCCATGTCCGTCACCACCAAAAGCGGCGGGTTCTCCAGCGCCTCCCGGTAGTTCTGGAGCTGCACGTAGGCCGCGCCCAGGTCCTTGTGCTTCCCCTTGTACTCGATGGCGAAATGTCCCCGGTACCACACGTCCGCGAAGCCCCGGCCCCCGCCCATCTTCTCCACGCCCCGCTCGAACGTGAAGAACTCGCCCGTCGGGTCCACTTCGGCTGGCGTGGGCTGCCCCAGCATCGCGCACAGGTCCAGGAAGTGCTGCTGATACGACGACCGCTCCGAGAGCGCCGCCTCCGACCACTTGCTCGCGAACGTCTGCGGCGTCATCTTCGTCATGCCTAATATGCTACCAGCATTCTCCCCTATTCGGCCAGCGTCCCGGTCGTCGGCTACCAGATGAGCGTAACCAACGCCGCCCGGATGATCGGGCTCAGTCAGCGAATCGCGCCGGATACGCCCTGGCCCTGGTAGGCGAGCTGGTGTTGATGGGTGTCCGACCGGTGCCGGAACCGGACGACCTTCCCCTCCGCGAAGTGCCAGATATGGGCCTCGTCCTCTTCGCTGATCCTCTGTCCGGTCTCCTTGACGGTGGCCTCGAAATCTACAATAGCGACCACGACATCATCCGACTCAAGCATCGTCTTCGGCGCGAAGCTATGTATTTCCAGCGCGCCTAGAGCCTCGAAGAAACCCGGCACCTCCTGGCGTCCGCGGCGCGGTTGCAGCCAGGGAACGTCCGTTGAGTCCACGCCATACTCCCACTCCACATCCTCCGCGAGATGGTCCAGGATCGCGGGGACGTCGCCCCTTCCGAATGCCTCGTAGATCTGCCCGACCACGGCTACATTTTGCATATCCAGCTCCTTGCCTGATTACGCCCGACGTTCGTGCAACGGACCGATCGCCGCTGGCGCCCGAACGCGCGGACTGTCCTTTCCATCCAGTGCCCATTCTTGAATATTGCACTTATTATGTCAATGCGTTAGGAGCAGGTCTGCTGTAGACATTTTGTCCCGGTTACGAAAAGTCATTCATTCGGAGGACACGCCAAACTGCAAACGCCGGCAGAATTACGGTGTGCCAGTCAGCAGGTTTTCAGCAGGCGAGTGGAGGAGGATCCCGTGAACTATGCACCAACACCCTATGCGCTCGGTTCAGAGGATGGAGAGGCGCTGTGGTTCTTCGGCACCCTGCTGACCGTCAAGGCCGGCGCCGAGCAGACCGGCGGGCGGTTCGCTCTCGTAGAGCAGTACGCGCCCCGGGGGATGGCGACGCCGCTCCACATCCAGCCGGAGGATGACGAGACGTTCTACGTGCTAGAAGGGGACCTCACCTTCTATATCGAGGACGGCCAGCCCATACCGGCCCCCGCGGGGTCTTTCGTCCACATCCCGGCGGGGACTCCGCACGCCTTCCAGGTAGACTCGAAGACCGCGCGGTTCCTGGATCTCACCACGCCCCAACACGAGAGCTTCATGCGCGCCGCTGGAGAGCCGGCGCAAGAGAGGGTCCTCCCACCTCCGGGACCGCCGGACATGGAGAGAGTCGGGGCCGCCGCCCAGAAGTACGGGGTAGACATAGTCGGTCCGCCGCCCGGCGCCCCCGCCTAGCAAAACTGTAAGGTGTTCATCAGGCGACTCGGACCAAATCTTTAGAGCCGGGGACAACGGACAGCCTCTATTTCCGCGGAAGAGATTGTTTCGGCGGCGCGATTGCGGCCAGGCGCCGGGGCTTTGCAACTGCTTGGAGCATCGGCGCTGGATCAATCAGCTAGTCAGGAAATGACGCGCTCGCGGGTCGTCAGCCGGCGGGCGGCGTTTAGAGCTTCGCGGGTCTCGGACACGAGTTCGGGGGCGAGCTCCACGCAGCGGGCGGGGTCGCGCGGGAAGTCTACCCGCCGGAACAGGTCTTCGAGCGGGATGGAGCCGCTGCCCGGTGGCAGGTGGAGGTCTCCGATCCCGTAGACCGGATTCCCATAGGAGAGGGGGTCCACGTCGAGGTCCGTCCTTCCCAGGTTGTCGTGCAGGTGAAGGTGACGAACCAGCGGCGACACGGCGGCGCACTCTTCAATGAGGTCGAACCCGAAGGCGTTAGCCGCGAGGGCCGCGTGTCCAACGTCCAGGCAGACGCCGATGGATGGATGGTCTACCCCGGAGACCTGATCCGCCAGCTCCGAAGGCCGCACGGAGTAGTCGTACACCGCGCCACTTAGAACACTCATATCGGGATAGTAGTTCTCGACGGCGATGCTCACGCCCAGGTCCGCGGCAAGGTCCCCCGCCTCCCGCAAGGCGTATCGCTCCGCCGCGAGCTGGTCCTTGAAGCTGACGCGCGCGTCCCGCGACCATGACCGCTGTCCGGCGTGGCAGACTACGACCTTCGCCCCGATCTCCCCCGCGAACCGGATGCTCGTCGCGAGGACGTCCCGGTGCAGGTCCGCCCCGGCCAGCTGCATTAGGTTCAACTCTATCGGAGAATGCACCGTATACGCGAGGTCCGCATCCAGCAAGGACTCCCGGACAGGCCGCAGACGAGCCTCATCCAGATTTCCTCCGCGAATGACACCCAGTTCACCCACCCACAACTCCACGAAGTCCGCTCCACCGGACTTCAGAGCTTCGAGTTCACTGGGGAGGCCGGCGATGCCGCCCACACGGTTGATCCCCACGCCGCCAGGAGCCATACGGTCTGTCCTCCCTGTGAGAGCCGCGGCTAGTATATTGAGAGGGTTCGAGGCTCGGGTAACAAGAGCGTTACACAAGTGTAAAACCTCGGTTTAACGGCACTTTGTATCGCCCGCGCGGGAGAAAAGAGGGAAGGGATCGGATGAGCAGCTACGAGAATTACACGGAAGCCTCCAGGCACTACGACCGGACACGAGAGCCGGTCGGGACCGAGATCATCGTCGGGTGCATGGCTCACGCGCCCGTGCCGCTCAGTAGCACGACGATACTCGACGCCGGGTGCGGCACCGGCAGTTACTCCCGCGCCCTCCTCGACTACGTCGGCCGCATCGAGGCGGTAGACCTGAACGACGGCATGCTGGAGGTTGCGGGCAACAAGCTGGCCCGCGCGAGGCAAGAGGACCGAATCGCCTTTACCTCCTCCCGGATAGACGAGTTGCCCTTCGGCGACGGCTCGCTCGACGGCGTCATGATCAACCAGGTCCTCCACCACCTGCCGGACGACGCCTCGGACGGTTTCCCCGAACACGGCAAGGTGTTCCGGGAGTTCGCCCGCGTCCTCAGACCCGGCGGCGTACTCACCGTCAATACCTGCTCCCAGCAGCAGTTGCGCCACGGTTACTGGTACTACGACCTCATCCCGCGCGGCGCTCAGACCCTGCGCGAGCGGTTCGCTCCCATAACCGAGCTGAAGAGGCTCCTCCAGGATAGCGGCTTCGATTACCGGGGCCGGTTTACACCGACCGATGCCACGATCCAGGGCGACTCCTACTTCGACCCCCGTGGCCCCTTGAGCCAGGAGTGGCGCAACGGAGACTCGACCTGGTCACTCGTCCGCGAGGACGAGCTTCGGCAAGCCCTCTCGAAAGTCCGGGAACTGGAGGAGCGGGGCGAGATCGAGGACTACCTCTCCCGCAACGATGCCCGCCGCAAGGACATAGGCCAGATAACCATCCTGTTCGCCATCCGCCAATGATCCCGCCTCATTGACGCATATTTCACAATAAGTTAACATAAGACTAATATCGAACAAGACCCGGAGACGGGCTTTGGAGACGCTTGCTCAAAAACCCGTTACAGAGTCATCAAACCCTGGAGAAGGCTTATGCCGCGCTGGGTCGGGTGCCGCTCTTTGAGGGTGTGCGGCGGGACAACGTGGAGATCGAGCCGCTCGGCTCTCTGACAAATTCGAGCTACAAGATAACCACCAGCGGCGGCGCCTACGTGCTCCGGCTACCGGGAGACAGCACCTCCGAGTACATAGACCGGGTCGCCGAGGAGCATAACTCGCGGATAGCGGCGGCTGCCGGCGTGGGCGCGGAGGTCGTCTACTTCGACACCATGACCGGCGCCATGGTCTCCCGGTTTATACAGGGTGTGAACATGGACAACGACCACTTCCATCAGGACCCGGAGGCGCCGGCCCGGGCCGCGTTGGTGCTAAGGCGGGTTCACGGCATCGGGCCGGTCTTCAAGTATCGCTTCAACGCCTTCGGGATGATAGATCATTACCTGGATCTCCTGCGCGGCATGCGGATGCCGCCACCCGAGGGATACTACGGAGTCGAGAAGAGAATGGAGGCGGTGCGCCAGGCGCTGGAGGTGCTTCCCGCGTCCCTGGCGTCCTGCCACAACGACCCGTGGCCGCCGAACTTCATCGACACTGGAAGCCGCATGTACCTCATCGACTGGGAGTTCTCCGGCATGAACGACCCTTACTGGGATCTCGCGCACCTCTCCGTGGAGGCCGGCTTCGGAGCCGGTCAGGACCACGCGATGATGCAGGCTTACACGGACGGCGCCGCTACCCTGGAATCCTACTCCCGCCTGGAGCTCTACAAGGCAACGAGCGATCTGCACTGGTCTCTGTGGGCGCTCGTCGAGCACGCCAGCGGGAACACCACCTTCGATTTCCGGGCCTACTCGCAGAGGAGGTTCGACGCCTGCCGCGCGCGGATCGACACCACGGACTTTGGCCGGAGTCTGGCCGCCGTGCGTTAGAAACTACCGCTCCTGCCTCTTCAGGCGCATCACACAGCCTGAAGCTCTCGCTTTAGATCTCCCAGTAGAACACGCCGGCGTTCCGGGCGGCATCGTCCACCTTACGGATGATGAACTCGGCCGACCCCTGCGGGTCCCGGCGCACCCTGGCCGGATTGATCGGTATCCTCACCCGCCAGCCCGCCGTGGCGCACTCCTCAGTCCCCTCGAAACCGGCCCACAGTTGCGAGAAGACAAGCCTCCCGTTGCGGCGGAGGTCCGTGAACCGGACGTAGGGCCGCTCCGGAAGGTGCTCTTCCAGCAGCGCCGTCGTCTCTTCGAAACCCGCGTACTTCTTACGGCTCACCCTCAACTCCTCCCGCTCCGCGGCTTCAAACGCGCAACCCGCCGCTTCCCGAAACGGCTTCCCAAACTCTGCATCCCCGGAACCTCGCTCTCTCGGCCCGCCTCCTCGGAGGACCGCAATACTAAACTCTCCAGCCAGCATATCACCGCCGTTACGCGTACACCACAGCGCCGCAACGGAAACAGGACCCTTGCGGTGAACCAGCTCACAGGCAGTGCGGTTCAGTCGCTCCAGAGGTTGTTTTCCGCATCGGGCCTGGCGACGCCGAGGTGGTTGTATGCGCGGTGGGTGGCGATGCGTCCGCGGGCGGTCCGTTGGATCAGGCCGCTCTGGAGCAGGTATGGCTCGTAGACATCCTCGACCGTATCGCGCGCCTCGCCGAGCGCCACCGAGATCGTCCCGACCCCCACCGGCCCGCCGTCGAACTTGTCTATGATCAGTCCCAGGTAGTCCCTGTCCGCGCGGTCCAGACCCAGGTCGTCCACGCCCTGCATCGCGAGCGCCGCCTTCGCGGTCTCCTCGTCGATCTGACCGTCACCCACGACCTCCGCGTAGTCCCGGACGCGCCGCAGGAGCCGGTTGGCGATGCGCGGCGTGCCCCGGCTGCGGGTCGCCAGTTGCCTCGCGCCGTCCTGAGTAACGGGTATGTTCAGGATCTTCGAGTTGCGGACCACGATCTTCTCCAGCTCCGCCGGCTCGTAGTATTCCAGCCGCGCCGAGAACCCGAATCGGTCAAGAAGGGGCTTCGTCATCAGCCCCGTGCGCGTCGTCGCCCCCACCAGCGTAAACTTCGGGACGTCCATGCGTATCGTGCGCGCCGACGGCCCCTGGCCGAGCACTATATCCATCGCGAAGTCCTCCATCGCCGGGTAGAGTACCTCTTCTATCTGGCGGTTGAGGCGGTGGATCTCATCTATAAACAGGAAGTCGCCTTCCTCCAGCGACGTGAGGATCGCCGCCATGTCCCCCGCCCGCTCCAGGCTCGGTCCGCTCGTCGTCGAGAGGTTGACCTCCATCTCGGCCGCCAGTATCCGGCACAGGCTCGTCTTCCCCAGTCCCGGCGGTCCCGCCAGCAGCACGTGGTCCAGCGCCTCCCCGCGCCGCTTCGCCGCCTCCACGAAGATCCGGAGGTTGTCCTTCAGCCGCTCCTGTCCGATGAACTCGTCCAGCGTCGCCGGACGCAGCTTCGGCTCATCGTCCCCCTCGAACCTCTCCGGGTCCAGCGCGTCATCCACGGCTCCGAAACCCGAAGCCGCTCCGGTTATGTCCTCTGGCGCCTCCGGCGGCTCTCCGCTTCGTCCATCGCCGCGTACCGTGAAGTCGTCCATCTCCTCCATGCCCGTCATGCCCGGCGCCTGCTTCCGATCCGCCGTAACGCCTCCTTGATGTACTTCTCGACCGTATCCTGCGGCGGCACCTCTTTCAGCGCGCCCTCCGCCTCGTCCAGCGAATACCCGAGCGCCGTCAACGCCTCCCGCGCCTCCATGAACGGCCCGCCGCCACCGTGGCCGCCACCACTGCTGCTCCCGGCGTTCGCGCTCGACGGCTCCGGCGCGAAGGCCGCGACCAGGTCCTTGCCCCGAAGCTCCAGCACCAGCCGCTCCGCCGTCTTGCGCCCCAGCCCCGGCACCGAGGCCAGCTTCACTATATCCCCCCGCGCCACGCACTCGGCGATCTCCGGCGGCGACATCGAGGAGAGCACCGAGAGCGCCAGCTTGGGCCCGACCTTACTCACGGTCACCAGCGCGTCGAACGCCGCCCGCTCGTCGCGGGTGGCGAACCCGAACAGGAGCATCGCGTCCTCCCGCACAACCATCCGGGTGTGCAACACGCACTCCTCCCCGATAGCCGGTAGCGCCCGCAGCGTCCCCTGAGAAGTCGCGGTCCGGTACCCGACGCCGACCACGTCCACCACGACGCCCTCGGCGTCCTTCTCGACCAGTTGTCCGCGCAGTCTATGTATCATGCGCTAATTATCCCGCACAAACCGTTATTTCCCCACCCCGACCTTGCCGCCCATCCGGGACGAGAAGGCGTGCGTGATGGCGATGGCGAGCCCGTCCGCCGCGTCGTCGGGACGCGGGATCGCCGGCAGATTCAACAACGTCTTCACCATCTCCTGCACCTGCCGCTTATCCGCCCGTCCGTAGGAGGTGATCGCCTGCTTCACCTGTAGCGGCGTGTACTCCGCCACCTCGATACCGGCCCGGTAGGCCGCCAGCAGCGCGACGCCCCGCGCCTGGCCGACCGTGATCCCCGTCGTGACGTTCGTGTTGAAGAAAAGCTCCTCCACCGCCACCGTCTCCGGCCGGTAACCCCGGACCAGCTCAGTCACGCCGTCGAACAACCGCGAGAGCCGGCGCGGCATCTCCCAGTCCGAAGGAGTCGTAATCGCGCCGTGCTGAACGTAGCGCAACCGGTTCCCCTCTTGCCGTACCACGCCCCACCCCATAATGGCCGTGCCGGGATCTATCCCCAGAATAGTTTGCCCCTTGCCGCCGGTAGCCGTGATCATGCGCTAAGGGTACTCGCTACCCACCCGCCTTGCACCGTGTTCCACATATGGGGCTCCGCCATCCGCGATCCACAACACAGCCAGATCCAGACCGCCGCCCCGCGCGTATAAACCCGCAGGGGAAAGAGAGGAGCAATGGTGAAGCACATCGTCCTGCTGGCGGGCACGGTAGTTCTGACATTGACGCTGACCGGATGTGGCGGGGCCGCAGGCAGCAGTTCCGGCGGGAAGAGTAGCGGAACGTCCGGCACAGGCGGCGGCTCCACGACCAAAAGCGCAATCGTCAAGACGGTCGTGGTCAAGGAGTCGGAGTTCAAGCTGGTCCCGTCAAGCATTACCTTGAAGAAACCCGGCACCTACGTCTTCAAGGCCGAGAACGTTGGGAGCGCCAGTCACGCCCTGGAGATCGAAGGTAACGGCGTGGAGACCGAGACGAAGGTGCTGGACGCGGGCAAGAGCGGTGGGATCCAGGTAAAGCTCAAGCCTGGCAACTACGAGATGTACTGTCCAGTCGACAACCACAAAGACAATGGGATGAAAGGAAAGATCACGGTCGCCGGCGACGGAGACTCGGGAGGCGGTGGAGGGCCGGGAGGTGGCTACTAGCCCGGCGCATATCATCCGTTTCTACGCGGGACGCAGCAGGGTTTCTAGATCGAATCACCAAAGACGCCCATAGTAGACTCGCGTGTCGTACTCGATAGTCACCGCGCCGTTCTCTTGGTGTTCGTGGAAGGTCCTCTCCAGATCCCGTAGCATCTCCGCGCTGTTCGGCTCACCCTCGGCGGGCACGTAGGACGACGACAGCAGCCGTCCCTTCAGGCCGCAGAGGTCCAGGACCTGCCGGTTATCGAACGTCGCCGCCTCAAACGGCGAGGGAGCGAAGAAAGCCCGGACCTCCTCCTGACTCCCATGACGGCCGTGTCCGACCTCCCCGTAGTCCGTGCCGTAAGTGTCCAGCAACCGCTCGTACGCCTGCAGGAACAGGGCTCGCTTCCCCTGCCCGCGGCGAGTATTCCATACGAGAACGGTCCAGCCACCGGGCCTGAGTATACGAATGAACTCTGTCCGCGCCCGGCCAGGCTCGAACCAGTGGAACGCCTGGCCCGCTGCCACGAAGTCGACGCTGTGGTCCTCCATCGTCGTAGCCTCCGCGGTGGCCGCGACGCTCGTAAAGGATTCGTACCCCCGCAAGGACCG
>DASSMB010000239.1:0-3141 GCA_035689095.1 Rubrobacteraceae bacterium | reverse complement strand
CCGGCGTCCGTGGTGAAGGAACTGGTCGAGAATGCTCTGGACGCCGAAGCCTCACGCATCGAGGTAGAGCTAGGAGAAGGCGGTACCGCCAGTATCCTGGTGCGCGACGACGGCTCCGGAATGAGCGCGGAGGATGCCCGCCTCTCCGTCCTTCGCCACGCGACCAGCAAGATCCAGACCGTCGAAGACCTGGAGTCCGTGATGACGATGGGCTTCCGGGGCGAGGCGCTCCCCTCTATAGCGAGCGTCTCGGACTTCACGATGACCACCTCGACCGGCGCGGGCGCGGGCACGAGAGTTGCCGTCGCGGGAGGCGCTGAGGCCGAGGTCTCCCCCGCCTCCCACCCAAGGGGCACGACGGTCCTGGTGGACCGCATCTTCTACAACGTCCCGGCGCGGCGGGCGTTCCTCAAGGGATCGCGCGCCGAGCGGGCCGCCATACTGGAGACCCTCACGCACATAGCCATCGCCCATCCGGACGTTGCCTTTCGCCTCACGGAGAAAGGCCGCGACTACCTCTCGCTACCAGCCGCGAACGACCTGCTGGAGCGTCTCGCCCAGATACTGGGCGTGGCGAAGGCCCGCGCCATGCGCCGCGTCGAGTACGAGTCAGGCGCCTTCGAGGTACGGGGGTACGCGGCCCTGCCGAGTATTACCGAGGGCAGCCGCGCGCACCAGACAGTCTCCGTGAACGGCCGCTGGGTCCGGGCGGAGAACCTGAACCGCGGTCTGGACGACGCCTACCGCGCCACCGTGCCCTCCGGCCGCTATTCGCCCGTGGCTCTGGAGATGAAGGTGGACCCGCGCCGCGTGGACGTGAACGTGCATCCGACAAAGCAGATCGTGCGGTTCTCCGAGGAGCGCGCAGCCCGCGCCGCAATCGCCTCCGCAGTCCGAAGCGCGATAGAGTGGCGTCCTCCCGCCCCGACAACCGCGCCGAGGCAGTCGGAGAGGACATTCACTCAGGTCCGCTTCACCGTCCCGAGCGCCGCGCCACAAACCCCGCCGCGAGAGAGCTATCCCGCGTTTGCCGCCGAGAGCCGACCCGTGTATCCCACGCCGCCTTCGAGAAGCTTGCAGGAGGCGCGCGAGCGCATCTCCGAGGCTTCGAGACCGCTCGACGAGCTGGCGTTCCCGGTGGAGGCGCCGGAGCGGGGCGCGCTGCCGCCGCTGGAGGATCTGCGCGTGATCGGCCAGCTCGCGGCCGGTTACATACTCGTGGAGGAGCCGGAGTCGCTGTGGATCGTGGACCAGCACGTGGCTCACGAGCGGGCGATCCTGGATAGGCTCAACGACTCCGAGAGCCCGGCCACCGTGCAGAACCTCCTCATCCCCGAGGTCGTAGAACTCTCCGCCGGCGAAGCGGAGATGGCGGCCGATAGCCTGGAAGAACTCGCCGTCTACGGCTTCGAGGCCGAGCCCTTCGGCCCGCGTTCCGTGCGTGTGACGGCCGTGATCTCGACGCTCGCCGACCGGGACGTGGCAGGCGCCTTCAAGGATGCTCTCTCCGCCGTCTCGGGTACCGGACCCGGACACGCGCGCGAAGACCGAATCCTCGCTACCATTGCCTGCCACTCCGCCGTCAAGATGGGCGACAGGATGTCGCATCCCGAGATGGAGGCGCTCATAAAGGACTGGCTGACGAGCCGGCTGCCAGCAACCTGTCCGCACGGGCGTTCGATCTGCTACAGGATCGGGTTGAACGAGGTCGCCCGCAAGCTCGACCGGCATTGATGTACGATGCCGTAGCGATCGAGGTTGAGCGGTGAGTGGAGCCAGGCGCCTGGGTCTGGCGGGGTTCTTCGCTATCGCGGTGGCCTTCGGACCGGCGCGCAACGGCTATGGGCTGTTCTTGCCCGATATTCGTAGTGAATTCGGATTATCCACGGAGCTTTCGGGGATCATCGCCAGTGCTTCTCAGGCCGGCTACCTGATCTCGCTGTCCCTCGTTGGGCTGCTCGTCGGTCGCCTGGGACCTCGCATCCCGGTAGTAATCGGAGGACTATCGGCGGGTCTGGGGATGGGGCTCGTCGCCCTGGCTCCGAACGCCGCCGTGCTCGCGATAGGGTTCGTCTTGGCGGCCACCTACGCGGGCTGGTCCTGGGCGCCCTACAACGACGCCGCCGATCTCATGGTGGCGCAGCGGTACAGGGACCGCGTCTTGTCGGTCATAAGCACGGGGACGACATTCGGAATCCTGATGGCTGGCCTCGCGGCGCTCGCGGCGAGCGCCGATTGGCGCACCGCCTGGTTAGTCTTCTCGGGGGCCGCGCTCGCCGCAACGGCTCTGAACGCCTGGTTTCTGCCCGGCGGATCCCACGAGGCACCCGGACAGGCTCCGAGACCTCGACCGAAGCTCGGATGGTTGGTGCGAAGCGAGTCGGCGCCGCTGTTCGTCACGGCGTTCTCCTTCGGGCTGGTCAGCGCCTTCTACTGGGCTTTCGCGGTGGACCTGATCTCCCGCAGCGTAACGTTTGCGGGGACGGGACCGATCTTCTACGTCGTCTTGGGGATCGTGGGCTTCGTCGGGGTCTTCACCGGGGACGCGGTGAGCCGCTTTGGGTTGCGTCGGGTGCTTCTCGCCATACTCCTCGCCCTGGCCGCCGCGGCCTTTTTGTTGGGCGTAGCGCCGGGGTGGTGGCCGGCGGTCGGCGCCTCCGCGATCCTTTATGGGGCGTGCGTCATGTTCATGAGCGCTCTGCTGGCGGTGTGGAGTTCGGCCGTATTCGCCGAGCAGCCGTCGACCGGCTTTAGCGCGACGCTGGTACTCTTCGGGATCGGCAGCACGATAGGACCCGCGACGCTGGGCGCATTCGCCAGCGGATTTGGACTTGAGGCGGCGTTTCTCATGTCGGCCACACTCGCACTGCTGCCCATGCTCGTACTGCCCACTAAAGAGCTACACCCACAGACCGAACAAAGCTCTTGAACTTGGCGCGAAACAGGCTGCTGGGCGTCCTGGCCGTCGCCGCCGCAGCGTGTACGTGGGGAACGCTGGGGTTCTTCGCGAAGATACTCTACGCCGAGGGCGTCTCGTTCGAGGCGCTGGTGGCGTTCCGGGCGGTCGTCGGGTGGGTGGCCGTGGTCCTCTTCGTCCTGGCGACCGGCGGAGCGCGGAGCCTGCGAGTGCCGGGCAGAGAC
>DASSMB010000238.1:0-13693 GCA_035689095.1 Rubrobacteraceae bacterium | reverse complement strand
CCAGCTTGCGCTCCAGATCCAGCACCTTCCCCACCCCGGCGAGGTTCATCCCCATCTCCTGGGTGAGCTTCTGGATGTAACGTCCAAGCTCGACATCCTCCTGCGAGTAGAGCCGGGTGTTCTTTATGCTCTTGCGCGGGCGCAGCAATCCCTTCTGCTCGTACATCCTGAGGGTCTGCGGATGTACCCCTATAAGCTCCGCCGCCACCCCGATCATGAACACCGGCCGCTTCCTGAAGCTCACGACCCTACCCTCCTGAACAGGTCTTCCCGCACGTCCTCATCCCGTTCCTCGGCGAGCGCCTCCAGGATGTCCCGCTCGCGCCGGTTGAGCTTCTTGGGGACCACGATCTTCGCCCGCACGATGAGGTCGCCCTGTCCCCCACTCTTTGGCCTCGGAGCCCCGGCCCCGCGCACCTTGAACTGCCGTCCCTCCTGCGTCCCCGCCGGCAGCCGCAGCTTGACCGTCCCACCGTCGGGCTTCGGGACCCGGATCTCCGCCCCGAGCGCCGCCTCCGCGAAGCTGACCGGCACCTCGACCACGAAATCATCCCCCCTACGCTTGAATACCGGATGCTCCTCGACCCTGGTGACCACGTACAGGTCGCCCGCCGGACCACCCTTCTGCCCCGCGCTGCCCCTTCCAGGGACCCGGATCTTCATCCCATCCCGCGCGCCAGCCGGTATTTTGACCGTGACCTGCCGCGTCTTCTTGACTCTCCCCTGCCCCGCGCACCTGGGACACGGCTTCTCCACTATTGTCCCCTCGCCCCCGCACCGCGAGCAGGAAGTCGAGAGCGCGAAGAACCCCTGGTCCCGGCTCTGCGTCCCCAGGCCGCCGCAGTCCGGACAGGTCCTCGGCATCGTCCCCGGAGCAGCCCCCGTCCCCCGGCAATCACCACAAACCTCCTCCACCGGAACCGCAACCCTGGTCGTAACGCCATTCAAGGCATCTTTGAATTTCAGGTTTACGTTTACCGTTATGTTGTTGCCGCGGGTTGCGGCGGGCTGGCTCCGGGCGCTCGCTCCGGCCCCGAAGATGTCACCGAAGGTACCGAAGAGGTCCGAGAAGTCGGCCTGACTGGCGCCCGTTGTGCCAGCGCCTCTGGCGCCGGGACGTCCGGCTCCCTGGCCGAAGAACGTGCGGGGACCCTCGTCGTATTCCCGGCGTTTATTGGGGTCCGAGAGGATTTCGTAGGCTGATTGGATCTCCTTGAAGCGGTCCTCGGCCTTGGGGTCGTCGCGGTTGGCGTCCGGGTGGTGCTTGCGCGCCAGCTTGCGGTAGGCGCGCCGGATGTCATCCTGCGAAGCCTCCTTCTCTACCCCCAGAACCTTGTAGAGATCCTTAGTCTGCATCTCTAACCTTGAGAAGCAACTACAACCTTGGCGGCACGTATGGGCTTACCGTTGAGCACATAGCCCCGCTCGAAGGTCTGGATGATGGTCCCTTCCTCGTGGTCCTCGGAGGGCTGGCTCATTACCGCCTCATGGACGTTAGGGTCAAAGCTCTGGCCGTCGGAGGCGACCGGAAGCAGACCCTCGCGGCCGAGGACATCGGCGAGCTGATCGCGGGTGGCGCGCACCCCCTCCCGGATGTCACCCTCGTGGTCCAGAGCGCGATCCAGGTTATCCAGGACGGGCAGCAGCTCCGTGATCAGCCTCTCCGAAGCGGTCTGGAGGATTCGCTGCCGCTCCCGCTCCTGGCGTTTGCGCGAGTTCTCGAACTCGGCCTTCAGGCGGCGCAGGGCGTCCAGGTAATCATCGCGCTCGCGGCTGGTGATCTCCAACTTCTCCGACAGAGCCGTGACCTCTTCCAGCGTGCCTGCATCAGAGTCCGGCTCATCCTGCGGAGCGTCTTCCCCGGTCTCCGCAGGCTCCTCCTGCGTGGCCGCGGCGCTATTGTCCGCTTTAGGCTCCTCCGCCGCGACCTCCGGCAACTCCTGGCCCTCTTCGACCGGCTGGTCTCCGGGCTGGATCTCCTCTTCCGGCGATCCCTGTTTACGTTCTTCGTTGCTCAAAAAGCTCCTCCGTGCTCGTCGCAATCGGGGGCCGAGGGCGAAACAGCCCCCGGCCTCCACACAGATGCTGCTACTTGCGCTGCTCTTCGTCGTCCTCGTCGATGACCTCAGCATCCTCGACCAGATCCTCATCCGGGTTCTCGGTGCCGGAGGAACTAGCAGCCTCTTGCTGCTGCTGGGCCTGCTGGTAGAGCGTCTCGGAGAGCTTATGAGAAGCCGTCATCAGGGCTTCCTGCTTCGCCTTGATCTCCTCCACGTCGTTGCCGGCGAGCGCTTCGCGAGCCTCTTTGATGGCGTTTTCTATCTCCAGCTTGGTAGCGCCATCCACCTTACCGTCCACGTCCTTGAGCGAACGCTCGACGGTGTAGATCAGGTTGTCGGCGCTGTTGCGGACATCAGCCTCCTCGCGGCGGCGCCGGTCTTCGTCAGCGTGCGACTCCGCGTCACGGACCATCTGCTCTATATCCGTATCCGATAGACCGCTGGAGGCGGTGATGGTGATCCGCTGCTCCTTACCCGTCCCCAGGTCCTTCGCCCCCACGTTCACTATGCCGTTCGCGTCGATGTCGAACGAAACCTCGATCTGAGGTACACCTCTGGGCGCGGGCGGCAGACCTACGAGCTGAAAGTTGCCGATCAGCTTGTTGTAGGCAGCTATCTCGCGCTCTCCCTGATAAACCTTGATCTCCACGCTGTTCTGGTTGTCATCCGCGGTCGTGAAAGTCTCAGCCTTACGTGTAGGTATAGTGGTGTTACGCTCGATCAGCTTGGTGAACACGCCGCCCTTGGTCTCGATGCCGAGGGAGAGCGGCGTAACGTCGAGGAGCAACACGTCCTTGACCTCGCCCGCCAGAACGCCGGCCTGGATAGCGGCGCCGATGGCGACGACCTCATCCGGGTTGATGCCCTTGTGGGGCTCCTTACCGGTGATCTCCTTGACCTTATCCTGAACCGCGGGTATACGGGTCGAGCCGCCGACTAGGATGACCTGATCCACCTGCCCGCTCTGAAGCCCGGCGTCGCTCATCGCCTGGCGCACCGGACCGGCCGTGGCCTCCACGAGGTCCGCGGTCAGGTTGTTGAACTGCGCGCGCGTGAGCGTGAGGTCGAGGTGCTTTGGGCCGTTCTGGTCAGCGGTGATGAACGGCAGGTTGATGGAGGTACTCGTCGTGGATGACAGCTCCCGCTTGGCCTTCTCGGCGGCCTCGACGAGACGCTGGGTCGCCATCTTGTCCTTCGAGAGGTCTATCCCCTCGGCCTTCTTGAACTCGGAGGTCAACCACTCGACCACCTTCGCGTCGAAGTCGTCGCCACCGAGGTGGTTGTTGCCGCTCGTCGCCTTGACCTCAAAGACACCCTCACCGAGCTCCAGGATCGAGACGTCGAACGTCCCGCCGCCGAGGTCGAAGACGAGGATGGTCTGTTCCTGCTCCTTGTCCAGTCCGTAAGCCAGCGCCGCGGCAGTAGGCTCGTTGATGATGCGCTTGACGTTTAGCCCCGCGATCCGGCCCGCGTCCTTCGTCGCCTGGCGCTGGGCGTCCTCGAAGTACGCCGGTACGGTAATGACCGCGTCGGTGATCTCCTCGCCCAGGTACTCCTCGGCGTCCCGCTTGAGCTTCTGGAGGGTCATGGCGGAGATCTCCGGCGGCGAGTACTCCTTGTCGTCCACCTGCACCCGGATGTCGCCCCCGTTCCCGGACTTGACGGTGTAACCAACACGCTCGGCCTCGGTCTTGACATCACTATAACGCCGGCCCATGAAGCGCTTGATCGAGTAGATGGTGCGCTCCGGGTTCGTAACGGCCTGACGCCGGGCTAGCTGCCCCACTAGCCGCTCCCCGCTCTTCCTGTCGAACGCCACGACGGAGGGCGTCGTGCGCTCCCCCTCGGAGTTCGTTATAACTATCGGGTCTCCACCTTCCAGCACCGCGACGCAACTGTTCGTCGTCCCGAGGTCTATGCCAATGCTCTTGCCCATCCAGGCTCCTCCAAAGTACGTCGTTTTCTAAACTGCCTAGAGTATAAAATCTAAGTCTAGGACTTGCAAGTTTTATTGATGAAGTTGCTGTGGGAGCGAAGGATCTCTTGGCGTTTCTTTAGAGGCGTGGCATGAGGTAGGATTAAGGTTCGAGAAGAGAATTTTCAGAGGGAGGTTTTCGGGGGTTGGAAGAGACTATTTTGCTGGTGGATGATGACGCGGCTTTGCTGGAGGTCACTTCCATCGTGCTCGCCTCCGAGGGGTACCGGGTGATTACGGCTGAGGATGGGATCGAGGCCCTGCAGGTCGTTGGACGGGACAACCTGGACCTGGTGGTTCTGGACATCATGTTGCCGAGGATGAGCGGGTTCGAGGTGTTGAAGAAGATCCGGGAGCAGAGCGACGTACCAGTGATCCTGCTGACGGCCAAGAGCCAGTCGGTTGACAAGGTGGTGGGACTGGAGCTCGGGGCGGACGACTACATCACCAAGCCGTTCGACACCAAGGAAGTCCTGGCGCGAATAAAGGCGATACTGCGGCGTTTCGGGCGGCAGGAGGGCAAGTCGCGCAACGGCACGCTCCGTCTCGGGCCGCTGGAGTTGGACCCGGAGGGGTACACCGTCACCCGCGATGGGGAGTTGCTGGACCTGACGCCGACGGAGTTCAAGATACTGGCGCTGCTGTTGAGGAGGCCGGGTCAGGCGTTTACGCGGGGTCAGATCTCGGAGGCCGTCTCCACGAGCCAGCACTATCTGGCGAGCCGTTACATAGACGTACACATATCCAGGCTGCGCGGCAAGATCGAACGCGACCCCTCAAGGCCGGAGATAATCCAGACCGTCCCGAGCGTCGGATACCGCGCCGCCCGTCCGGCCTAGCGGTCCCTGGCCGGAGGAGAGATCGTAGAGAAGAAGGGCAAAAGGGAGATACTGCAGGGCCTGAGCTTCAGGGCCAGGATCTTCCTCGCGCTCGTCGGCATATCGTCGGTGACGAGCCTGGTAATAGGGCTCGTCCTCTACTACTTCGCCGAGCAGCGGCTGGTGAACGCGGAGAGCGACCTGCTCGTCCAGCGCTCCCGGACGGCGAATGCGGGGGCGAGCGACTTCCTCGAAGGTCTGCGCGACCCGGACAGCCAGGACCTCCCCACGCCCGATACGTATGCCAATGAGCTAGTCCGCTCCGTCTCGGACCCGACCGGACTCGGGGTGCTCTATGTCGGACCGGAAGGCAAACCCCTCGCCGCCCGCGATGGACTGGGCAACTCCATCCCGCCGTCCGAAGATTACAAACGTCTGGAGCTTGACAAAGGCATCATCCAGGAAGCGATGGACTCTCCGCAGAGGCAAGGCCGGCTGGTAACATCCGGCGGACTGCGCCGCATAGCCGCCTGGCCGCTCACCGGCGCGGACGGGCGCGTCATGGGCGTAATGGTCTATAACGCGACCGGGGATGAGTTGGAGAACACCCTGGCGTACCTGCGCTACGGGATACTCGGGGCGATCCTGACCAGCGTGGCGCTGGCCGCCCTCGCGAGCTATCTGCTGACGCGGCAGATCACACGCCCCCTCTCCGAGACTAGGGACGCGGCGATCCGGGTCGCCTCCGGTGACTACGCGGCGACCGTGCCGGTCACGAGCGACGACGAGCTGGGCGAGGTGGCCCGGTCGTTCAACTACATGGCCGAGGAGATAGAGCATTACGTCGGGGAGATCCAGGAGCAGAAATCCCGTCTGGAGGCCGTACTCGAAGCCTCGCCCGAGGCGGTCATAGCGACCGACGCCGCGGAGCGGATCACGATGGCTAACCCGGCCGCAGCCCGGATGCTCGGCATCCGCCCCAACGATTCCGGCCGCACGCTGGAGGAGATAGGCTCTCCGGAGGGGATCATGCTGTGCCTGCGCGAGGCCGCCGCGACCGGCGTCGCCGTCCGAGAGGTCGAGTCAAACGGGAAGACCTACTGGACTTACGCCGCCCGGATGAACCGGGAAGACGCGCCCGGAGCCGGAAACGGACGGGGAGCCGAGGCGGGCACTATCCTCGCCGTCCGGGACATAACCGAGCACCGATCGCTGGAGAAAGCCAAGACTGCCTTCGTATCCGATGTCTCACACGAGCTGAGGACGCCGCTCACCACCATCCAGAGCGCCGTAAGCCTGCTGGAGCGGGCACAGGAGAGGCTTGATCCCCTGGAGCACAGGGCGTTGCAGCTCGCAGATCAGGAGTTGCAACGCATCCGGGGGATGGTGGAGGAGTTGTTGACGCTCGCCCAGATGGATTCCTGGCAGTACGCCCTGGAGTTGAACCCTTCGGACCTCGCCATTATCGTGCAGAACGCCGTGGAGGCTCTGGAGAACAGAGCCGAGCGGTTCGGGATCGAGATCGTCTTCCACGACGGCATCGGGCACCCGTGCGTCTGCGACTCTGAGAAGCTCTACCAGGTCTTCTTGAACCTGCTGGACAACGCAATCAAGTACTCCGACCCCGGCGGGCACGTCGGTATCACGATAGAGGAAGACGCCTCGGACCTCATCGTCAGGGTCCGGGACAAGGGCGTCGGCATCCCGGAGGAGGACCTCGAACAGCTCTTCGAGCGTTTCTACCGCGTCCACAAGGACCGCTCCCGCGCCACCGGCGGCAGCGGGCTCGGGCTCGCCATCAGCAAGCAGATAGTCGAGATGCACGGTGGTGAGATCTCCGTCCAGAGCGAGGTCGGCGAAGGCTCGACGTTCACGGTCCGGCTACCCAGAGCGCCCCTCCCCCGCTCCGCCAACTATGCGATGTAGAGTCCTCGCCAGAGCCCTCGCTAGAGTCCTCACGCCTCTCCTGATCCTGGCGGCATTTGCCACCGGCTGCGGGAACACGGCCCGGAGCGTCCCGATCTCGCCGCTCCCCACCGGCCAGGACCAGACGGATTTCGGGCTGGGCCCCGGAGTCAAGCCTCTAAGCTTCGGTCCCGGCGACAAGAGCGCCCCCGCCTGGAGCCCGGATGACGAGCGCGTGGCGTTCGTCGTGGACGGCTACGTCGTGGACAAGCCACTCGACGCCCAGGACCTGCGCCGCTGGACCACGAAAGACTTCGGAGCCGAAAGGGCCGAGTGGAGGTCCGAAGATAGCCTGACGATCTTCGCCAGGGAACCGTCGTCGGAAGAAGCGCCCGGCACCGTCTACCGAACCCTCCCGAAAGACACGCCGTTCGCCGTAAAGCAGATAGCCGCCGACGTCCTGACGATCAGCGCCGGACCGGGCGATGAAGGTCTGGTAGTGGCGCTTGAGACCAATCAGTACGAGAGCGGCCTCGCGCGAATCGGCGCGGATGGGAGGATGGATCAGGTCTACACTCCCCTCGTCGGGGGTCGCGTAACCGGGCTCTCCATCTCTCCGGACGGCCGCCGGATCGCTATCGCCGCGCGCGGAGCCGCTACCTTCGCCCTCCACGTCCTCGACCTCACGAGCGGAAGCCTGAGGACCATAGCCCGCCTGAACCCCGGAATGGAGATCCACGGCGGTCCCGAGTGGACGGACCAGGGTATCTACTACATAGCCGGCGAAGAGGACACCGGAGATAGAAGCGTGGTCCCCCACCATCTCTATCGCGTTCCGCCATCCTCCACCACCCCCGAACCCGCGCCGGGCGTCGGAGAGGACTTCGTCGCGTCGAGCCTGCGGGCCTCCCCGGATGGGAAGCAACTCGCCATCGTCGGCCGCCGCAACCCCACCTCCTCGACGAACCTCTACATCCTGGACCTCGCGACGGACAATCTGAAGGCCGTCACGGCAAACGAGGACATGGAGATAAAGATCGGGTCCGACGACCTGGCCTGGTCGAACTCCGGCGACCGCGTGGCGATAGTCGCCCGCGGTGTGATCTCCGGCCCCAGGGTGCTCTCCGCCCCGGCCGATACCCTGCTCACGGACTTCTACAACCTCTACGAAGTCCCTGTCACCGCCTCCAGAAAGAGCGCGTCGTGAAGGGGGTGATCCTGTGGCTCTCCGGAGCGGCTCTGGCCTTCTTGCTGACGTCCGGAGCCTTCCTCCTCCTCGCCAACGCAAGCGGCGGCCCGTCAGAGAAGAGCCTGCGGCCCGACTCGCCTTCGGCGGAGTCCGGTCCCGCCCTGGACCTCCAACTCGGGAGAGACTATCTCTCCTCGCTTAAACAGCGGCCAGACCAAAAGTTATCCATCGGAGTCCACAATGCGGGTAGTCAGAAGCTCTCGGACATAAACGTCTCGGTAAAAGTGTATTCCGAGAACACCGCGCTCTCCGACGTTCGCTACTACCGTTCTTCCATCAAAGATCTCGCCGCCGGAGAGACGGTCACCGCGGACTTCACGCTCGACCTGTCGTTCGCGGGACAGAATACGGATCAGGGCGCGGAACCGGCGCGCGCGATCATCGAGGTCCGGGCCGCGACCCCTTCGGGAGTCTCCTCTGTCAGGACCGCGATCCTGCCGGCCTGAGAGGTCCTCCGAGGTGCGGGTTCTCTTCCGCCCTCGCGGGCTCCGGCTCCTCTACCGTCCGGACGAATGCTCCGGGCAACGGATACGGTCCCTTCAGGTTCGGCAGCTTCACCCTACCGAGCAGACCCCGCGCCAGGTCCCCTACTTCGACGACGCTCGCCAGATCGGTGCGCGCCAGGGTGTAGGGCAGACCGCGGTACAGGCATCCTCGTACCGGACGCCAGCCGCTCTCGATCAGGAACCTGGTAGACACGTGGCCGGGCAGCCCGATATCGCTGGCGACCGCCTCGACCTTCCCGACATTGCGGTAGCGCAGGTCGCGGAGCATACGCACTAGCAGGTGCCGGCGCGCGCGTTGCTCGCCCGCCACGTACGCCAGAAGGACGGTCTCCCCATCCAGGGGCCCGAGCGGGTAACGGCCGGCTCGCGGCAGATACCTCCTCGGAGCGTAGACCAGATACCCGAGAAGTTCCTCGCCGCGCCGCATCATGAGTCCCACGGTCCCGAACTCGCCGTTCAACTCCTCGAACCATTCGGCGGCGTCACTGGAGCCTTCCGTCCAGTAAGATACGACCGCCCGGATCTCCGGCGTCTTCCCCGCCTCTTCCGGCGAGATCTCCTCGACCAGCGGCACGAATGATATGTGCTTCATCGGCGGCTCCTAGATATCATCCGGCTCTTCGCCACCCTCTTCATTCGCCTGTAAGCGGCCCCGTAGACGGGCCCGCGTCTCGCGCACCTTCCGCCGAAGCTCCTCGGACCTTGCGTCGGAGTCTGCGCCCGCTTCCTCGCCGTCCACCGGCTCCGCTGTCGGCTCCCTCATCGGCTCATCCACCACACCGCGGGAGACATCCCTAAGGGGCGGCCTGCCCGGCGCTCCATAAGTCTTTCCGGGAGCCTCCGGCGAGCCTCCGCCCACGGTTGGCTCGCGCGCCGGGTCCGGGCGGCGCCGGATGCCCTCGCGGGATTCGGAGAAACGTTCCTGCATCCGCTCCTGCGCCTCGAAGTACCTCTCGCGGCTCCGCTCGCGCGCCTCTCCGGCGCGGTTCGCCACCGTCCCCCTGATCTCCCGGCCGCTGCGCGGCGCGAGAAGGATACCCGCCAGAGCCCCTACCACTCCACCGAGGATAAAAGTCCTCAGCCGCTCCTTATCGATCAACGCCGTCTACCTCCTGGGATCTGCGCGTATTCTAACCCCTTTGCGGCCGGAGTATCGGGTCCGGGGTCAGGTGTTCGCGTCGAGAAGCAGAGAGGCGGATCGGCGGCGGGCCGTCTCGGCGATCCCGGAGACCCGGTTCGCCACGATCTCCACGGCGGCGTCGGAGGTGTTCTCTATGGAGAGGTTCTCCACCGTCTGCACGTCCGTGCGCGCCGCGCTCTCCAGGATGTAGTCGTGGATCTGGCGTATCTCCTTGAAGTGCGCGATGTACTCCTCGGCCGGACGGCGCATCGCCGTACCCAGAGCCCGGATGTAGAAGCGCGAGCGGTGCGCGTCCTGGTCGGAGAGGTAAACCACCAGCGTGCAGACGTTCGGGTGGTCCCGGTAGCGGTCAAGTATGATCTCCGGCACCAGATGCACACCCTCGACGATGATGTTCGTCCCTTCCTTGAGCCCCCGGTCCACAATGGCCTCCACGCCCACCGCCACCTGCGACGCCTGCTGCCGGAAACCGAAGAGTACCGTCTCGTTCTCGTCCACCGGCACACGAATGTCCCGCGCGGTGATCTCGTAGGAACTCTTGTGCAGGAGCGGCAGCAGGTCCGGGCTTATGGCCCGCCGCAGTACCTCCCGGATGGAGTCCGTCCCGATGACGCTCTGGATGTTCAGCCGCCGCGCCACGTCCGCGGCCAGCGTGCTCGTCCCGACCCCCGTCGCCCCTCCGATAAGCACTACCACCGGCTCCGAGGACTCGCGCAGGATTCGCCACTTGTCCAGCCGGGTCACGATGATAGCATCGGTCGTCATCAGCTTCGAGCGCACCCGCGCGAGGACCTCCTCCTCCTCGACCGTGTACCGCTCCTCGGCCAGAAGCTCCGAGCGGATCTCGCTGGCTACGCGATGGGCCAGTTCCTGACGCGCCCCGGCCTGAGCGAGAGTCTGCGCCAGGACACCGCGCGAAAACGGGGTCTCCCGGTTGCCCTTGACTATCGTGATCTCCCGCTGGTCCATAGCACCCCTCCAAAAGAGCGCCGGAGCCCCTAATCCCCGAGAATGCGGAGGCCTCCGTACCTTCTACCGCGCCGTTTCCTGATGCGGTAGAAGAAGAATAGCAGGAATGCTACCAGGAGCAAAGGAATGAGTGGCACGAAGCACCCGGCCGCCGAACCCACGAGCGCCACCGCGTCCTCGATCAGGCTCAGGAAGCTACCTGAGACACCCGCCGAGTTCCCCAGCGCGGGACGCAACACCAGCTTGAGCACCGCCACCACCCCGGCGATCACGGCCCCGGCACCCAGCCACACCAGGGAGCCCATATCTACATCCAGGCCCATCGCCGCGGCGAACAGCACCGCCCCCGATGCCATCCGGACCGGCACCATCGCCATGTTGAAACCGCGCTCCAGCGCCCGGACCTTGTCGAGGACTATCTCCAGAACAGCCAGCGCCGCCAGCCCGCCGAGAAGGATTTCCGGTCCTATCCCGACCACCTGCTCGGGGACATAGAAGAGGCCGAATAGCGCAAAGAGAGAGGCCAGAGCGGGCGGCAAGAAAGCCCGGACCCCGGCTACCGAGGCGAGTCCGACGCCGATTCCTATGGCGAGAAAGGTTTCCACAGCGCGCATTATAACCATTGTGCTCCGCAACAAGCTCTCTCCATCCGCAAACAGTTCCACCCCCTGAGCTATACTTGCCGGACTCTTACAAGTGTCTTGCATCTAACAGTTCGGAGGGTCCCGTGTCGCAGACCGTAACGATGGAAAAGTTAGTCGCCTTCTGCAAGCGCCGAGGCTTCGTGTTCCAGAGCTCCGAGATCTACGGCGGCTTCCGCTCCTCTTACGATTACGGTCCTTTAGGCGTCGAGATGAAGCGCAACATCAAGGAGGAATGGTGGCGCCGCACAGTCCACATGCGCGACGACGTAGTCGGAGTGGACGCCGCCATCATCATGCACCCGAAGGTGTGGGAGGCCAGCGGCCACACGGCGACCTTCAACGACATGCTCGTCGAGAGCCGCACCAGCGGACGCCGCTACCGGGCGGACCACCTCATCGAACAGGCGACCGGCCGCGACGACGTGGAAGGTCTCTCCGCCGAGGAACTGACGGAGATCATCCAGTCCGACGACCGGATAAAGGACCCGATGGACGGCGGCCGGGACTTCGCGCCCGTACGCCCCTTTAACCTGATGTTCGAGACGTACACCGGGCCGGTCAAGGGACCGGAGAACATAGCGTACCTGCGTCCGGAGACGGCGCAGGGCATCTTCGTGAACTTCAAGAACGTGATGCAGACGAGCCGGGTGAAGGTGCCGTTCGGGATAGCGCAGCAGGGCAAGTCTTTCCGGAACGAGATCACGCCAGGGAACTTCATCTTCCGCACCCGCGAGTTCGAGCAGATGGAGATGGAGTTCTTCGTGAAGCCCGGTACGGACGAGGAGTGGCACGAGTTCTGGATCGAGGAACGCTGGAACTGGTACATCTCCCTCGGCCTGAACCCGGAGAACCTCCGCCGCTACGAGCACCCGAAGGAGAAGCTCTCCCACTACTCGAAACGCACCGTGGACATCGAGTACAACTTCCCGTTCGCCGGCTGGTCGGAGCTTGAAGGCATCGCAAACCGCACGGACTTCGACCTGAAGCAGCACGCGCAGTTCTCCGGCGAGAACCTGGAATACTTCGACCAGGCGACCGGCGAGCGCTACACCCCCTACGTCATAGAGCCGGCGGGCGGACCCGACCGGATCATGCTCGCCTTCCTCTCGGACGCCTACACGGAGGAAGAGGTGAACGGCGAGGAACGCACCGTCCTGAAGCTCCACCCGCGCATCGCGCCCATAAAGGCCGCCGTCTTCCCGCTCTCCAAGAAGGAGCCCGTCTCGACGGTCGCCAGGGACCTCTACGACGACCTGAAGGGCGACTACCGCATCTTCTACGACGACTCCGGCTCTATAGGCCGCCGCTACCGCCGCCAGGACGAAGCGGGGACGCCCTTCTGCGTCACGGTAGACTTCGACACCATGGACGACAAGAGCGTAACAATCCGTGACCGGGACACGATGCAGCAGGAGCGCATCCCGATACAGGCGGTTCGGGAGCGGCTGCAGAAGCTCATCTCGGGATAGAAGAAAGAGGCTCTCCGTGGAGCAACAAAAACCCGTGGCGCTGTGGTGCGTACCGCGTTCGATCTCGACAGCTTTCGAGCGGGTCTTTGTCGAACGCGACGACTTCGAGGTCTTCCACGAACCCTTCTCTGCCTCGTACTACCATTCAGAGGATCGCCTCTCCGAGAGGTTCGCGGATGACCCGCCCCAGCCGGAGCACAACTACGACCGGGTGGTCGAGAGGATCTTCGAGCCCCGAGACCAGCGGGTCTTCCTCAAGGACATGGCCTACCAGGCAAAGCCTCTCCTCAACCGCGAGTTCGCCTCACGCTTCGTCAACACCTTCATCGTGCGCGATCCGAAGTACGTCCTTACCTCCATGTACAAGATGTGGCCCGACTTCACCTTCGAGGAAGCGGGCTACGAGGAGCTGTATCGTCTGTTCAGGATCTGCGAGGAGGCCGGTCAGGAGCCCGTCGTGGTTGATGCGATGACGTTCTCCGAGAACCCGGTAGAGGTCTTATCCGTGTACTGCGAGCGGGTTGGGATACCGTTCCGGGAGGACGATCTCACCTGGCAGCCGAGGGAGGTAAGGCGCTGGGAGAACTGGGAGGGATGGCACGATGTGGCGCAGAGGAGTAGCGGCATAAAGCGTGCCGAGAGGCGGGACCCCGTGTTACCCAGGGAGCTTGAAGAGATGTATGAGAGGTGTCTGCCCGCCTACTATGACCTCGCGGCGCACGCTATCCCCGGCACACGCCACAGGTAAACTACCAATAGACGAAAGAGGACCCCCGCCTTTGAGAAGCGGGGGGTCCTCTCTTGTGTAATCAGCGGTCTACATTTCTCGGACCGATTGCTGAGAGCGGATACCCGCTCGCTACTCCTCCGGGATCTCGTCGTACACCATCTTGAGGTCCATGCCCTGGGCGCGCCGGACGAGACGGAAGGCCACGTACATGACTATCGCGACGACGT
>DASSMB010000237.1:0-6283 GCA_035689095.1 Rubrobacteraceae bacterium | reverse complement strand
CCTCCTGGGTGCTGGAGCCGGTCCCGCTCGCCGCGACTTCAGTCCCCATTATCTTCATGCTCGCGGCGACGGGAGCGGCGTCTCCAGACAAGGCGGTCTCCGGGTTCGGGTCGTCGGCGACGTTGCTGCTCACGACCGGCTTTATGATGGCGGCGGCCATCGAGAAGACCCCTCTTGCCCGCAGGCTGACCTACCGTTTCCTGCTGCGCGTTCCGCCTTCTTCGTCCGGCGTGCTGGCGGGTCTACTTGGCGCGCTCGTGGTGCTCGCCGTGTTCGTCCCCTCGACGGTGGTTCGGGCCGTGGCGCTCCTTCCGGTCGTCGTCGCGGTGGCGCAGGCGTTCGTCCGCTACGGGTCGCCGAATGGGGCGAAACGTCTCTTGCTCGGTCTGTCCTTCGGGGCGACGCTCGGAGGAATAGCGATCCTGCCCGCCGCCGTCGTCAACGTGCTGGCCGTAGACTTGGTTGCCGGTGCTGGCGGCGAGCGCATCACGTACTTCGACTGGCTCGCGCTGACGTGGCCGGTGGAGATCTTCGCTTTCCTGGCGCTCTGGGCGGGTCTGGTCGTCTTTTTCCCGACGCGCGGAGAGCGGCGGCTGAACCAGGATACCGTTGCCGAACGTCTTCGAGACCTCGGACCTGTTACGGGAGCGGAGAAACGTCTCGCGGGCATACTCGTGCTAACCGCGACGCTCTGGTGTCTGGAGCCTCTCACCGGCTGGCATCCTTCGGTGCCGGCGTTCCTGGCGGTCGCGCTCATGACGGTCTCACCTCTCCGGGTCGTTGAATGGAACGAGGTACTCGGGATCTCCTGGGGTTCCATCTTCCTGTTCGGCGCAAGTCTCTCGCTCGCGTTCACCCTGCGAGATACGGGAGCCGCGGAATGGCTCGGCGGACAACTGCTCGGAGAGTTGACTACCAACCTCGCGCACGCGGGAGCCGTGGCAGGCGTGCTGGTGATAGCCGCGATAATGCTCGTCTACCAACTAGCCTTCGCCGGCTCCACGCCCGCAGCAGCGACGCTTCTGCCCATCATGCTCGCCGGCTCCGGGTCACTGCAGCTTCCGGTCGGAGCGGTGGGAGTAACGGTAGCCCTCTCGGGACTCGCCACCTTCGTCCTGCCCTCGCAAGCGATGGCAAACCTCGTCACGTATGAGACTGGTCTCTACACGGTACGCGACCTTCTAAAGGTTGGGCTGCTGCTAACACTGGTGTTTCTGGCTATCCTGGGAGTGGTCGCCGCGCTCTACTGGGAGCCCATCGACTTTATAGGTCCGGACGCCCGGTGATCCCGCGAACAGAAGAACGGACTTCGAAGGAGAGATATGAGCATCACGACTACCGCTAGCACTCACGAACTGGCGTCTTTTCTTGCCGGCATTCAGTCCAAAGACCTGCCATCCGCGCTGGTCGAGCGGACGGAGGAGCTTTTCCTGGACTGGGCGGCCTCCGCGCTCGCGAGCCGAGGCGCCAGGCCGGTAGTGGCTCTGGAACGCCTCGCGGAGAGAATGGGTCCGGAGAGCGGACCGTCCGAGGTGCTCGTCTCCCGACGGCGCACCTCTCCTCTCTTCGCCGCGCTGGTGAACGCGGCCTCTTCGCACTTCGTCGAGCAGGACGATCTGCACAACGCATCCGTATTCCATCCGGGTACCGTGGTCTTCCCCGCCGCTCTGGCGACCGCCCAGGAGACCGGGGCCTCGGGCAAGGACTTCCTGACGGCCGCAGTGGTCGGCTACGAAGCCGGGGTGAGGGTCGGAAGCTACCTCGGACGTTCGCACTACAAGGTTTTCCACACCACGGGCACTGCCGGCACGCTCGCGGCTGCGGCCGCCGTCTCGCACCTTTTGGGCGCCGATGAGGATACGATGCTTCACGCGCTCGGCTCCGCCGGAACCCAGGCCGCCGGGCTCTGGGAGTTCCTGCGCGACGCCGCCGACTCCAAGCAACTGCACGCCGCCAAGGCCGCCTCGGACGGACTGCTCGCCGCCTATCTCGCCCGCGATGGGTTCACCGGAGCGCGGCGCATCCTCGAAGGGCCGCAGGGCATGGCCGCCGGGATGTCCTCGGACGCGGACTCGTCGAAGCTCCTCGAAGGTATGGGCGAGCGTTGGGCCGTCCTGGAGACCTCCTTCAAGTACCATGCTTCCTGCCGCCACACCCACCCGGCCGCCGACGCACTGCTCACGGCGATGCGGGAGCGCGGCCTGAAGGCGGACGATATACGCAGGGTACGGGCCCGGGTACACGCCGCGGCGATAGACGTGCTCGGGCCGGTTACTGACCCGCGGACCATCCACCAATCCAAGTTCTCGATGGGGTTCGTGCTCGCCCAGATCGCCGTCAGGGGGAGCGCCGGTATCGACGACTTCACCGAGGAGGCGCTTGGAGACCCCGAACTCCGGGCCTTCCATGACAGGGTGGAGATGGTGCTGGACCCGGAGGTGGACGCGGCGTATCCCGGACGATGGATCGGCTTGGTGGATGTGGAGACGGAGGACGGCGAGACTTTCACCTCGCGCGTAGACGTGCCGAAAGGAGACCCGGACAACACCCTGAGCCGGGCGGAGATCGAAGAGAAGGCGAGAAGGCTGGCCGCCTACGGTGGCGGGGTAGCGAGCAAGGATCTGGAACGCCTGATGTCCCGCTCGTGGAGTCTTGGAGACGCCCCGGATGTACGGGACCTGTTGCCCCCGAACGTCCCGCCAGCGTCCAGATAGTCGAAGCCGCCACCCGGATGCCCGGCGAGTGGAAGTCCCGCTCGCCGAAGGAAGGCGCGTCTCAGCCCCCGGGTTTCTCTCATATGGTTTTCGTCCGCGAGTTGGAGAGCCGCCCCGCGCCCCGTGTGGCAGCTTCTCTATAAGGAGTCGCTTCGTCATATCTTCCCGAACGAGCCTCCTATTCTCGGGAGCATTTATGAGCTTCGTTGGTCGCGGGTAGAGGCGGGCAGTCTGCCGCTAACGAAGATCAGCGACGCTAACTACCTGCCGGCACTACATGGTCCATGGGAGTCCATCTGCTACCAAGTTACACGCTTGTAAACTGTTGGCAACAGTTTGATAACAACCGGTCGAATCGCGTACAGAAAGCTTGCCTATCCCCGAGGAATGAGTAAACTCCGAAGGTATATGCACGTTGCATATACCAGGAAGTAAGTTTGCTGATGCGGATGAAAGAGCGATTCGCGGACAGGATATTAGAAAGGAGGTGGCCGACCATTAGCGCGGAGACGATAGGGCGGTCGAGGTTGGGCGGTTTGATGCCCGGTTTTCTACATCGTTTTGAGCTGGCGTTCGGTCGCCTGTGGTCTGAAGGAGGTCAGGTCGCCCAGAAGGCGCTGGCCGCTGGCGTGGCCTACTGGGTTGCTTCGGCTCTGCTCGGGCACAATCAGCCGGCCTTCGCTCCGATAGCGGCGTTGATCTCTCTCTCCGTCGTGAACGGGAGAGAGTGGAGGCAGGCGGTGGAGTTGGTCTTCGGTGTAGCCTGCGGGCTCACGGTGGCGGACCTCTTATTATCCCTGGTGGGCTCGGGAGCGTTGCAGATCGCCCTCGTCGTGGGCACGGCGACGGCGATAGTCACGTTCTTCGGAGGTGGAGCGCTCTCCATCACCGAAGCGGGTGTTTCGGCGTTGCTGATGGTGATCCTCGCCTCTCCGAGCTCCGGCGCGTCGGGAGACCGCTTCGTAGAGGCGCTGGTGGGCAGCGGCCTCGCGCTCGCGATCCGGGCGATTCTCCCGAACAACCCCGGCCACACCGTTGCTCAGGCGGCGCATCCGATCTTCGATGAGTTCATCGGCGTGTTGGAGGAGATCTACGAGGCGCTCTACACCAGGGACATCGAACAGGCGGAGGAGGCTCTGGTGAAGGCGCGTCACATGGATGCTCGGGTGGGCGGCTTCAAGGAGGCGCTCGAGAATGGATACGGGACAGTGCGTCTCTCTCCCGCCAGGAGACGGGCGCTCGGCCAGCTCGGGTTCTACGCCGCAGCCGCCGATCAACTCGACCTTGCGATCCGCAATACCAGGGTGTTGGCCCGCGCCGCCGTAAACATGATACGGGTCAGGAACATGCCGCCGGGACCGATCGCCGAGAGCATCCTGAAGCTGGCCCAGGCGGTCGAGGCGCTATCCAGGTACCTCGAAGATCCCGAACACCCCCTCGAAACCCGCGGGCTCGCCCTGGAAGCCGCCGGGAACGCGACCATCGTGCTCCACGAGCGCAACGACCTCGAAACCAACATGCTCGTCGGCCAGATAAGAGCGACGGCCCTGGATCTGTTGCAGGCCTCCGGCATGGACTACGCGGCCGCGCTGCAAGCTGTAGATGAGGCCGCTCTTAGCTCCGCCGGAGAACAGTCCGTCACGGTCGAGTAAAGACGCGGCTCCGGCTATATACTGGGCGATGAGTGATTTAAAGTCTTTGTCCTAACCACCGGGCACTAACGCTCCTGGACCCATTCCACCCTGGGTATGGCGGAGAGATCAAACTCCCCAACCCGCTCGCGTCCCAGCTCCTCCAACTCGGCCAGGCATCGCTCGCTCTCCCGGATAAGCCTCCCGACGTCTATGCCCATCGCGTCGGGCTCGAACTCTCTCAGCCGGGCCGTGCCGTTGCGCAGAAGCCCTGTCGCTCCACGCCAGTTACCGTTCTTGAGATGGTAGAAGCCAACCCCGACCTGAAGGATTCCCTGATAAAGGAACCGCACCCTGCGAGGTTCCTGCATCCAGGCTTCCTCCAGATACTCGTGGCACTCGAAGAACTCGCCCCGGTTAAACTCCTCTATCCCCTTGAGGACGAGGTCCGGGACCTGCTCAGTATCCGCGGACAAACCTTTAGTGGCAGCCGCAGCCTCCACCGCAGCATCCGCCGGCGGCGTTGCCGCTCGCGATGCGGGCGTCCATCATGGGGTTGGTGTTGAGGGCCGAGGCGCCGGGGGTTATGGAGGCAAAGTTCGAGATGAGGCGCCTGGATTCCACCGAGCCGCACTCCGGACACTCCGCCGGCTCATCGGCGGCGCTCATCGAGCGCATCAGGTCGAAGCGCTCCTCACACTCGGCGCACTTGTATTCGTAAAGAGCCATCTGTCCCACCTCTCAGTCAAGGTCCTTCTGGATACACATTGTACCCTCTGCGGAATGCCCCGCGCATTGAAGAACACGCTCCGGGCGCGTAGACTCAGACTCTTATCCAATGGGGCCGTAGCTCAGTTGGGAGAGCGCCGCCTTTGCACGGCGGAGGTCAGGGGTTCGAATCCCCTCGGCTCCACTCTTAAAATACGTCGATTTGCAGGAGAAACGCGAGGACATAAAGAAGGGCCGGGATCTCCTCCGGCCCTTTGTACACCAGTAGTACACCAACGCGACCTTCTACTCCATCGGCGGTGACGCTAACCGGGAAGGGCGTGGTACCGGCCTGGAGAGCGCATCCTCCATCGCCCTGGCGGCGTGATCTCCCATCCCCGGTATGACGTGGCTGTAAGTGTCTAGTGTGATCCCCACGTTTGAGTGTCCGAGGAGCTCCTGGACGTACTTGGGGTGGACGTTGCGGCCGAAGAGCAACGTCGCGCAGGTATGCCGGAGGTCGTGGAAGCGGATCCCGGGCAGCCTCGCTTTCTTCAGGAGCGACGCGAAAGACCTCTTCCGCAGGTTGGTCGGGTTGATAATGGTGCCGACCTCGCTGGTGAAGACCAGGCCGTCATCCCTGTAGAGGTTGCCCAGGTGTTCGATCTCCTTCATCTGTCTGTCGAGGTGCCCGCGCAGCGCCCGCACCGCCGCCCCGGTGAGTTGGATGGTGCGCCGGCTCTTCTTCGTCTTCGGCTCGCCCAGCAGCAACTTGCCTCCGCTCTTCGTGACCGTGCGCCGCACGCTCATCGTGGCGTTCTCCAGGTCCACGTCCTGCCACTTCAGGGCCAAGAGCTCGCCCTGGCGCATCCCCGTGTGGACGGCCAGCACGTACAGCGCTTCGAGTCTGTCACCGCGCGCCGCTTCGAGGAGGCGGCGCGTCTCCTCCGCCGAGAGTGGGTGCATCTCCCTGGGCGCCGGCCGCGGGGCCTTGACCGCCCCGGCGACATTGCGCGGGACCATGTGCCACTCGACCGCCTGCTTGAGAGCCTTGTGCAGCACCACGTGCATCTTGTTGACGGACGCCTGGGCGCACCCGGCGTCGAGCCTGTCCCGGTAGAAGCTCTGGACGTGGGCGGGGGTGAGCTTCTTGAGCTTTAGCCTGCCCAGGGCCGGCTTGATGTGGAGCCGGACGGCCCCCTCGTATCGGTCGAAGGTGCTGTCGCGTAC
>DASSMB010000236.1:0-2647 GCA_035689095.1 Rubrobacteraceae bacterium | reverse complement strand
GGCCGAACTAATGGGGGTTGCGTCCGGCCTTCGGGTCGGGCGAGGATTGGAACTCATCTAGATAGCCGACGCCTCCGATGTCCGTAAAGGTTGCGTCCGGCCTTCGGGTCGGGCGAGGATTGGAACTTCGCGTCGAGGCCGTGGCCCTGCAAGGTGTCGAGGTTGCGTCCGGCCTTCGGGTCGGGCGAGGATTGGAACATCGCGGCCCTGGCGGTGCGCGGCGGGCAGATGTCGGGGTTGCGTCCGGCCTTCGGGTCGGGCGAGGATTGGAACTACATCAACATGCGGAAGAAGGGTTGGACTTGCGTAATCGTGGCGATTGTCCTTGGCCCCGGTTTTTAGGCTGGGCAGGGATTGAAACGCCTATATGTAATTCAGGCAGTTGCGTACCACCTGTATCTCGGACTAGGATGCGTACCTTTGGAGAGATAGATAAGGAGTTAGGATCTTGACCGATAAAATAGTCTTTACTCGTGGGGTGCCGCCACCGGAGGCGTTCCCGGCGAAGGAGCTTGGAGAGTGTTTCGAGGCGGCCGTTCTGGAGGACACGGCGGTGGTGTTGCAGTACGGGCACCAGCAGGGCTACGCGCCGCTGCGCGAGGAGCTGGCGCGGGAGTACGGGGTCTCGCCGGCGAACGTGATGGTCGGGAACGGGTCATTGCAGTTGCAGGACCTGGTGGCGGCTCATCTGGTGCGGCCGAACGGGGTCGTCTACACGGAGCAGCCGAGCTACGACCGGGCCATACTCACCTTCCGGCGGCGTGGGGCGCGGGTCGTGGGCATCCCGTTGGAGGAGGATGGGATCAGCACGGACCGGCTCGAAGCGGCGCTCGCGCGGGAGGTGCCGGCTTTCCTGTACCTGGTGCCGGACTTCCAGAACCCGGCCGGGGCGACGCTCTCGCTGGAGAAGCGGCGGAGGGTGGTAGAGCTGGCGGATGAGTACGGCTTCACCGTGATCGAGGACGTACCGTACCGCAAGCTGCGCTACCGGGGCGAGGACCTGCCGCTCCTGCGCGAGATTGACGACTCGAACGTCATCACTATGAGCTCGTTCAGCAAGCTGCTCAGCCCCGGCATCCGGGTCGGGTTCATGCTCGGGCCGGAGGAACTGGTGCGGGACCTGACCCGCCTCGGGGAGAACACTTACCTCTCGCCGGTGCTGCCGACGCAGGCGGCGGTCGCGGAGTACCTGCGGCGGGGATGGCTGCAACCGAACATCGAGAAGCTGAAGGATCTCTACCGGCCGCGCTGGCAGGCCACGGAGGAGGCGGTGCGCCGGGAGCTGCCGGACGCGCAGGCGTTCATCCCGGACGGCGGCTTTTTCGTGAGCGTCATGCTGCCGGAGGAGGCTAACACGGACGATCTGGTAGGGCGGGCGAAGGAGATCGGTCTGGTGCTCACGCCCGGCGCGGCGTTCTTCGCCGACCCGGACGACGAGGGCGCGACGCCCGGAGACCGGTTCGTGCGGCTCCCGTTCTGCGCGGTTACTCCCGGCCAGATCTCAGAGGGTGTCAGCCGTCTGGCGAGCCTGCTGTAGCGCCGTATGGACTCGGCCTATCCCGCCGCGATAGCGTAGCGGCGGAGCCTCTCGTAGAGCGGCGCGCACTCCTCCAGCAGGGGACGCAGCCGCTCCGGCGGGGGCTCCGTCTTCGGGCGGTACGCCATGAAGCCGGTCGAGGCGCGGACGTTGGCGTACCAGTGCTTCGCCCACACGCCGTCCTCCGGCTTCGGTCCGGCGGGCCAGCGCAGCATCGCGTCCTCGAACGGCAAGCCGAGCCGGGCGCAGGCTTCGCGCAGGACGCCGGGCGGGTCAAGAAGTAGTTGCTTCGAGTCGAGGACGAGGGGATCCCGGCCCTGCTCCAGGACGGTCTGCAGGATCTCGACCTGCCAGGCAAAGCCGGTGTCTCGCAGGGTGGGGTCGTGCAGTTGCGTCGCGAGCGACGGCAGCACCTCTTCCGGGGCTCGGATCAGGAGCACGTTCGTAATACGTGAGAGGAAGCCTCGGTCCAGACCGGCCAGGTGATGGGCCATGTTCTTGAAGAAGTGGACCGGACGTTCGCACGGGCCGAGTATGGTCTCCCGAACCACCCGCTCCCCGTCGCAGTCCATCCGCTCCATTACCTCATCATCACCCGGATGGTCCGCGCCGGTCGTCTTGAGGTAGTGCCCGTAGAGCGGTTCATCCACGACCAGCGTGTCCGAACGCTGCCGGAACGAGTACATGAGCGCCGTCGAGACGTTGCGCGGCCCGGACCACACGCTGAGCTTGAGGCAGTCGGCCATAGCCTATGACCCCGAAGTGGCGCGGGAGACGGCATCGGCGTACAGCTCCGAGAGGCGGGCCGTAAGTTCGCCTCGTCTGCCGTCACCGATCCCGCGCCCGTCCACCTCCACGACCGGCGTCAGGCTCCCGAAGGTTCCGGTGACGAACGCCTCGTCCGCGCCGTAGACGTCGGTGAGGGAGAAGGCCCGTTCGCGCACCGGGATGCCGTTCGCCCTGCACAGCTCGATGACCATGCGGCGGGTGATGCCGTTGAGGCAGTAGTGGCCGGTGGAGGTCCAGACCTCGCCGCGCCGCACGATAAAGAAGTTGGTCGCGTTGCAGGTGGCTACGGCGCCGGTAGGGTCGAGCATCAGGGCCTCTTCG